>JBBSGA010000530.1:0-3478 GCA_038254585.1 Chloroflexales bacterium | reverse complement strand
TTTTGCCGTAGGGGCTACCGCTTCAGGTTGACCAGCTCCTGCAGCATGTCGTCGCTCGTCGTGATCATCTTGCCATTTGCCTGGAAGCCGCGCTGTGTGATGATCATCTCCGTGAATTCCTGTGCCAGATCGACGTTGGACATCTCCAGCGCGCCGCTGGCGATCGTCGAGGAAGTTTCGCGACCCGAGTAGCCGATCACGGGTGAGCCGGAGTTCGCTGACACCGTGTACATGTTGTCACCGGCGCGTTCCATCCCTTCCGGATTGTTGAAGCTAGCCAGCGCAACCTGAGCAAGTGCTTGATTTGTACCGTTGGAGAACGAGCCCACAATTGTGCCGTCACGGCCCACGGTGATGCGCTCGAGCGAGCCAGCGGTGTAGCCGTCCTGATCGCGGATCAGCGCAGAGTTGCCGGTCGCGAACGAGGTGATCCCCGTCGCACCCATGCCGGGATCTAGCTTGATTGACACGTCGGCGGCGTTGCCTGCGGGCTTGAACTTGATCGCCGGAATGGTGGAGGACGCCGCGTCGAGCGTGCCGTCGCTCTTGAACGTGAGCGAGCCGGGTCCAAAGGTGGACGGCGTGCCGCCACCGTTCAGGCTGGAAAGGTCAACCCTGATATCCCACTTGTTCGACGCAACCTTCCACGCAACAAGTGTTATGTCGTGCTTGACACCGAGCGAGTCGTACACCCCCTTGGAGGTTTGTGTTACCGAACCCGCGTTCTCCGGTGCCGCGAGCTCGGCGTCCGTCGGGTTGGCCGGGTCGGCAGCAACGATCAGCGGTGCTGAAGAATCGAGGTTTCCGGACAGGCCCGCCTGAGTCGTCGCCTTGGCCGCTGCCGTCTGCCCCGCTGGAAGCTTGATGTCGGTGAGTGCGCCACCCAGCACTCCATTCGTGGCCATGCGGCCCTGCACCACGAAGCCGTTGGTCGGAGACACCAGCCGACCATCGGCATCGAGCTGGAAGTTGCCGGCGCGTGTGAAGAAGCTCTGATTGCTGCCCTGACCAACGACAAAGAATGAATTGCCTTGGACCGCCATGTCCGTCGTGACGCCGGTCGTCTCCAGATTGCCCTGCGTGAAGATCGTGTCGATGCTGGCGAGCTGCATGCCCATCCCTACCTCGAGCGGATTGATGCCGCCCTGGCCCACGGCTGGACGTGTGGCGCCCGTGAGCACTTGTGAGAAGCTCTCCTTAAAAGTGGCGCGACCAGTCTTGAAGGCAGTCGTGTTTACATTGGCGATGTTGTTACCGATCACGTCCATCCGGGTCTGGTGATTCCGTAGGCCGGAGACGGCAGAGAAGAGCGAGCGTTGCATGTAAAGGTCCTAGTGTGTTTGTTGAGGCCGATGAACTGCGGCGCATGATGATGAAGATGGTTGAGCTACTTGAGTTGCACTGCGACCGTCCTGGATACCGTCTCAACCGGCCGCTGGAGTATCCGTGGCGGGAGTTGTGGCGGGAGTTGCTGGCTGAGGCCGAAGCAGCTGCGCTAGATTGTCCAGCTTTGTGTTAACGTTCATGAGCTGCTCCACGCTCGAGAACTGTGCGAGCTGCGCCGCCAGCTCCTTTCCGTCCATCGGGTTGAGCGGGTCCTGATTCTTCATCTCCGTCACCAGCAGCTTGACGAACTGATCCTTTCCCATCGCGCCGCCTGCTGCCTGCGTTATCGCGGACTGTGCATTGCTTCCACCGGTCGCGGTCGCGCCCGACGTCGAGGTATCTCGTGACGCGGTGATTCCATTGATTCCAATCACTTCTGCTTCTCTCCCTGCTGCTCTTTGCGAGAGCGCTGTCGGGCTTCATCCGCGTCCTGTCGGTTGTCCCGGTAATTGGGCGACGGCTGCCCCTGATGGGCGTCCTGGTCGCTTTCACGGCGCGGGGTCCATCCTGCGCCAGAATCAGTGGCCGTGGAGCCAACGCGAATCGAGCTCGCATTCAGGCCATGATGTTCAAGTGCGTGCTGCAGCTCGCCTACGCGTAAAGACATGCGATTGGCCTTGTTCGCGTCGCCGAGCGATATGGCGGTATCAACGGCGCCGCCACGAAGCTGAACGGTGATGCGGTCAGTGCCACCGCTCGCGTTGTCCAGATCGAGCGTCATGTGCGACAATGGTTGCGCCGGCGTGGCGTCGCGCACGTCCAGCATCCGTCCAACTCGTTCGGCTGCGTCACCTTGCGCTACCATCGGTGCTCCGTCTACCCGCGCGGAGCTTGCACCGGGATGTGCTACCTGGGCCACGTCTGCCACGTGTGCGATCTGCGCAGCATCGGCAACGCTCGCAACGTGTGCTGGTCCAGTGATTGTTCTCTGTGCCGTATTGCCGTCGGATGATCGGTGCTGCTGGTGCCCGAAGCCGTTCGAAGCGCTGCCGCCCCTACTCCCCGACTGCTGAGATGCGGTGACCGGCGCGGTAGCCCCGACGTGCGACATGCGACTCAGGAAGCCGTTCAGCGCGTGCACATCGCCATCGGCTGGGGTCACATCACGTGCGGCTGGGTTGCCTTGAGCCAGCGCCAGTCCCACAGCGCGTGAAACGTTTTCGTTCACCTGCGTGATATCAGCGAGCGAGCCCCACGCGGCCGCTCCTCCGCGATTGGGCAGCTCTACATGTCCCGGATCACGAGCGCCAAGGGTTCGCAACCCTTCCTGTGCCGCTATCTGGGCCAGATGCTGGTACGCAACAGTTTTGTCGTACGACCCGTCGATCTTCACATCGGCTGCCAGTCCAAGCGTGTGCTTCGATGACTTGGTCCATGTTACGACGTCGCCCGGACGCGTTCGGCCCTGCTCATACAGAAACTCTTGCCGAGCCTGCGGCCTGAAACCTTCGACAAGCTCAACGTCGTGTCCGTACTCCGCAGACATCCGTGTAATTACTCGCCCCAGCCGAGCGCGAAAGTCGGGGTTCAGTGCGTCAGTCTCAGAATTTGCGGTGGTGACCGATGCGCCGCTGGCGCCGGCCCGCGCTTCGGAGACCAGTGCGGCTGATGGACTCAATGCACTACCACCACCTGCGCCGACCGGTCCAGCCACGGTAGGCTCGGCCGACATACCCTTGAGGCTCGCGTTCAGCTCTGATATTGCGGCGCTCTTGTCATCCTTGGGAGCAGCCACATGACGCGGCCCGAGCATCGCCGCCAGACTCGCCGCGAATGCGTTTGGCGGTGCATCGCTTGTGCTAACCTGCACGTTCTTGCTGTGTGCAGTGCCGGTGCCGTCGACCGGTGGCGCGTCCCACGAAGCGGCACCGCTAACCGCGCTCAGTGTCACTGCTCGCTTCCGACATCGCGCAGCGTAGCACGCATAATCGTCGCGGCGCGCTGGGTTGGAAAGGTCCCGAGGATCGCTGCCTGCTGCTTGTTCGACAGTGAAGCCAGGATGGTGCGTACATCACCGTCTTCCATTTGCTCCAGCACACGAGCGGCATCTCGCGCCTGCATCGCCCCGAAGACTTTGGCGAGCTTTCTTCCG
>JBBSGA010000529.1:0-3494 GCA_038254585.1 Chloroflexales bacterium | reverse complement strand
CGAGCAGAAGTTCGGCGACGACTACCGGCGCTACAAGGCGCAGGTACGGAGGTGGATTTAGACTCGCCGCTTAAATACGCAGCAGCCAGCCGTCCACGGATACGACACGGATACACGGATAGCGATCCACCGATTGAAATCGGCGTCTGGTATACCAAACGCGCTCAAGCGCGTTGAGATAGGCTCAATGAGCTCCAGGCATCGTGACGCGCTCGGCACGACTTGACGTGGATGGTTTGCCCAGATTCATCTCGTGGTATCGGTTCCGTTGGGTCATCATCCCCAACGCGCTTCAGCGCGTTTCGTGGTATCAGACACCGATTTCAATCGGTGGGTCCTGATTCGGCGGGTCTCTCCGCCCATCTCGCCCTTCTGCCGGCGGCCTCGCCTCCACGACGAGGCCGCGCGTCCCGTCCACGCCAACCCACTGGCCGTCGACGAGGCGGCGGGTGCCGTCCACGGTGCCCATGACCGCGGGGATGCCGTACTCGCGGGCGACGATCGCCGCGTGCGATCCCGCGCCGCCGCTGTCCACGACGACCGCGGCAGCCCGCTCGAAGAGCGGGGTCCAGGCGGGGTTCGTGAATGGCGCGACGAGCACCTCACCCGGCCGGAGCTTGCCGAATTCCGAGCCGTCGTGGACGATCCGCACACGTCCCTCGGCTATGCCGGGACTGCCCGGACTCCCGCGCAGGAGGGCATCGCCCTCGAGCTCCGATGGTTGATTGAGCTGCAGATCGAACAGCGGCGTTCCTTCCAGCGCGGCGCGGCGGTCCTTGCGCCGCAGCACCAGGGCACGCGCCTGCTGGACGACGTGTGGAGGCGGCGGCCACGGCCCGTCGATCTGCTCGAGCTCGCCGAGCTTGAGGTGGAAGACGTCCTCGGGGACGTCGATCGCACCCACGTCGGCGAGGCGCCCGCCGAGCTCGAGCAGCGCGCGCCGGATGATCGGAAGCGGCAGCGTGGCGTAGAAGTGGGTGTCTTCGCGGATTTGCAGCAGGCACCGCGCCTGGGTAAGCAGCGCGACGAACGCGGAGCGCGGCGGCGGGAAGCGCAGCAGCGGGTGAGCCAGCAGATCGTCCCGTGCCGTTTCCCATGCCGGCCGTCCGGTATGTGCGCGTGGCTCCGACATGGCGAGCGACTCGAGGATGCCGAGCACGACCTCGGGCGCATCCTTCCAGGCCGGCTGGGTGACAAGCAACGCCGCCCCCTCGCGGTGGCCGTAGCGGTCCAGGAAGGTCCGTAGATCGACCAGGAATGCCCGGCCCGCCGGCTGCGCCTCCAGGGCTGCCCAGAGCGCAGCGGCATCGTGGCGCGCGAAGGTCTCCGCCAGGGCCGGGTCGTGCCGAATGCGAGCCGCCAGCGCCTCGAGTGCCCGGTTGGCCTCCAGCGTCTTGGTCTCGACGCCCGAGAGGAGCACGGCCAAGCGGTCGCGGCGCCCCAGGAGCCGGAGTACGAGGTAGAGCGCCCCGGCCGCGAGCGCTGCCCGCGGGAAGTAGCGGACCCGCAGCTCCCCTGCGACGTCGCGCGGGATCGCCCCGGCCGCCCGGATCGTGGCGAGCAGGCCTTTCCAGGAGAGCCCCCGCAGGTCGCGCGCCTCCAGAGTGTGGGCGCGCGGCTCGACCTGGGAAACGAGCGGGTCCGCCTGCCAGCGAACGGGATTGTAGCGCAGGGCGAGCCGCAGCAGCCGAAAAGGCGCCAGCAAGATGCCCACGGTCGGCCACACCGCCGGACCGCCCCTATGCCGGACGACGACGCCGTCCTCCTCCACGAACATCTTGTCGATGGGAGGCGGTGTGACTCCGACAAGCTCGAAGATCGGCTCGATGGCTCCGAAGAGCGAACGCACCCAGGCGGTCTGATCGATCGGATAGGGGCGGCTGGGGGCCATCTCGGCGAAGAGGCGAGGCCCGAACTGCTCTGCCCTGCCCCGTCGCGCTGCCGGAGGCGGGAGGGCGGTGATCGGGCGCGCCTGGACGACGAAAAGCTCGCCGCCGGCCCAGGCCCATTCGATATCCTGCGGGGCCCCGAAGTGCCGCTCGATCGCCCGGCCCAGCCGCGCGAGCTGGCGCACGACCGGGTCGGGTAGAGCGGGACCGGCCGCGGCTGCCGTACCCGGCGAGACCTGCTCAGTCCCGCCCGCCGCGCGCGGCCGTATCACGACCTCCCGCCGTCCCGCGCGCCGCTCGACAATGCTCCAGCCGCGCCAGCGCCGCCTCAAGACGAAGTGGTCGGGCGTGACCTGGCCGGAGACGATCGCCTCTCCAAGGCCGGGGCTGGCGTCGACGACGATCTCGTCGCGGGCGCCCGTCACCGGGTTGGCGGTGAAGAGCACGCCGGCCACGTCGGCCGGCACCATGCGCTGGATCACGACCGCGAGCTTGACCGTTTGCTGGTCGACCGCCTGGCGCCCCCGGTAGCTGATCGCACGGTCGGTCCACAGCGAGGCCCAGCAGCGGCGCACGGCGTCCAGCAGCGCCGCCGAGCCGACGACGTTGAGCAAGGTGTCCTGCTACCCGGCGAAGGCCGCCCCCGGCAAGTCCTCGGCGGTGGCGCTGGAGCGCACGGCGACAGCGCCCTGCCCGAGCCGGTCGTATGCCGCCAGGATGGCCCGCTCGACCTCCGGCGGGACCGGCGCCGCCTCGAAGGCGTCCCGGATCGCGGCACCGCCGGCTTGGTCATCACGCAGTGCGCGGGCGATCGTCTCGCCTAGCCCGTTGTGCGCAACGAAGTGATCGTAGGCCACCGTGGTCGCGACGAAGCCGGCCGGGACCGCGAAGCCGGCCTGCACCAGCTCGCCCAGGTTGGCGCCCTTGCCGCCGGCAACCGCCAGATCGTCCCGGCCGAGTGTTTGAAGCCGGCGGACGAGGGACGTAGCCTCGGTCGTTGCTTCTGTCCCGGCCTCGTCGGTCGCCGGCATGTGCGTGCTCATCTTTCGCCTTCTGCGCCGGATGCGCGATACGAGCCAATCAATTTATCTGCAAGGCGAACCATGCTACCAGCGGACTAAGCCAACTGGCAGGTACCATATGTAGGCAGTTCGTCGTGGTAGAAGCCTCCCGACCCTGTTAGACGAAAAGCTTTTCCTGTGTCACCGAGAGCCGCAGCGTTTTGCAGTGGGCCGACACGCATGGAAGCCGTAGCAGCTTCCGTTATTGCGTGCCGCCGAAGTACCAGAGGGGAGTTGTGGCGAACAGTCCTAGGTTCCCGGCGATGGGCTCGAATAGATATGGATTAACCGGTGGGTGAAAAAGAGTTTCTCAACATAGTTCGCATGCATAGACTATGTTGGAGCTCTTTATCAAAACAATTTCGCCAACCAGAGCTCAGAATGATCCTGTTTTGACTTCACCAGCACGCTTGAATGTAGCAATAATGGCTCATGTCGGTTTTGAGGTGTAAGGCATCGACGGCATCCGTTCTGCTGCACCGATGGTCGAAGGCCATCGAGTGAAGGAGGGCGCGAGATGCTGCTGTTTCCACTTGACGAGGTG
>JBBSGA010000528.1:0-3518 GCA_038254585.1 Chloroflexales bacterium | reverse complement strand
GCCGGAGCAGGCGCGGCGTCTGGTGGTCAAGCATCTGGTGGATCGCTCGCGCTCAACCGCCAGCCGGTTGAAATCGCAACGTCAGAAAGGCGGCCCGACATGAAATCTAACATTGTCCAAGTACGTACAGCTGCCATAAGACGTCCCAGTTCCTCCTCAGGAATATAGCGGGGGAGGCACCGCGGCAGCCGCGGCAGTTCACCCCGCCCAAGCAGCGCTCGACCAGGGACGCCCTCCCACTCCCAGGCTGCCGTCTCCCGGAAGAAGACCGAGAGCCCTGACAGATAGGCCACCTTGGAGCGCGTGCTCAGTGGTCGCCCAGTCGTCGCGCCCGGTATTACGTTCAAAGTTGTGGCATACTCGAGCACATGTGTGCGCTCCACCTCGGCGAAGGAGTTCACTTCGGGGTGCGCCGCGGCGATCCAGGCGACGAAATGCCCCAAGGCCAGGTCGAGGTTGTCGATGGTGCCGGGTCGGCTGTGCATGCGCCTGGTCGCCAGGTACTGCTGCACCACGGCTTCTATCTGCGGCTTGAGGGAGGGGCGCACGACGGGCGTGTCACCACGGTCATTTGTGCGGCGCGGTGCAACCGTGATCTGACCGTGGTGATAGAGCAGAACCCGCAAGAGCTGGAGAAAGGAGATGTAGTGGCTGGCCCGTTCCAGGTACCGCGCTGCTGACCCGAAGAACAGCGCGACGTCGGGCCGCTCGCCGAAGGCGCGGACAGCCGTTTCGCAGGCGTCGATCGTCGTGGCATCGATATGGGCGCTGTCCGCGTCGAGGGTGTGCATGAACAGGCGCACCACGGCCCAGCCCAGCGCGTCATGTGCCGACTTCCAGGTGTAGCCCAGCTGCACTGCCTCGTCCACGAGTCTCCCCACATCCGTAACCAAGGGGGTCTCGGTCAGGAAGCTCCAGACGTAAAGGCTGGGCATCGCCAGCAACCACTCCCAGTCGAACCAAGCATATCCGCGCACCGCGAGGAACGTGAGGTACGGCCGCGCGGAACTCGAGACGGCGCAGCGAGCGGGCGTGGGCCGTTCACTGTAGAGACGGGCAACGCGCTCGGTGAGGGGAGCGCTGAACCACGTCTCAAGATCAGGGTAGGCCTGCACAAACTGCTGCCGACGCTGCCCCCATTTCCGCGCGGTCTCGGCGCTGTTCCTGGCACGGAGGAAGGCATCGTACTCCTCGGCGTTCGCGTGGCAGCGCGTGCTGCACCCAGCGGCGCGGCTCACATCTGCCGCATTCATGTACCCACCTCCTGCTCTTCCGCCTCAGGGGAGGCGCCAAGTGCCCGTCGATACTCCGTGACCACACGCGAATCGGAGACACGGGTGTAGAGGCGGGTGGATTCGGGGGAGGCATGCCCAAGTCGCTTCTGCAGGGTCAGTTCGCGCATCCCCCCTTCCCACATGCGTGTGGCATGGGTGTGACGCAAGGCGTGCGGCGTCAGCCAGGATGTACGGATGCCGGCCCGCTCACACGCCCGCGCGAAGAGCTTGACGAGCGCTGCGTAGCTCAAGGGATCGCTACGTCGCTTGCCCCGCCCGCCAACGAGGAAGACGAAGGGCGTGTCGGCGTCGGCGGGGCGCACATGCATGACGTAGGCGCTCAGTGCCGCGAGCGCCTCGGGCTCGTGAAGATCCACGACCCGTTCCGTGCGGGACTTGGTCCGCACGCCTTTGGGATGATCATCACGCCAGCGCACAATCACGCGGCGGCGACCGTACTGCACATCGTCCAGGCGCAGGTTCAACACTTCCCCGGGGCGGAGCCCACCGTGGAGCATGAGGAGGACCATCGCTTGGTCGCGGAGCGAGCGCAGGCTCTCGAAGAGCCGCTCCACCTGCTCCTCGCTCAAAGGCCGGGGCACGCGCTGGACGGTCTTGACGTGGACCACTCGGCGAACAGGCTGTTGGCGGCTGGGCCGGCCGATGAACGGCCGGTGGCGGTCGACGACGCGGGCACGCTGCCGGTCCTCGATCGTGAGCAGTGGGTTCTCACGGTCCGTGAGCGTGCCAGCCAGGATCAGGTATTCGTAGAACGACGAGACGGCAGCCAGGATGCGGTTGATCGTTGCGGGCGCCAGCCGGGTGGCTCGTTGCCCATCCAGCGGCGTGGTCAGGACCGAGACCAAGCGATGAGGCTGACGGTGACTGGGGAGCGCCCGCAGATGTTCCAGGAAGGAGAGGGCGTGCGGGGGAGTAAAGGTGGCGAAGGTCAGCCCGTGACCGTTGAGGAAGCCGACGAAGTGCAGCAGGTCATGGGCATAGGCGGAAAGGGTGTTGGGCGAACAGTCCCGGGCACGGAGGTACTGCAAAAAGGCCGTGACCGCGGCGCTTGGGCGGTTGGCGTCATCCAGCAGGCGGAAGGATACGCCGCCGGTGACCTCGTCGTGGACTCGTTCCACTCGCATGGGGTGCTCCTTTCGGGCTGCGGCCGGGAATGACGACATCGTCATCCTGAATCCACAAGCTCGTGCGAGGAATTGTCCACATAACCTTTAGCAGTCGGATCTCCCGGGGCAAGGTGGCCAAAGCGCAGTTGCTGCGTCGGCTCTACCGTCGTTTGTGGCGTGGTGATGTCGCAGGCGCGATTGCGGTGCTGGAAGCCGAGCGCGCAGAGACCAAGAATGCGGCAAAGCTGGACGAATTGATTGGATATCTCAAGGCACGGCAGTCGTGGATCCCGAATTACCGGCGGCGCCGGATTGATCGACAGTACATCGGCAGCGCGCACGTGGAAAAGGCGAATGATTTGATCGTAGCACGGCGACAAAAGAATCGGGGGATGCAGTGGAGCCAAGCGACGAGTGATGCGTTAGCCGCGCTGCGAACACTCATGCTGAACAACGGATGGGAGCGCTACTGGCAGCAACGCGAGGTCCTGCCGCTGCTGGCAGCTTGACCCAACGCTTATTCGCGCTAACCGTTCGTGCAGCCAAAGACAGAAAAGAGCCGACGGATAATTGCACTTCCTGCCGCGGTGGTCGCAGCTCTACGCGCACACAAGAGTCGCCAGATGGAGGAACGGCTCGTGGCGAGGGGAACGTGGCAGGACTATAATCTCGTCTTTGCTAGCATCGTTGGGACACCGCTCGAAAAGAGCAATGTCGATAAGCGATTCAAGGCGATCCTTGCACAAGCTGCCCTCCCGCGTTTGCGCTTTCATGACTTACGCCACAGCTACGCGTCGCTGGCGCTCGCCCAGAATGAGCACCCCAAGACAGTCCAGGAGAATTTGGGCCATAGTCAGATCAGCATGACCCTCGACATCTATAGCCACTTGCTGCCCTCGGTCAAGCACGAGGCCGCCGCGCGCATGGATGCGCTTCTGTCGGCTGATGATTAGGAGTGGGGGACGCAAGTCCGGGTTGCTGCATAGACAAAACGTAGTGGCTCATGTCGGTTCAGGGGTGTAAGGGAGCATCATGGCACGCAGAAAGTCGGTCGTGACCCGCTTGAGATTGTGTGCCCACTCAAACATGGCCACATACTGGCTCAAGAACCATTTGC
>JBBSGA010000527.1:0-3529 GCA_038254585.1 Chloroflexales bacterium | reverse complement strand
CGGCTCACCCAGGATCTGCTCGTAGGTGTGCTTAAGCTCGGGCAGCGTGAAGACCGCGGGTAAAAGCTGAAACGCGAGCGTCGTGTACTCTAGCTTGGAGCGCAGGCGATCCACGGCATACCGGACGATTACATCGTGATCGAAGGCAAGCGGCCGGGGCAGGGCGTTGACGGGGAACCACTGCACCTCAGCCGCGTCGCTGGACGCCTCCAGACGCTGCCGCTCAGATCGCACCAGCGCAATATAGGCAATGCTGATCACGCGACCGCGGGGGTCTCGCCCGGGCTCGCCGAAGGTATAGAGCTGCTCAAGATAGACATCCTGAACGCCCGTCTCTTCCGCGAGCTCCCGTCGCGCGGCCGCATCAAGCGGCTCGTCCGGGTGCACGAAGCCACCAGGGATCGCCCAGGAGCGATCGAAGGGTGGATGCTTGCGCTGGACCAGCAGCAGATGCAGCGCTCCGTGCTCGAGCGTGAAAACCACGACGTCGACCGTGACCGCTGGATAATGGTACGTAGGCTGTTGGACGGCGTATGCTCCAGGCACCATCTGCCTCCGTTTGTGTTGGTTATACACAAAGTATAATCCGGGAGCATGGTGCTGTCAACTCCAAGATCGAGCCGACTACGAGCAAGGGACGCCTGGGAGCCTGTTTGACCCCGGAGCGGCGACCAAAGGCACCGCGAGAGCCGCCCATGCGACAGCTCTACGAGTAGACCGGCGGCGTTCGCGAGACGCGGCGCCAAGGATCGCTAGAGATTGGTCTTGGCGCCGAAGCTTTGCTTCGGCCCGGTAATGAAGTAGGTGCCGGCGGCCGCGTCCACTAGATCGGGGGTGGAGAGGGTAACCTGCTCCATGCTGTACTTGGCCATCGAGATCATCTGGTCAAGCAGGTCACGCGGCTGGCACATGCGCAGCGGCCGATTGTAGGGCTTGTACCACTTCTCCAGCAAATAGTCGATGCCCTTGTCATCGTACGCCACCTTGCGGCCGCGGCAGACGAGCTGCCAGATCTGGCGCCACTGGCCTTCGTCTGGGTCGCGGACGTTGATTTTGTACTTAATGCGCCGCAGAAAGGCCTCGGCCGCGAGATCCTGCGGATCGAGGTTGGACGAGAAGATGATCAGCTGGTCGAAGGGGATCTCCAGCTTTTTGCCCGTGACGGTCGTCAGGTAGTCATAGCGCTTTTCCAGGGGCACGATCCAGCGGTTCAGCAGATCGATCGGCCGGCACTGCTGGCGCCCGAAATCGTCGATCAGGAAGATGCCACCGTTAGCCTTCATCTGGACGGGCGCCTCGTAGAATTTGGCGTTCTCGTTATAGGTCAGGTCAAGCATCGGCAGGATAAGCTCGCCGACGACGACCACGACCGGGCGATTGATCCTCACCCAGCGCTGATCGTAATCCAGGAAGGCGACGCCTCCTACTGGATCCTGGGCGCTTTCCGCGGCCTCGGTATGGACGATCGGGTCGAAGACTTTGATGATCTGACCATCCGCCTCGATAGCGTAAGGGATATATATCGCGTCGCCCATCAGGCGCGTGATTCGCTCTACGATCGAGGTCTTACCGTTGCCGGCATAGCCGAAGAGAAAGATCGAGGAGGCTGAGTTGACGGCCGGGCCAACCTCATTCAGCACCGGCTCGCTGATGATCAGATCGCCGAAAGCCTGTCGAATCGAGCGCCGAGTTACGACCACGTTCTTGATCGTCTGGTGGCGCATGGCCTCGACATAGCTCGCAAGCGGAACCGGGCACGCGCCGGCATACTGCGTCTTCTGAAGCGCCTCGGCTGCGGCCTGGCTGCCGCGATTTGTCAGGATATACTCATAGTTGGTATCGCCCACGCCACGCTGGCCGGCGATATCGATATACTCGGAGGTCCGAAGCTCGGTCAGCAGCGGCCCGATAACGCCGTAGAACAGGCGCAAGGAAGCCGCGATCTCGGTTCCCGTCGCACGGCTCTTGGTATAGATCGTACGCAGAATCATTTCAAGCAGCAGCGTCCGGTTGAGCCCAGTCTCTTCCCAGGTGAGGGCCTTTTCGGGCGTGAACGAGTCGCGCGGGAGATGGACTGGAGTATCGACAGGCTCCGGATCGCCGAGCGGCTGTGTGCCGCTGAAGGTACCGGCTTGCTTAGCCGAGGCGACGAGCCCACGAAGCTCGTTCTCATGGAGAGTCAGGTGAGCGAGCGCCTCAACATCGTCCCGCTGTTTGGCCTCGTTGAGCGCGGCATAGAGCGCGCGGGCGACGACATACTTGATGCCGTCACGGTACAAATGGTGAAGATACTGACCGGGACGCACGTAGCAGTCATTGGTATGATCACGGCGCGCAAGCATCTCGTCATACGATTGCTGGTCCATGAGTACACGCATTGAAACGCTCCCAGAAACTGAGTAGTGGTAGGTTGTTGGGTATCGGTTTCTCGACGAGGCACGCTCAGGCTGGCCGTGGGCGAAACTCGAGTCGACATCGGGTAGTGTACCGAGCAGCCAGAGCCACGGCCATAGGCTGATAGTCCCGGTTCGGCCCTACACTTCGTCGGCAGACGCGGCCAGCGAAGGCTTACCGTCAGCCGCGCGCCATGCGGGCGGCGACTGCATCGTGCGTGGGCAACGTCTCGACTCCGACGCCTTCTATGACACAGCTGGCGGCGGCACACGCTCGGCGTGCAGCCGCGACCGGACCTTCACCGGCCGCCAATGCCATGAAGAACGCTGTGGCAAAGACGTCGCCGGCGCCGGTCGGGTCGACGACATGCGCCTGGAAGGCTGGCACCTCGAAGGGCTCGCCGCGATACCAGATCGTCGCGCCCCGCTCGGCACGGGTGAGGGCGACGATCGGCACGCGCATAGTGGCTGCGACGACGGAGTCTTCGTCGAAGTTGACGTCTTCCTCGCTGAGCACCATCGCATCGATACCGGTGAACGGAAGGCGGCGCAGGAGCGTCGGATCGGTGAGAACCTGTTTGTCCGGACCGACGCTCCGGAGCAGGCCCTGTGCCGTGAGGCCAACGAAGCGGTCCGAAACCCCTGCCGGCACTACGTGCGGCACCTCGTCGGCGACGGGGCCGAGGTGAAGGACGCGCGCCGGCGGCGCCAGTGCAAGATCCCCGGACGTCAGCGTCGGCGCACGATGATACATGAACTGAGTGCGGGTGTTGTTGAGATAGCGGTTGCGGAACGTGGTAGAGACCGGGGCAGGCAGAAGAGTTACGGCAATGGCGGCAGGAAGCATCGTGCGGTCGATATCAGGAGCCGCCGACGTCAGGATCGCGACGCGCGCTCCAAGTTGATAGGCTGTGAGCGCGGCATAGAGGGCCGTACCACCTGTGCGCGTACCGCCGTCTTCCTGGAGATCGGCCGTCAGGTGCCCGATCACGAGGTAATCGACCATGGAGCTCATAGCACGGAGTGAGGCGGGGGGGGCGGGTATGTTTGGGCACGCCCCCCCCGCCCCATCCACCTAACACACCGGGGGTTATCATGGGTGGGGCGGGGGGCGCCCCCCCCCCCCCACGTCGGGT
>JBBSGA010000526.1:0-3552 GCA_038254585.1 Chloroflexales bacterium | reverse complement strand
GTCGCGGCAGCGCAGGCCCAGGTCGACCAGGCCAAGGCCCAGCTCGCCAAGCTCCACCAGGGCGGGACGCCTGCCGACGTCGCGGCAGCGCAGGCCCAGGTCGACCAGGCCAAGGCCCAGCTCGCCAAGCTCCACCAGGGCGGGACGCCTGCCGACGTCGCGGCAGCGCAGGCCCAGGTCGACCAGGCCAAGGCCCAACTGACGAAGACCCAACAGGGCGGCTCGGCCGCCGATATTGCCGCCGCAAAGGCGCAGACGGATCAAGCCAAGGCGCAGCTTGCCAAGCTGCAGCAGGGCGGCACGCAGGCCGACATCGAGGCGGCGCAATCGCAAGTTGAGCAGGCTCAGGCCCAGTACGATAAGCTTACCTCCCCGGCAACCGCGTCCGATATCGATATCGCGCAGGCAGCCATGCGCCAGGCAGAGGCACAGGTCGCAGCATCCAAACTCAACCGCGAAAAAGCGACGCTGAAAGCACCCTTCGACGGCACTATCACAGCTATCAGCGTATCGAGCGGCGACACGGTAGGCGCGGCCGCGGCCGGCGCGCCGATTACGATCGTCGATGCGCGGCAGCGACATATCAACGTTAGCATCAGCGAGTCGGACGTAGCACAGCTGCGCGATGGCCAGCCGGCCCAGGTGACGATTGACGCCCTCGGCACTGAGCCAATCAGCGGCACCGTGACCTATATCGCACCGGCGGCAACGGTGGTACAGAATGTGACAACCTATACTATCAGGGTCGATCTGCCGAAGGACAACCCAGCAATCCGTGTAGGCATGAGTGCATCGGTGGCGATCGGCGTTGCGGAGAAGAAGGATGTCCTCGTAATTCCGAGCAGTGCAGTTCGAACAGACGGTAATAAGCACATCGTCAGACTCAAGACCGGAACGACGAAAGCCGGGGACACCTTTACAGATACGGAGATCCGTATCGGACTGGCCAATGACGTCCAGACCGAAGTCCTCAGCGGACTGAAGGAAGGCGACATCGTCGCGGCCCTGGGTACGGCGCCCAAGAAGTAGGATTCGAGCATGAGCGAGACTGAGCGCAAGATGCTGCCCGTAGGGGTCGGGCTTCCGGCCAGACCGCGTTTGCGGCTCGGCGTCAACATCGGCATGCTGGAAAGCGTCAGGATCGCTCTTGACAGCCTCCGGTCGAACAAGCTGCGCACTGTGCTTACGATGCTGGGCATCATTATCGGCGTCTGGTCGGTGGTCTCACTGCTCGCCATCGGAAACGGCGCGCGCAAGTCGATCACCGACCAGGTGCGGAGCATCGGAACCAACCTACTCTCAGTGGTTCCCGGTGCCGAGCGCCGGGGAGGCCCGCCGCAAGCCTCGTCGACGGCAAAGAGTTTGACGCTCGACGACGCCGACGCGTTACGCCGGGCGATCCCCGAGATTGAGTACATTGCGCCGGAATACCAGAGCGGCGCGCAGATCGTGGCCGGGGCACAAAACCGCAATTCCCAGGTCATCGGCGTGACGGCCGATTACGCGATCGTCCGGAACGTGACTGTCGCGGGCGGCCAGTTCCTGACCGACCAGATGGTGCGCTCGGGTCGTTCGGTCGCCGTATTGGGCGCAACGCTCGCCGGGGATCTCTATGGCTCGAGCAACCCGGTCGGACAAACCATCCGGATCAAAGGGCAGACCTTCCTGATCGTGGGAGTCCTGAACGCAAGCGGCGGCTTCAGCAACTTCGATAATGCTGTGATCGTGCCGATCACCACTGCACAGCGCGAGCTCTTCGGCGCCAAAAGCGTGACGTCGGCAAGCTACCAGGTCTCGTCGATTTCAATTCAGGTGCGCAGCGCAGACAAAATTGATCTTGCCCAGGCCAAGGTCGAGCAGTACATGCGCAAGCGGCATCAGCTTCCCGACGACGGCCAGAGTGACGACTTCACGGTCTTCAATCAGGCTACGCTCCTGTCGACCTTCAACACAGTGACGACGACTCTCACCGTCTTCCTGGGAGCCATCGCAGGAATATCGCTGCTGGTGGGCGGCATCGGCGTGATGAACATTATGCTCGTGTCCGTGACCGAGCGCACCAAAGAGATTGGCTTGCGCAAAGCCGTGGGAGCGAAGAAGCGCGATATCTTGCGCCAGTTCCTGGTCGAGGCCCTCGTCATGAGCATTCTCGGTGGACTTCTCGGGCTACTGCTAGGTTATGGCACGGCCATGGGCATCAAGGCTGCCTTTTCGCAATATATCACGCCGATTGTTACACCGTCGGCAGTCCTGCTCGCGATTGGCTTCTCAGCTGCCGTGGGGCTCTTCTTCGGCATCTATCCTGCCCAGCGGGCGGCCCGCCTCAACCCAATCCAGGCGTTACGGTACGAGTAGGTTACAGGGGACGGCGGAGACGCAGCACGGTTCAGGCGCCTGCTGCGTTAACCACCTTTAGGCCCGTATATCCTGTTCCCTATCCCCTTCACAGAGGTTCTATGGCACTGATCGAAGTGGGCGACTTGATAAAGACCTACCGCATGGGCGATGTCGAAGTCCAGGCTCTGCGCGGTGTATCTTTGACAATTGAGGAAGGCGAGCTTCTGGCGATTATGGGCCCGTCGGGCTCTGGGAAGTCGACGCTGATGAACATCTTGGGCTGCCTCGACCAGCCGAGCAGCGGCCACTATCTGCTCGACGGCATCGACGTCGGTAAGCTCAGCGACAACGAGCTCGCGACGATCCGGAACCAGAAAATCGGCTTCGTCTTTCAGCAATACATGCTGCTCCAGCGCCGCTCTGCGCTCCGCAACGTCGAGCTGCCGATGCTCTATGGCGATGGGCGTGACCGCCGCGCTCGAGCCGAGGCGGCTCTGCGACTCACGGGAATGGGCGAGCGCCTGCATCACAAGCCGAACGAGCTTTCCGGTGGTCAGCAGCAGCGCGTGGCAATTGCGCGTGCGCTGGTCAGCAATCCGCGCATTATCCTGGCGGACGAGCCGACGGGAGCGCTCGACACCAAAACCGGTGATGAGATCATGGGGATCTTTGACCGCCTGAATGCCGAACAGGGGATTACCGTTATTCTCGTCACCCATGAGCCGGATATCGCCGCTTATGCGCGCCGGACGATCCACGTGCGTGATGGCGTCATCGCGAGCGACGAAGTCCAACACCACCCGCATGGGTTGACGACGTCGGATCCTGCACTGGCCACGAGCTAGGCCAAAGAGCAAGCTCCGCGGCTGCGACGAAAAATCCGATCGGTCGGCCCACCAGGGGGTCGGAGACGCACGAGAAAGCGCGTCCTTTTCGCTTGCGAGCCCACGCCCTCCTCACGAAACACACTGCGCACGTACTCGGCGGTCAGAGAAGACACAGCTTGACAAGCGTCCTGCTCATGCTATTCTGGCTCCTATATTTCCCGAACCGACAATCTAGTCAGCACACTGTCAGGGTCTCACGCCAGCGGTTCCCGGGGGTCATCTGAAGTGAGACTGCTTGTTCCACACGTCGTGAAAATGAGCTGTCTCCCATCCGGCAGCCGCGGCTTCGCTGCCGCCACCTGCCTGCACAACGCCGCTAGGTCGCGGT
>JBBSGA010000525.1:0-3579 GCA_038254585.1 Chloroflexales bacterium | reverse complement strand
GGCGCCGGCGATCGTCTGCAGAAACTCCAGGCGGGTTGGCGCGTCGAGGTCCTCTCCCCGCTGCAGGAGCAGTGCCGTGTAGCCCTTAATATGATGCAGCGGGGTCCGCAGATCGTGGGAGACGTTCGCGACGAAGTCGGCTTTGAGCTGCTCGAAGCTCAGGCGCTCGTCCTCGGCCCGCTTGCGCTCGGTGATATCGGTCGCAACGCCGATGATGCCGGCGCGGGAACCGCTCTGATCGTACAATGGCGTGTACCAGGTTTCGAAGATGACGCCCGAGATCTCTTCGGTCGTGCGCAGCATAGCTCCCGCGAGGGCACGCCGCACGCTGTCGAGGATCCCGGCATGATCGTGGTAGAGCTCGAAGACGGATCGGCCCACGACCTCGCCCGGCTGCAGGCCCAGCGCGGCAAGGCCCTTGCCCTCGCACAAGGTGAAGATGCCGTCCTGATCGAGCGCGAAGAGGACGATCGGCGCGTTGGTCACGACGCGATGCAGCTGCTCCTCGGTGCGGCGCAGGGCTGCCTCGGCCTGCCGTCGTGCGATAAAGAGCGCAGCCCGGATCGCTTCCTGCTCCATCAAGATCATTGCCCGCGCCGCTTCGAAGAAGCCGGCTGCCAGCTCGCTCAGCAGTGCGGTCATACGCGGCTGCAGCGCCGCGACCTGCTCGGTCGAGAGATCGGCATAGCAGGCGTGCGACAATATCGCGAGGGTACGGCTGAGCGTTTCGGGCTGCACAAAATGGAGCTGGGCCAGGGCTGCGCCGACGGCCTGCGCTTCATGCGATGCGACAGGCTCGGTTTGCAGGAGTATGATGAACTGCTCCACCAAAACGTCGAGATGCCGGCGCACATCTTCCGGACCGGCGGACGGGTAACCGGTCGGCTCGAGCGCCTGATACCAGCTGTCGGCGATGGCCTCGCGCCGGTCAGAGAGTATCACAAAGATCTCGGTCGGGTCGTCCACAGTCATGTCTCGATGGTGCACCTAGGGTAGGGCGGCAGTGGCATGCGTGAACGCTCGACGGTACCGCGCAAATCGGTGCAACGCTCGAGCAGGACACGATTTACCGGAATTATACCGGACGCCACGCCGGTTCGCGCGGCGCGAGGCCGGCGTCGCCCGGCTGCGCCCGCTGAATGAATTCAGCGTCTGCTACGCGAAACGTGCTGAAGCGCGTTGACGGGCGGCTGAAAGGGATTGGCCGGCTACACCGTGGGGTCGGGCGCGCCCTGAAAGAAGCGAGCGATCGGCGTCCGGATCGGCAGCGTCGGCGAGACGAGCTCGCCATCCGGCGTGACGTGCGTGGTCTGCAAATAGTCGCCGATAGTCGCGTCCGGCAACGTGCACACAAGCAGGTCGCGTTCGGCAGGACGGACGATCCAGTATTCCGGCAGCCCGGCCCGGGCGTAGGCTTTGCGCTTGAGGTCGAGATCCTGGTCGGGGTTAGAGGGCGACAGGATTTCGACGATCAGCGCCGGGACGCCGCGAATGCGCCGGTCGTGGAAGAGGTGCCGGTCGGCCGTGCGCACGACGACGAGGTCGGGCTGGACCGGGTCGCAGCCGGGCATGATCAGGCCGATCGGCGCCCAGAACGTCTCGCCGCCACCCGTATCGTCGATCTGGGCCAGCAGCACGCGGGCAATCTGCTTGGTGATCCACTGGTGGAAGGTGCTCGGCGCCGTGGTCATGTAGAGCACTCCGTCGATGATCTCATAGCGGTTGCCGTCGGCGGGCAGCGTCTCCCAGCGGGCGCAGTTCCAACTTGCGTCGGGCGAGCGCAGCACGAGATCGGGCAGCTCCCAGCGCTCGAATGCCGGACGCGGCGCCTCCACGATATCGGGTCGAGGCAGTATCTCCGCCATACGCACCTCCTCAGAAGTCCGCTTGCAGTATACCGCGCGTAGGATCACCCGGAGGTCCGGCTCATCGGACTCCCCCACAGCACGCGTCCACCGATCTGTTGCTCCACGACACCGTCGGGGCAGTAGCGCAGGAGGGTCTCTGCCAGCAGACGATCGCACTCCGCCGCCGCGCGCGGGTCCATGCGGTCGCGCGAGAAGCCGTTGCGGGCGTGCAGCGCTTCGACCCACTCGGCCACGGTTTGGCGGAAGGACACGGCCTCGGTCTCCTCCACTCCCTGCCGTCGGAAGAGGCCGCGCGTTTCGAGCTCCTCGGCCACGGTGAGCATGCTGTAGGGCTGATAGTCTTTGTTCATCGAGTACCGCGAGATGATCGGCCCGACCGCGACATGCCACGGCTCCGGCAGTGCCGTATCCTCCACCATCGCGAGGCACCCTGCGGGCGCGAGGCAGGCGGCGAAGCGGGGCAACACAATTCCCCAGTCCATCCAGTGTAGGCTCGCCGCGGCCACGATCAGCGCATAGGGCGGCTGCAGCGGGACGGACTCGATCGGCCCGTGGATCCAGCGCAGGCGCGAGTCGTCGCCGCCGGGCAGGCTCCGGCCGGTCTCGATCATCGCCGCGGAGATGTCGACCGCGTCGACCTGATCCGTGTAGGGCGCCAGCCTGCGTGCGACAAAGCCGGTGCCACAGCCGGCGTCCATGACGATTCGCGGCCGCGCGGCGCGCGCCATCAGCCCGGCCAGGATCTCGAAGACCCGCGGCGGATAGGCCGGGCGGTGTTGATAAGCTTCGACGACACTGGGATCCTGGAAGATACTCGAGTACTCGCCGCCGAACTGTTTGTGATAGGCGCTCATGGCATTTCCTCCGATCATGCCATTAAACGCCCACGGCGGCCAGAATGCTGTAGCACCGCTCACATAGCGTGCGGGGATGCCCGGCCCGGGCCGGGTCGTCCACTATCGCGGTTGATCGTCCGCCAGGCGAATCGCCACCTCGGTTTCCCATTTCGCCTGGCGGGGCTCCTCCGCCGGGTCTTGAGGTAGGACTCGATCCTCGCGCCGAACCCGTCGCCGTGCTCCGCTTCGTAGGTGTCCCACACAAGCCCCTGATCCGCTCCCCAGTCCAGCAGCGCCTTATTCGCCTCGAAGATTTTGTGCATCGCTGCCTTCTTGTGCCGCCCGCCGCCGCAGTTCCTCAGGGCTAAGCGAAGCATAAACCCTCGAGCTACTTGAGAGTCAAGACGTTTGTGCTAATGCAGACGTGCCAAGGCAGCGGAGACTCCGGGCGGAGCGCCCGGGGCGGGTGGTCAAGCGGATTCCGGGAGTGTGTAGTCGAAGTCGTAGGAATGCCGGCCGCCGACGATCGCGATCGCCATCGTGCCCACGAGCCCCACCAGCTGATCAGTGCCCGAGTCCGGCACCACCGCACACGGCATGAACTCATGAGCATCAAAAGTGACGGTCAACCATTATCGGCCGAAAGATGATAGGGGCAGAATGCGGCCTGCGGGTCCATGGAAAACTCTTGATGAGTGGTATCCCCAGGAAGTTGATCGCAGCCGTAGTATCACGATGGGTAGTGTAAACTGGTTTCTGTAAAAGTGGTGGAACCAAGAACCTGAACCAGCAGGTCTGGGTGTATCCTTTCGGATGGCTAAATCACTGAAAGGAGTACACCCATGACCTACCATCCTGATTGTACCTTACCAAGG
>JBBSGA010000524.1:0-3581 GCA_038254585.1 Chloroflexales bacterium | reverse complement strand
TTGGTTGCCGGAGCGGCCAAATCATGAATGGATTCCACCACGGGGAGGTCGTGCACAAAGCTTCGCACGAGTTCGGGCCTTCTTGGCCGGCTGGGCCACGGAAATGCCAGGCATTCGCGACGCGATGAGTAGCTCAGCCTGACCCACGCTCCCGACGATCATACCGTATTGGTCTTACGATTTGACCTTCACGCCCCGCCAGAACGCGATATAGCCCGCGATCTCTGTCGCCGCCGGTTTCGGGGTCGGGTAGAACCAGGCCGCGTCCTTGTTTTCTTTCCCATCGACGGCGACCGTATAGTAGCTGGCCACGCCTTTCCAGCCACAGGTCGTATGCGTTGGACTGTCGCGCAGATACTGGCGCCGGACCGACTCCGGTGGAAAATAATGATTGCCTTCGATCACAACCGTTCGCTCGCTTTCCGCCAGTATGACCCCGTTCCAGATTGCTTTAGCCATGTATGCCCTCCTCCTCGCCAGAGTGCGTCTCGCCTGATTCTGCCCCGGATGGGGAGAACCGGTACGCGGCCGGACGTCATTGTCCGACCACGCGCCAGCTCACCACGAACACCCCTCGCCCGCCGAACGTGCCGTGCGTCACGACGGGTGCGTGCGCTCGTCCAAGCGATCGCGGATGTCGTGCGGCTTCCTCTACGCTGGCACGCACTCCAGCACCGAGCGGCCGCATACCCCGAGTATATGTCAGCCCACCATCGCTGACTGTGAACAACTGCACATTGTCTATCTATGCGTCAATGCTGATTGCTCCATGCCACCGGCGCTGTGCGATTCAATCTATGTGCGCGTGGAAGTTATGCCGCCCAAGCAGCCCAAGTCCCAGCAGCCCGGCTAATGCCAGCAGTATTCCTCCCGCCCAGAAGAGCGGCCGGACTCCGACCATGTCCACCAGGACACCCCCGAGCGCCAGCGACAGCAGCCGCATCGCATTCCAGCTTACATCCAGCAGTGTAAAGACCCGCCCGCGCACAGCGTCAGGCACCGCCCCTTGCACCGTCGAGTTGAACACCACCATGCCGGTCGACGTGTTCAGGCCATACACGAACAGGATCAGCAGGGCAATGGGCAGCGGCGTGAAGACCGCGATCAGTACGTCGCCGATGCCGCGGACGATGTAGGGGACGAAGAGCCAGCGCGCGTTGCGGTAATCCTTGGCCAGCGTGTTGGGGATGAACGGCCCCAGGAGTGCGCCAACCCCTATGGCCCCAATCAGCCACGCAAAGCCTGCTGGCGGCAGGCGCAGGTGCTGCTCGGCGAGGACGACCAGCATGGCGCCGGTGGCGCCCACCGCGAAGGACGCCAGCGACTGCACGAGCAGCAGGCGCGAGACGAAGCGGTCGCGTGCCGCAAATGCCAGGCCCGCCCGGGCCTCGCCGAAGTATGATCCGAGGCCCCGCGTCGTGCCAGTGCCAAGCTGGCCCGCGTGTGCGGGAATGCGCAGGCGCGTGATCAGCAGCGCCGAAGCGACGAAACTCGTGGCGTTGAGGACGAACGCCGGGCCGGTGCCCAGAAAGGCGATCAGCCCACCGGAGACGGCCGAGGCAACGATCTGGACCAGCCGCCCCGTCGACCACGCCACCGAGTTGGCCGCCAGGCGCTGCTCCTCGGTCGTCAGCGCCGGGATGACCGCCTGCACCGTCGGATTGAAGAAGGTGTTGCCGGCCGCCAGGCCCGCCGCCACGAGGTAGGCGTGCCACGTGCCCCGCGGCCATACCAGCGACAGCACCAGCGCCGCGCGGACGAGATCGGACGTGATCAGCACCCCTTTCCGGCTGAAGCGGTCGATGATCACACCGGCGATCGGACCGAGCAGCAGCACGGGGACGACTTCGGCGGCGACGAGGGCGGCCACCGCGACGCCGCGCCCCGTCAGCTCGAAGACAAGGACGACCAGCGCGATGTAATGCAGCGTATCGCCGAAGTTCGAGATGAGTTGGCCGAGCCAGAGGGGAAAGTACGCCGGGCTGCGTGCCACATCGCCGTATGCGCGCACCACTGCGGTCAGTCGCCCCACCATACCCCGGCCCGGGACCCCGTCCATCACTCCGCGCAGCAGGACAGTCTGGCCGGGTCTTTATAGCGGGAAATGGCGACGATCTTGAGCGCCTCGGCCATCGTCGGGTAGACGTGGATCAGGTCGATATAGTCGTCGATGGTCGCGCGGAAGCGCAACGCCATCGCCGCCTCGTGAATCACCTCGCCGGCATTGACGCCCACCATCGAGACCCCCAGCACTGCGCCAGTATCGTCGTCAGCGACCATCTTGATCACGCCGCGCATGTCGCGGATTGCGCCGGCGCGCGGTACCAACTCCATGGGAACGGTGTTACACCAGCAGCGGTGTCCAGCCACGATAGCTTCTTCTTCGGTCATCCCCACCACACCGACCTGTGGGTCGGTGAAGATGGTACGAGGAATGACCCGATGATCGACCCGGCGCAACTGCTCATCTGGCGGGCTGAAGGCGTTCTCCGCGACAATCCCTCCGTCACGTGCTCCGACCGGCGTCGCCATCTGGCTGCCTGTCTGTGCACCGATGATATCCCCGGCGGCCCAGATATGTGGAATATTGGTCCGCAGGTGCTCGTCGACCACGATCTCACCTCGGCCGTTCGTACGCACGCCGACCTGCTCCAACCCAATGTTCTCGGTATTGGGCTTTCTGCCGGTGGCGACGAGCAGCTTTTCTGCACGAAACTGCCGTTCGCGGGCGGCACGTCCTGGGCCGACACGCGCAGTGACCACGACCCCGCTGCCCTCACGCCGCACGCGCACGACCTGCGCGTCCGTTTCGATCGCCAGCCCCTCATCTTGTAGGAGCGGCTGCAAGGTCAACCCGACCTCGGGCTCATAGCCATGGAACAGAATGTGCGCGTTGCGTTCGAGCAGCGTAACCTCCGTGCCGAACCGCTGGAACATTTGCCCGAGCTCCAGGCCGATGTACCCACCTCCGATGATGATCAATGACCGTGGCAGCTCCTTGAGCTCCATGTCTTCTTCGCCGGTCAGGAGGTCGCTCGTGATGTACGGCGCATCCTGGAGGCCCTCGATCGGTGGCGTGACAGGACTGGAGCCGAGCGCGATCAGGATCTGCGCTCCTTCCAGCCGCTGGACGCCCTCCGGTCCCGCGACCTCCACCGTGTGAGCGTCGGCGAGGCGCGCGCGTCCATGCACGATCTCGATGTCTCCGGCCTCGTCGACGATGCTGGTGTACTTCTTGTCGCGGTAGCCGTGGATCACCTCGTCCTTGCCGGCGATGAGCTGGGCGAAATCGAGCTGCATCTCACAGGGCGTCAGACCCGGATAGCGCGGATTGCGCGCATCATGGACGATTTTGGCAGCTTCGATCAGGTTTTTGGAGGGCAAGCAGCCCCGGTTGACACAGGTTCCGCCAAGCGTGCGGACTTCGGTCATGACCGCGCTCTTCCCAAGCTCACCCGCCCGAAGAGCGGCGGCAAAGGCGGTCGAGCCACTTCCGAGAATCACGAGATCAAACTGCCCGTTCATACGTTCTCCTTCACGCAGCACGGTGATGACGCCAGAGCGCATACCCCGTCAACCCG
>JBBSGA010000523.1:0-3583 GCA_038254585.1 Chloroflexales bacterium | reverse complement strand
GCCGACCTGCTGGACCCGCTCGAGCTGAACTCTGCCTAAGCATTCGGGAGAATGCTGCGTGGTAGGGAAAGTCACGTTCATGATCTTGTCCACCGCATGGGATGCGATCCGCTCGACATAGCGGCCAAGCGTAGGAGGAGGAGACAAACCGACCGCGTGCCCGGCCATTCACCGCCGAGGAACTCATCTCCGGCCATGCAGGATGACGCAATGAAAAACGTCTTCGTCACCAGCGCCTTTATCTTGGACATCTCCCTCGTCGCTACCGGCTCGGCAGTGGCGCAGCTATCGGCAGACCCGAACGCAAATCCGCCCTCTCCGGCGCGGCCACCTGCCACCGCGCAGCAAAATCCAACCACGCCGCCCGAGGTCATCGTTCCGCCAGGATCCGGCGGGGGCCACACGGGCGTCCTGCATCCGCCGGCTAACGTCGATCCGGGGATGAAGGTTCAGCCGCCGCCCGGGCAGCAGTTTCCCATGCCGGTGATTCCGCCGCCGGGAACGACGGACGGTGCTCAGCGCAACAGTGTCCCGAAATAGCGTCCTGCGGCAGCGCGGGCCGCCAAGCATCCGCCACCCTCGCACCTCGCACTCGGGCCAGGATTATGTGCCCCACCGAGCTTGGCATCGGACAGACTGGCATATGCGCCAGCGCCGGCGCCTTGCTGGCGAGCGCTTTTCGCAGACACGCTCCAGGCGTGCTCGCGCGGTAGGTGCCGGCGGAAGCTGCAGGCCCGGCGCCTCCGCTAACGTTCGTCACGCGGCGCTGCTTGTCCGCCGCCGACGTGTTCTCAGTGAGATATGACGCTGCGCAGGGTGCATACGATCAGGCACTTGTCTTGGCACGATGCCCTCCAATGTCCTATGCTGCACCGCAGCAAAGGAGAATGCAATTGACCCTACGTTCATTGATGCAGGCTGGGCCTGCAAAGGCAGACGAGCTATTCAAGCGTCTCGCGGATACCTCGGACAACGCTCTCAAGACCCGCGAGCGGCTCTTCTTGGAGCTGAAGTCTGAGCTCGAGCAGCACGTGGAGCTGGAAGAGCAGCACCTCTTCCCGATCCTGCGCAAGCAGGCGGAGACCAAGGAACTCGTCGCTGCGGCGATCCGGGACAACAAGGATCTGCGCGCCAAGCTTGGCGAGCTGGATGCTCTCCCGAAGAACGACGGGACGTTCCTGGCCAAGCTCATGGGACTGCAGAAGGCCTTTCGCGAGCACGCCCGGGACGAGAAGCGCGAGCTGCTGCCTGCCGTCCAGAGGGCGCTGAGCGATGAGCAGGTTCAGGGCGTCGTCGGTAAGATGGAGAGCACCTTGGCCGAGGCGGACCAGGCCCGGCACGACCATGCCGAGGAGAAGCGTGCAGCCGCTCGCCTGGAGCGTGAGGAGCGCGATCAGGCCGAACTGCGGGCGCAGCAGGAGGCAGAATCCGAGCAGGAACGGCAGGAGGCCACGCGCCGCGCCCATGAGACCGCCCGCGAGTCCACCGAGGCAGCGGCCCAGGTCACGCAAGCCGCTGTCGAGACTATCGCCAAGGGAACCCGTGAGGTCGCCCGCACCGTCACCGAGGGTGCCCAGCATGTCACCAATCGCGTACTCAGGACCACCGGCGAGGCGGCCGGGCGCACGGCCGCCGTGGCTTCGGCCGTGCCGAGCACCGGCTTCTTCTTTTGGGACATGATGCTCGGGATGGCGGGCGCGCAGTCAAACCGCGCCGTCGCCACCCGCGAGCCCAACGCCCCGGCCCCAGCGTCGCGGCAGCCCCGCGGTAACGAGGAGGTGGTCCCGCTCGCGGAAGAGGTCCTGGTGATCGGCAAGCGCACGGTCAGCACGGGCACAACCCGCATCCGCCGCTACGTCGTCGAGACCCCGGTCGAGCAGCCGGTGTCATTGATGCGCGAGCGCGTGGTGGTGGAGCGGCGTCGGCCGGCAACGAACAAGTTCACCGGCGAGGCGCTGACGGAGCTGACGATCGAGGTCGTCGAGACCGACGAAGTCCCGGTTGTCACCAAGGGCGTGCAACTCCGCGAGGAAGTTGTCGTCCGCACCGAGCGCACGGAGCACGTCCAGACCGTGCGCGAGACCGTCCGCCAGGACGCGGTGGAGATCGAGCACGCCGACGCAAGGCGACCCGCGCACGCGCGCGGTTAGATCCTTGCGGACTTGAAAGCGAAGAGGCGGCCCACAGGTCGCCTCTTCGCACGGAGCAGGGGCATCGCATGGCGACATGGCGAGGGGAACCATCTCACGATCTGGCACTACGGCCGGAGCGGATCGAGCCCGCGCCGCACGGCAAACCGCCGCAACCAGAGCCTGGTAGAGCAGGGAACAGAGAGATAAGCCCGTCCGGGCAAGGCTTCTGGTCAGCTGGCGATAACGGTAGAGGTCTCTGCGGCGGGATAAGTCGAGCGCCTCTATGGCCCGGCTGGCCCCGGTTTCGAGTCGCGTCTACGTAAGGGAGGCACCTGCGCTGCCTTCCCGGTAACGAGAGGACGACGCTAAAAAGGTCGCTCGGCGGGAGACGCGAGGAGATCGTGGTGTGAGGTGCCCCAGACTCCATGTCGGCCGATCGTTACGGGATGGTCGGATGCTGATCCTCATCTTTGCCTTGGTGTTCGGGTGCAGTTCCCGACTGCACGCACAAACCCCCTCGCCATTGCAGGAGTGGCAGTACGCAAGCGGCATCGTGCTCGAAAAGGTATTCGAACCCCGAGTTCCGGCGTGGCAAATCATCCTCGGCGCATCCGGCATCGTGCAGCCGCTATACGATGGCGCGCGACCTTATCATGTCGAAGTGGGCCCGACGATCAACATCCGCTACGAGGATCTTGCCTTTCTTTCGACAGGAGAAGGCCTTGGCGTGGATGTGTTCCGCGGGTCCAACTATCGGGCCGGTATCGCGCTCGGCTATGACCTCGGCCGAAGGGTCTCCGAGTACCCAAGTCATCTTCACGGCTTGGGGAACATCGAGCCCGCGCCTGCGGCTAAACTATTCGTCGCTTACGCGATCTCGAAGCAATTCCCGCTTGTGATCCGGGCGGATGCGCGGCGCATTCTAGGCGGGTCGGACGGGACTGTCGGGGATCTGGGCGCCTATGTCCCGCTGCCCGGAAGCTCCAGGAGGCTCGCGATGTTTGCCGGCCCATCGCTGACCCTTGTCGACGCAACATACATGCAGAACACGTTCGGCGTGGGGGAGGCGCAGTCTCTCCGGTCCGGCCTTCGTCGGTTCAAGGGGCGCGCTGGCCTCAAATCGGCCGGTTTCGGCTTGAGTGCCACATGGTTTGTCACGGAGCATTGGCTGCTAAATGGTGATGCTGCCCTCAGCCGACTTCTCGGCAGCGCCGCTCGCTCGCCGATTACCCAGTCGGCGAGCGAGGGCGCTCTCGCGGTGACGGTTGCCTACGAGTTTTAGAAAGTCGGCGGGGCGCCTCTCTCATGGATGCCCGACTCGTTTAGGTTGCCCCATTCTGGCCCG
Organism: Chloroflexales bacterium; assembly: GCA_038254585.1. Taxonomy (GTDB): domain Bacteria; phylum Chloroflexota; class Chloroflexia; order Chloroflexales; family Kallotenuaceae; genus JBBSGA01. The sequence goes on along the minus strand of JBBSGA010000523.1, from coordinate 106 downwards.
GTCGCTAGCCGTTCAGCGTCTCACCAGCCGAAACCTCAACCGCTCCGATGCGTTTCTCTCTGTCCATCGGCAACGCAGGCGCGCTTGCATCCGGCGTCTCCCCGTT
>JBBSGA010000522.1:0-3583 GCA_038254585.1 Chloroflexales bacterium | reverse complement strand
AGCTCGCTGATGCCGGCGGCCAGCGCGGTGACGGCTTGCTCCCAGGCCTGCACCCGGCCCGCCGGGGTGGGTTCGACCGCACCCAGCTCTAGCACGATGCGGTCATCGCCGAGCACGCCTAGCGCCGGTGCGGGATCGATGCGCTCGGTGCGCCACGCGCCGGCGGTGCGGGCCAGCAGCAGCAACCGCACCTTCTCCTCCGCGCGCCCCAACGCCTCCAACACCGCGCCCAGCTGGTGAGCGCGACCCTCGGCATAATCAACGACCACCAGAGTCGGGGCCACCACCTCAGTCAAGCGTCCTTCATACACCATGAAGTGACCTGGCAAGAGGCGCGCAGACAGCAATCCTCGCGGCCAGCCACTGTCGTGGCCAAATGCTCTGCTCTCCCTGTCGTTTCTGGCCGTGGCCGCCAGGGCCCGGGTCGACGTGCGCCGCTACGACGACCACGCCGAAGGGATCATGCCCGAGGGCGCCAAGCTTCGAGGTCGCGCGGGATTACGCCTTCGGCGACACCGAGCAGGCCGCGCAACGCCTGGGCGTCTTGGCGGACATCTTCGACCCTGCCTCGGAGGCTTTCCTGGCTGACCAGGTAAGGCGCCCACCCAGGCTTGCCGTCGACCTCGGCTGCGGGCCGGCCATTTCACCAGACTGCTGGCCCGAGTCACCGGAGCGACACGCACGGTGGGTCTGGACAGCTCGGAGAGCTTCCTCGCCGTTGCCCGCCACGATGCCTGCGACGGGCTGGAGTTCCTCGCGCACGACGTCCGAGACAACCCCTGGCCGGTGGCAGGCGCCGACCTGGCCTTCGCACGGCTGGTACTTGCCCACCTGCCCGAGCCCGAGGCAGTCGCCATGGGCTGGCTGACCCAACTCGCACCGGGCGGCCTGCTGGCGCTGGATGAGCTGGAGTGGTTCCGCACCGATGATCCCGCCCTGGCCCGTATCTAGAAATCGCCACCGCGGTGGTGGCCGCTCACGGGGGGACGATGTTCGCCGGCCCGGTACTGGCCGGGCTGGACCCCGGCCCCCTCGGCCAGCGTCGGGCCAGCATGGTGCGTGAGTGGGAGGTCGCCATTCCCCGCGCCGCGGCGATGTTCAGCCTCAATCTCGCCGTCTGGCGACGGGACCCCCTCGTGCCGGCAGATCAAGCCGAACTCGACGAGCTGTCCAACCGGCTCGACTCGCTGGCCAGCGACCAATCTGGCGACACAACCATGACCTGGGGTCTGCGCCAGATGGTCTTCCAGCATCGCTGATACACCCCCACTCGCCCCGCTAGAACGTAGTTGGATGCTTTGCGGACGTGCCGCACATGGCAACTTTCCGGGAAAAGTTGCCCGTCCTGGCACCTCTGCGCGCGGCGACCCGGTTCCCTGGACGACACCGGCGGTGACGAAGCCCCTTCGCCAACCCTTTGGCTCATTTGTTGGGGCAGTCTTGGATGCCGTGCAACGGGAACCGCGCACAGACGTCAGGCGTCCTACGCCGAAACAGCGGCGTTGCTCGGGTTGATCAGTCGAATCTGCCGTCGCGGACAGCCCCGGTGAACGCGCTCTGCGGTGATCCGCGGAGTGCCGTTCGGAAACGCCAGTCCTAAGTCCGCACTGGCAAACGGACCGAGTTATGACCTCGCTACGCGATCTCACCATGAGTCTACACATATCACCGCCGTCAGCAATATCGCGACACGGCTTCAGCGCCACATCCGAGATCCACGCAGACCTCTGGGACGACGCCTGAGCAGCTATGTTCGATAGCGGCAGTGGTTCGCATACTGAATAAGTCAACCGCAGTCACGCTACACAACCGGTCATTCGTTAACATTCTTGCGCCGTATCCGGCGATATACTTCGACAATGCCGACGACGGCGACTACTGCGCCAATCAACGGCTCCCAGTTGCTTCCTGTCCATTTCACCAATGAGTAGCCAGGATTGACCACAACATCGACTCGCCGCTCGAGTACCCTCTGTTCGATTAGGTCATCCTTGTACAGTACAGAAATCGTGAAAAATAGCGAATGATTTCCGGAAGTTGTGGGTGTCACGTCCCATCGCCACTCCCGGAAGCCCGTAGCCGCCAGTTGCTGGACGTCTGAACCGATCAGGGTAATCTCGAATGCGTCACCTTCCAGCTTAGCTCTCATGCGGGTGCCAACGAGCAACTGCGCGATGCGAGGATCGCTCTTACCCTGAAGACCTTCGGAGAGTCCCTTAGAGAGTTCACGAGCAATTCGGACCTCAACGCGATTCCCCTCGCCGACTCGCATCTGCACCGGGGGATTGTAAAGAATCACACCAGGTTGGAGCTCACGCTCGATGATTTTCTGGTATTCCGCCAAGGTGCTGTCGGGCTTTATTGTTGGGGAATCTGTCGGCTCTGGCCCCGTCGGTTGCGGTGCCGGTTTCGTTGGCGGTGGCAGTGGTGACGCTGGCGGTGACGACGCTGGCAGTGGCGGCAGCGTCGACGTTGGCGGTGGCGCTGGCGGTGTCGACGTTGGCGGTGGCGGCAGCGTCGACGTCAACGTCCCATCGCGGACCGTAAAGGTCGCAGTCGTACCACCGCACCTACTGGTACTGGTAACCGTGTGCCCCCCAGGCGCCCCCTCGGGCACGGTGAACGCGAGCGAGATCCTGCCTTGTTCGTTGGCCGTGCCATTGCCATCAGCGAGTTTCTGCGTGTTATCCCACGACAGCGTGACTGACCCCGAGCTGCAGTAGCCCTCGCCGTCAGCTGTGACGCTGGTGCCTGAGGTTCCCGAGGAGGGCGTGAGGGAAAGGCTGGGATGCCCGGGAGGGGGCGCATTCGTAGTCGCGGAGCTGGGAGCCTGCAGCCCCAGAAGCAGCAAACCAGCGAACGCGATGAAGGTGGTGAGCCAACCCAATGTCGGAGTACCCCGAAACGCCACGTGTCTATGGTAGGGGACGCTGCACCGGCGGTTATACGGGTGGGGTGGTTCCCGTAACGGCAGTGCCCGGATCGCACCAGTGCGGTCACTTTCTAACCTGGTGCTCGATTACTCTACGTGCGCGACAACCAAAGAACTCTGGAGACCGCCATCCGCTACGCCACCACCGCCCGCCAGCTGCTGACCACTCCGGCCGAGTAACACTCCTCCCCTCAGCTCACCAGGACACGGAGGACCGAAAAGCCCCACCGACGCTGAACATCCCTGAGCTCACCTCGACAAACTTTCAGTTCCGCTGAACTCAGGAGTGGGTATGAGCGGGATCCGGCGAAAATCCGCCCTTGGGTGTGGCTGCGAAGGGCGGGATCGGCGTTGTAGCGATGTGTTGCAACGCCACGGATCGGCGGTGCGTGATCACTGCCGCCGCGTCTGCCCTCGCCGCACAAGTTCATACGATCGGGGTTGAGTACCGGCCGTTGCTCGTTCACATTCCTGTGGTCGCTGGTCTGGGCCGGCGGACGGGACAGGATGTCAGACCCGAATCCGCGAGTAAGTCGGTGACACGTGCTCGGAGATGGTGATAGGTGTCGCTCTGACCTGGGATGATGTTGGTTACGACGCCACATTCATTCCGGTGGGAAGGACACCTATCAGGTGGGCAGGGTACGCGGT
>JBBSGA010000521.1:0-3609 GCA_038254585.1 Chloroflexales bacterium | reverse complement strand
ATGCTCCAGCTAGGTTTGATCATCGGTCATGCCGAGGCAGGGAGGACGATCACAACCACTCTCCTATCCGGGATCGCCAGGCGTCACCACTGATCTGCTCGTCACCTCCCTGGGACCAAGCTCTCATACGGGCAGGCTGCACCAGGGACATACCGGTCTTGACACACAGCACGACGCGGATAGAATACCGCAGGCGGCGGGGCAGTGCGGCCGTTACCTCCCATTCTGACGCCCCACCGGGGCGTGAAAAGCTCTCATGTAACTGCCGTCTCCGGGCTGTCGGAAACGAGGAGAAAGCCCAGTTCTTTCGCTCGACGTGTCAGGTTGCGGACGACGCGGTCTTTGTGCTGCTGTTCATAATAGTCTTGTCCCGCATCGACGTACTCCGTGCCATGCTTCAACATGCTATAGACCAGCCGCGCCAGTTTGTGCGCCGTTGCGGTCACCGCCTGCGGCTTCCCCAATCTGGCCGTCATCCGCCGCAGATAGGCACCCAATGCACTGCGACTCCGATACAGGCTGGTCGCGGCCAGGCGCAGCGCCGCCGCTGCGCGATTGGCGGTTGGCTTCGATTTCGTGCCGAGCACGCGACCGCCCGAGATCTTGGTCCCCGGACACAGCCCCAGCCACGAGGTGAAGTGCTTCACGCTCTTCCAGCGGCTCATATCCGTGCCAATTTCCCCCAGCACGGTGAGCGCCGTGACCGCATCAATCCCGTCGATACGCGTGAGGTCCACGCCGGTCAGGCGGTACAGCTCGGCATGGGCATCAAACTGGAAGGGATTGCCGGTGCGCTGTCGGGGCTTGGCGGGGGTGGGGCAGGGGCTCGGTGCCACCGACGGGAAGGTGGCCAGGTACTGCGCAATCTGCCGGTCACAGGCGACGATCTGCGCTTGATAGGTTTCGTACAAGGTGACGGCCTGCTGTAAGGCAAACAGATGCTCGGCCCGATAGGTCCCCTGGAGGCCTTGGGCGATGACCTCGGCACTGTGCTTGCAGCGATAGTCGCGCAGCGCGGCCAGCACCTGCGGGTCACGTTCGCCGGCCAGGATCGCATGGATGATCTTGAGACCAGTGGTGCCGGTGATGTCGGCGACGACCTGATGGAGCAACACATTCATCTGCTGTAGGGCTTTCTGCATGTGCTGAATGTGCATCGCCGCCCCTTGGACCAACATCACCCGCTGGCGCAGGTAGCTACGCAAGACGACAATCTCATCGGCCGGTCGAAAGGCACCACTGAGCAGACCATAGGTGTGGAGTTGTTGGAGCCATTGACAATCGAGCACATCCGACTTGCGGCCACTCACGTTTTTCACATGCCGGGCATTGACCAGCAGCACCTTGAACCCCCGCTCGTCCAGCAGTTCAAACACCGGAATCCAGTAGACCGCCGTGGATTCCATCACCACGGTGTCCACGCCACAGCTGCTGAGCCAATCGGCAAGGCGGTGGAGGTCGGCCGTGAAGGTGGCGAACTGACGCACCGGCTGCGGATCACGGTCGGGCGGCACGGCGACAAAATGGGCCGTTGAGCCGATATCAATCCCGGCGGCGTTGAGATTGAGGTGCTGCAAGTGGGCCGGCAGCGACTGGGGTGCTGCGGACGCGGCTGGGGCGGTGCGATGGCGGGCCATACCAGTCTTCTCCTGTGTGTCGGGAGCGAGCGTCTACCGGCGCAGGGATGACGTGATGAACCACTCTCTCATGCGGGATCGCAACGCGTCACCAGTGATCTGCTCGTCACATCCCTGGGACCAAGCTCCTAAGCGGGCAGAACGCACCATGGGATCGTCGGTCTTGACAACCGGTAGAACGTGGCTAGAATACCGCAGGATGGGATGCAGCGTGGCTGTTACTGCCCGTTCTGGTGCCCCACCGGGGCATGAAAAGCTCCTAAGTAACTGCCGGCTCAGCGGCAGTGGGGAGACGTTCAATTCCGTAGGCTTTTGCCCGCTGCGAGAGAGTGCGCACCATGCGTTCTTTGTACTGGCGCTCATAATAGTCCTGTCCCGCATCGGCGTATTCGGTCCCGTGCTTCAGCATACTGTAGACGATGCGAGCCAGTTTATGGGCCGTTGCCGTGACCGCCTGCGGTTTTCCAATGCGCATCGCCATGCGTCGATAGTAGGCTCCCAACGCGCTCTGACTGTGGTACAAGCTCGCGGCAGCCATGCGGAGCGCCTGGGCCGCTCGATTCGCTGTTGGCTTCGTTTTACTCGACAGCACGCGTCCACCTGACACTTTCGTTCCGGGACATAAGCCGAGCCAGGAGACGAAGTGATTGGCGGTTTTCCACCGACTCATATCGGTGCCAACTTCACTAATCAGCGTCAAGGCCGTTCCCGCCGCAATGCCATCAATACGGGTGAGATCCACGCCCGTGAGTTGGAACAGATAGGTGCGGGCATCAAAGCGCGGCTGGTTGTGCGTGGGAGTTTTCTGGGGCTTAGGCGTGGGCGGCGGGACATCGTCGGTCGCCTTATCCAGGCTCGCCACATGCTGTTCGATGCGCTGATCGCAGGCAATAATTTGAAGCTGGTAGGTGTCATATAAGGTGACTGCTTGCTGCAGGGCAAACAGATGCTCCTCTCGGTAGGTTCCCACTAAACTCTTGGCGATGACCTCCGCGCTCTGCTTGCAGCGTGCATTCCGGCACGCAGCAAGAACGTGAGGGTCCCGTTCGCCAGCAAGGATCGCCCGAATAATCGCCATGCCGGTGATGCCAGTAATGTCAGCGACGACGTGATGGAGCAACACATTCATCTGTTGGAGGGCCTTCTGCATATGCTGGATGTGAGTACTGGCACCCCGAATCAGCGTGGCGCGTTGGCGCAGGTAGCTGCGGAGGATGACAATCTGGTCAACCGGTCGGAAGGCAGCCTGGAGTAAGCCGTACGTATGGAGTTGCTGCAGCCATTGGCAATCAAGGACATCGGACTTGCGTCCGCTCACATTCTTGACTTTCCGAGCGTCGACCAGGAGCACCGTTAGCCCGCGCTCCTCTAACAACTCGAAGAGCGGAATCCAGTAAACGCCAGTCGACTCCATCACCACTGTATCCACAGCACAGTGCTCCAACCAGTCGGCGAGTTGGTGTAAATCACTGGTGAAGGTAGCGAACTGACGCACGTTGAGAGCGTCACGGTCGGGTGGGACAGCGACGAAGTGTGAGGTAGCGCCAATGTCAATACCCGCCGCATTGAGGTTGACGTGTTGTAAAGCAGGCGGAAGGGTGGCAGTGCGAGGTGAGCGGGCCATAGGCAAAGCTCCTTGCAAGTAACGGCTGGACACCCTGCAGGTGCGGAGGGGGCGAACGCAGCATTCTCCTAAACGGGATCGCCTGGGCGTCACCACTGATGGGATCGCTCCACCTCCGAGACCACGCTGTTGGACGGGCACAGGGCACCACTGTCTTCTCGGTCGTCACACCCTGCAGGGTGACGCTAGCATACCGCAATGAGCGGGCGTCAATGCAGTTACTTCCCGATGGGTTGTCCGTTCGGGCATACGCCGCTGTTTGGCTAACATCTGATCAAAGGCGTAGGCAAAGTGGCGCTGGAAGGCCGCTAAATTGGCGTGCTGGTGCGTGAGGGCAATGACCGCGTT
>JBBSGA010000520.1:0-3621 GCA_038254585.1 Chloroflexales bacterium | reverse complement strand
GGGGCGTCGGCTAGGGCCTGTGCGATGCGGCGCCGGGTTACTCCTGGTTCGATGATCTCGTCAATCACCCCGAGCTCTAGCGCGCGGCTCACTCCGCCGGCAGTGCGTTCGTGCTGGGCGATGAGCTCGGTGCGCAACTTCTCCCGTTCCTCGCCGGGGACGCCGGCAAGCTTCTTGCGGTACAGCACAGTTACAGCCGCCGAAGCGCCCATCACAGCCACCTCGGCTCGCGGCCAGGCGAACACGGCGGTCGCCCCTAGCGAGCGGGAGTTCATCGCGATGTAGGCACCGCCGTATGCCTTCCGGGTGATCAGTGTGACCCGCGGAACCACAGCTTCAGCGAATGCGTGCAGCAGCTTTGCGCCGCGCCGCACCACGCCGTCCCACTCCTGACCCACACCGGGTAGGTAACCAGGAACGTCCACCAGCACGACCAGCGGTACTCCCAGCGCGTCGCAGAACCGCACGAATCGCGCCGACTTTTCCGCCGACGTGGCATCCAGACAGCCGCCCAGCCGAAGCGGGTTGTTGGCGATCACACCAACGGTGCGTCCGGCGAACCGACCCAGCGACGTCACGATATTGGGTGACCACTTCGCGTGCAGCTCCACGCCGGGAGCGTCCAGCAGCAGGTCAACCACTTTACGCACGTCATAGGCCCGGTTGGCCGCATCTGGATACTGCGCGCCAATATCGCGATCAGGGTCGTTCTCCGCAACGTCAACCGGGGTGAGCTGACCTTGATGGCCGAGCAGCACCGAAAGAACCCGCGCCTGCTCGATCGCTTCGACATCGGTCTTGCTGACGATGTGCACCACGCCGCTACGGCGCCCATGCGGCTCTGGACCGCCTAGGCGTTCCATATCCACGTCCTCGCCGGTTACTGAGCGCACTACCTCAGGACCCGTGACGAACACACGACCGGCCGGTCCCATAATCACGATGTCGGTGAGCGCAGGGCCATACGCGGCACCGGCTGCCGCTGGGCCTAGCACCACCGAAATTTGCGGCACCTTACCTGAGGCACGCACCATTGCGGCAAACACCAGGCCGACGCCGTTGAGCGCCTCCACACCTTCGGCCAGCCGTGCACCGCCCGAATGCCACAAGCCGATCACCGGAACACGATCGGACACCGCCGTGTCGATAGCCTGCGCGATATGTGCGCAGCCAGCGGAGCCCATGGCGCCGCCCATCAAGCGCGGGTCGGATGCGAACGCGACCGCGCTCTGCCCGTCAATCTCGCCGCGAGCGACAACTACACCAGAGCTGTCTTGGTGGACCAGTAGCCGCAAGCTGCCGGAATCGAACAGCGCACGCAGCCGGACCTGTGGATCGCGAAAGTTCTCCGGCTCGTCCGTAATGGCCGTGGAGCTAGGCTGGCGAAGCGGCGTTGCTACAGGAGGTACTGCTGTGGGTGTCGGCATAGTGATCTCCGGGTAGGTGAGCGATGCGCTATACGGCAGTGAAAGCGACCGCAACGTTATGGCCGCCGAAGCCGAACGAATCGTTGACCGCGGCTTTGATTGCTGCCTCTCGAGGCTTGGTGGCAATGTCGAGCTGCACCCGCTCGTCGAGCTCCTCGAGGTTGATCGTGGGTGGAATCACGCCGTGGTAGATCGCCAACACAGTGGCGATAGCCTCGACAGTTCCAGCAGCACCCAGCAGGTGACCCAGACTGCCCTTGGGTGCGGTAACCACTGCGTGATCACCGATTGCGGCGCGGATGGCTTCGGCTTCAGGTGCGTCACCGGCAGGCGTAGAGGTGGCGTGGGCGTTGACATGCGTCACGTCTCGCCGATCAAGGCCAGCGGCCCGTAGGGCTGCGGTAATGGCTCTAGCGGCCCCAGCTCCTTGCGGGTGTGGCTGCACCACATCGTGAGCGTCGGAGGTCACGCCTGCGCCGGCGAGCTCAGCATAAATACGGGCGCCACGGGCCTGGGCGTGATCGGCCCGCTCCAACACAATGGCCCCCGCGCCTTCCGCGATCACGAACCCATCACGGGCTTTGTCAAACGGTCGGGAAGCACGCTGGGGCTCGTCGTTGCGAGTGGATAGGGCGCGCATCTGGGAGAAGCCGCTGAACACCAACGGATGAATACATGCTTCAGCCCCCCCAGCAAGCACCATGTCAGCACGGCCGGCTCGAATGATGTCCAGGCCCAACGACAGCGACTCCGCACCCGAGGCGCAGGCTGAAACGGTGGTGTGCGCTCCAGCGCGAGCACCAAGGTCGAGACCGACCGTGGCTGCGGGGCTGTTAGGCATCAGCATGGGCACCGACAACGGAGAGACGCGCTTGTATCCGTCGGTGCGGCGGATGTGCTCTTGGGCGAGCAGGGTCAATACTCCGGCAAAGCCGCTACCGACGGCGACTGCGAGCCGTTCGGGGTCGATTTCTGGCGTTCCAGCATCGGCCCAGGCTTCGCGGGCGGCTACAACCGCGGCCTGCGAACAGCGGTCCATGCGCCGCGCCTGAACGGGTTTGATTTTTTCCGTTGGCTCCTGTGCGAGTGAAGCGGCGATCTTCACCGGTAGCTCTTGCGCCCACTGCGTTTCCAGCGCGCGCACACCGCATCGCCCAGCTAGCAAGCCGTCCCAGGTGCTGGCAACATCGCCACCGAGCGGGGTGGTTGCACCCAGCCCGGTGACGACGACGCGCTCGTGGTGAGAACTCACTTCTGCCGCTTCGAGATGTAGGAGACGGCGTCCCCTACGGTCTTGAGCTGCTGGACGTCCTCATCGGGGATTTCCACGCCGAACCTGTCCTGCGCGGCCATCACGACCTCCACCATGGACAGCGAGTCGACTTCCAAGTCGTCAGTGAACGACTTGTCGTCGGTGGCGTTTGCCGGATCGACGTCTGCGATCTCTTCTAGAATTTCTGCGAGTCCCTGCCGAATCTCGGCGTCGGTTGCTGGCTGGCTCACGTGATTTCCTCTCATATGCCGGTAGTGAAACGCACGTTGGCCGGATGCCAGAGCGCGCGCAGGTAGCTTACGGACTCGCAATGACCTGCCCGGCGTAGGTGAGGCCTCCGCCGAATCCGAATAGCAGTACAGGAGCTCCCGACGGGATCTGGCGTTGCTCGGTGAGCTTGGACAGTGCCATGGGAATTGACGCCGAGGACGTGTTTCCGGACTCAATGATGTCTCGCGCGACCACGGCAGCACCAAGCCCAAGTTTTCCGGCGATCAAATCAACGATCCGCACGTTGGCTTGGTGCGGAATGAACGCGGCAAGCTCCGCGGGTTCGATGCCGGCTTGCTTGCAAGCCGACATCGCAATGGGCGCGAGGGAACTGGTAGCCCAGCGAAACACTTTCTGACCATCTTGCTGGATTTTTCCGTCGCGGCTTTCCACACGCAGGGTTGAGCCTTGCACGCCGTCACTGCCCCACACCACTGGACCGATACCTTCAGTATCGGACGCGCTCACGACTGCCGCGCCCGCGCCATCTCCGAAGATCACGCAGGTAGTGCGGTCGTTCCAGTCCGTCCAATCCGAGAGCTTCTCGGCACCAATGACCAGCGCGTGGCGTGCTGAACCGGCCAAGATCGCATGGTGGGCGGTAGCCAGGGCGTAACTAAAACCTGAACATGCGGTGTTGATGTCGTAAGC
>JBBSGA010000519.1:0-3634 GCA_038254585.1 Chloroflexales bacterium | reverse complement strand
ATCCTGAGTATGCCGGGACGCCCTACGAGGTCGAGCTCGGGCTGCTGGGGCGGCAGGTGACGCAGCATCGGCAGAATGAAGTACCATTCCGGCGTGGCCCGCTCGTTCCCGACACGCCCAGCCGGGTCTTCTTCCCTCAGACCGGCCACGCGCTGGCCCTCGGCTTCAAAACGTACTGGGAGGCGCACGGCGGCCTGGCGATCTTCGGCTATCCGATCAGCGAGGAGTTCCAGGAGCGCAATCCGAGCGACGGCGCGACATACACCATCCAGTACTTCGAGCGCGCGCGCTTCGAGTACCATCCCGCCAACCCCGCACCCTATACGGTCGAGCTTGGGCTGCTGGGAACGCAGCTGGCGGGCTCCATCACGACCCCGGCCATGCCGACGATTCAAGTCAGCGCGGGCTCGTCTCCGATCACGATTGGGCCGGATCAGACGGCGCTCGTTCCGCCCGGCAGCGTCGATCTCGCCATCTCGGTGCTCTATCCCCAGCCGGTCGATCAGCAGCCAGAGATACGGCTGAGCCAACCGGCAGGCCGGGCCGCGTGGCAGTTTGCGCCCGATGCCCGTAACACACGGACGCGCTTCGCGTACAACTTCCGCTTACGGGCAGCGCCGAATAGCTCGTCGTATTTCCAGGTCGAGGTTATACGCGGAACCATGAACGCGGCGCTCTTCTTCGGCATTCAGGTCGGCAGCAGCGTTGCCAACCTTCCGTCGCTGGTCGCGGACTGGACTGATCCCGTCGCACTCGTGACCTCCTTCTACAACGCCGTCAATCGTAAGGAGTACCTGCGCGCCTACAGCTACTGGGACAGCCCGGGCAACGCCAACGCCGTCTCCGCGAGCTTTGACGACTTCATCCGGGGCTACGCAGGCACCGCGGCGGTACAAGTCGCGACCGGCGCGGTTCAGTCGGGCGCAGGAGCAGGCAACATCTACTACGCGGTGCCGGTGGCGCTCGCCGCGACCCAGATCGACGGCTCGATCCGGCGCTTCTACGGCTGCTACCTGCTGCACGGGATCAACGTCGATATCGAGAACACGCGGCCGCCCTACCCGATCAGCATTCGGGCAGCACACATCTTTGCCGCGCCCGCCAACGCGCGCTCCGCGGCGCTGCTGGACCAGGCGGCCGCCTTCGTGCAGGCCAATAAGTGCACGGAGTAGCGCGCCGGAGCCGGCATCAGGCCGCGAGGTCCTGGATCACAACCTGCGCCGCGTTGTGCCCGGGGATACCTGTCACGCCGCCGCCGGGGTGCGCGCCCGAGCCGCAGAGGTAGAGGCCCGGCAGGGGGGTGCGGTAGCCGGCGTAGCCGGAGACGGGGCGGAGGTTGAAGCTCTGGTCAGGAGTGATCTCTCCATGGAAGATATGCCCGCCCGTGAGGCCGAAGCGGCGCTCCAGGTCGACGGGCGAGAGCATCTGGCGGGCGATAACGGCGCCGGCCAGGTTGGGAGCATACTCGGCCAGCTTACCGAGCACGCGGTCCGCGAACTCCTCGCGCAGCCCATCGTCCCAGCCGCGGCCGGCAGGGGCGTAGGGCGCGTACTGGCAGAAGCAGGAGAGGATATGGCGCCCCGCCGGGGCCATGCTCGGATCGGTGGGCGACTGGGAAAAGATCTCGATAAACGGCTCGCAGGAGGGCTGCCCCTGCTTGTAGTCGTCCCACGCCCGCTCGAGGTAGTCGAGCGAGGGGGCGATGTCCACCGTCGCACGGTTGACGATCTCGGGCGGCACCTCGGCGGGCGCTGCCCGATAGCGCGGGAGCTCGCGCAGGGCCAGGTTGAGCTTGTAGACCGGCCCCGACGAGCGGTAGGCGCGGTCGATCCGCTCGCGGAACTCGGTCGGCAGCGCGCCTGAAGGACAGAGGCGCAGAAACGTGCGCTTCGGATCGGCATTCGACAGCACAGCGCGGCCGCGCAGTGGCGTGCCGTCTTCGAGCACGACGCCGGCAGCGGCGCCGCTCTCGACCAGGATCTCGGCGCCCGGCGCCGACGTCCGAAGCTCCACGCCCAGGTCGCGCGCCGCGCCGGCGAGGGCCTGGGTGATCGCACCCATGCCGCCCCGGACGTAGCCCCAGATGCCGCGGCGGCCGATCGCGCGCCCAATGGCATGGTAGAGCCAGACGTAGGGCGTGCCGGGCGTCATCGGTCCGCCGGCCGTTCCGATCATGGCCTGGGGCGCCATGGCAGCCTTGACGTACGGCGACTCGAAGAACTCCTCGATCAGCTCGGTCGTTCCGAGCAGCATCACGCGCCGGAAGTCGTCGGCGCAGCCGGCGCGCTCGAAGCGCGCCGCGAGCGCGCCGATCGTGATCGGCGGCTGCATCAGCGTCGGCTCGATCAGATCGCAGGCGCGATCCCAGAAGTCCTCCCACGCGGCGTAGGCCGCCGCGTCGCGCTCCGAAAAGCGGCGGATCGCCGCCATGCTCCGTTCGCGGCTATCCGCGTAGAGAAAAAGATGCTCGCCGTCGGGGAAGGGCATGAAATAGGACGGCGACTTGGGATAGACCGCGAATCCGTACTCCGGGAGACGCAGGTCGGCGATGATCTCGGGGCGGAGCAGGCTGCACGAGTAGGAGGCAACTGACACGCGGAAGCCGGGGTGGATCTCCTCGGTGATCGCCGCGCCCCCGACGGTGTGGTAGCGCTCGAGCACGACGACCCGCTTGCCGGCGCGCGCAAGGTAGCACGCCGCGACGAGGCCGTTGTGCCCTCCGCCGACGATCACCGCATCATACAGAGATGCCATGCTGCAACCTTACATAACTCCGCTCCGGCCGCGGCCGGCCTGCCGGGCCGCTAGTGTAGCAGCTTTTACCGGAGGCGGTACCGGGCGGCAGCACGCGGCCCAAAGCAGGCCATTGCAGGCGGCAGGCAATCCTGCGAGAGTAGAGGTGATTGCACGGCGCATCCGAGGTGGCAGGAGCGGCCGCTGGCGGCGGTGGTGCTCAAGCCGGACGCGCAGGCGACGAGTGAAGAGCTGATCGATTACCTGAGGCCCCAGTTCGCGTCCTGGTGGCTGCCCGACGCGGTCGAGTTCGTCGACGCGATTCCACGCACGGCCGTCGGCAAGTTCCTGAAGTCGGCGCTGCGCGAGCGTTTCCGCGACTACGCGGCCGAGCGGAAGGTAGCCGTCGAGCCGGCAGGATGATGCAGGGCACTCGAATCCCAGCCACCCGCATGCGGGTCGAACCGAGCTCTATCTAGGTGCTCCAGGTCGACTCAGGCGGCTCCGGCGCCCCGGCAACCTGGGTGTGATGCTGGCTCGAAGCGCTCTGGGCCGCGAAGGCTACGGAACCGCCGAGCAGCGGTACGACGAGCAGGAGTGCAAGCAGCGACTGCCGGGCCCGCCGCGACCACAGGCTGGTATCTCGCACATTACTTCGCCGGTCAGGTCGTCCCGGGGTGACGGTGACGTTTGTGGACATACCGGATCTCCTTCTGGTGGAACGTTATGCAGCGCCCGAGGTGAAGCCCAATTGCATGTCCGTAGTGTAACTGTCACACCTTACCGAAAAGCTTACCGCGCCGGGACGATCTGGCGGTATCATCTGCACACTCACGCGTAGCGGAGCCTAGTATCCCGTCAAGCAGCGTGTGAATGGTTGTAGAGACGTTCTATAGAACGT
>JBBSGA010000518.1:0-3639 GCA_038254585.1 Chloroflexales bacterium | reverse complement strand
TCGTCGACGACTTCGACACCGCGCGCGTTGATGCTCTGGTAGATCGCGGCCAGCTCCGCGCGCGGGTGGCTCTTGAGCGCGGGCAGATGCATCAGGTCCGCCCAGCCGCCGGTGCCGGCGATGCCGACACGCACTGTTGCAGCCATGGTCCTGCCTCCTTTCTTCCGATGCCAATCATCACGTGGCAGGTTCGCACCGGGCGTAGAGACGTTATATATAACGTCTCTAACGTCGCTGCCCTAAGACAGCTCGATCACCGTCGACGGCCGCGCCGGGAAGAGCGCCTCGATAAGGGGCTGCGCCTCGTCGCCGGCCCAGACGTCCGGGAACATCGCGCGCAGCTGCTCCAGGCTGCGGCGGCCGAAGAGCAGCTGCAGAAAGACCAGCGGCGGGCAGCCGGCGGCCACCCCCTCGGCGCGCCAGATCGGACGCTGCCAGTCCTCCACGGCGGTGATGCAGCCGTTTTCGAGCACCAGGCGCAGCCCGCCGCGGTAGAAATCCAGGTGGAGATCACCGGTATGGCCCGCCACGGGAGACTCCGCCAGGCGGCGCTCCAGCGCCGGTGTGATATGCCGGATGAAGCCCTTGAGGTCTGGTACGCGCACGTACCATGCGTAGGGCGGGTCGCAGCGCGGTGCCAGGCCCTGGCCGAGCACGTCGTAGAGCGGATGCTCGGCGCCCAGGCCGAAGTCGAGCCGGTTCGGGGTCTTGTCCTCACGTCCGGCCGGGATCGCCGGCGCGACGTCACGCAGCGCGCGCAGCAGGGGACGCACCACCTGCCCCAGCGAGACGCCCTCGCCCACCTCGACGGCGCGCACGCCCAGCGCCGTCCCCCACCGCACTGCCGAGGTAAGCACCATGCCCTGCCGCGCACCGTCCCGGTTGACGATCAGGAAGGTTCTCCAGCCTTCGCGCGACTCGGGGTTGGCCTCCGCGAAGGTCCAGCGCCAGTAGGCGGCGGGCACGTTGGTCGAGACCGCGCTGCGCAGCCGGCCGTGCTCGTAGAGCTCCATCACGAACGGTAGATCGTCCTCGGCCGCGGCCTGGAGGCGATAGCTTTCGGTCTCGCCCTCCTTGAGCGGCGGAATGTCGTCGAAGACCACGGTGCGGCTGCCGCCGAGGTCCAGCGCGAACTCGTAGCCGAACTGGCGGTAGTAGTAGGGAATGCCGGTGACGCCCTGCACGAGCTCGCCCGCCGCGGCGCTGCGCTCATGGAACGCCTGGAACAGCGCGCGCACGAGCCCGCGCCGGCGGTAATCGGGGTGGCTGGCGACCTGCTCGGGACGGCCGACGCCGAATGGGATGCCCTCGTAGGTCCACGCCGTCGGGATCAGCCACATGCTCGCCACGACCGCTCCCGTGCGCGTGTCTTCCACGAAGACGCCCTGGTCGACTCCGCTCAGCGGGTGGCGGCCGCTGCCGAGGTCGCGCGTCCAGTGGCCCATATTGGCGTTCGGCGGATCCTCGGCCTTGCGCCGAAAGACAAACGAGACCAGCTCCACGACGCGCTCGACGTCGGCCGGCGTCGCCCAGCGCAGCATCAGCCCATCGCCGAGGTCGCGCGGCCCAAGATCAAAAGTCATATGCTTCAACTCCTTGAGATGGCTCGCTCCCGATTCATGCGGTGGTGTCGCCGGGAGCGGCGGTTAAGTATACCCCAGCCGCGCCGCTGGGCGCTAGGGTGGCTGGTTCGGGGGTACATGCGCCTATGACAGATACCTGGCTCGGCCGATCGACCCACCCACCGATTTAAATCGGTGTCTGGTACACCAAACGTGCTAAAGCGCGTTGAGAGCCCGACCCTGGTAGATTGTCGTCGTCAGCGTGCGTCATGCTGCACACACCGCCTGCTGAAGGTTCAGGGAGGCGGGTCACCGGTGCTCAACGCGCTTCAGCGCGTTGCGGTTATCAGACGCCGATTTCAATCGGTGGCCTCCTCGTGACGATCGGATGGCCAACGCTTGTGCCTCCTGCTGATGCGCGGTACGTTACCACGAAGCCGCTTTTGCTATAGTACCCGCGGACGGCTTGCCGGCGGTGCTCCGCGGGGGGTCATACCTGCGCCGTGCCGGCTAAGACCGGCAGGCGGTGGGAGATTGAATGAGTTCCATCTGGTTTCAATTCGCGATCATCGTGCTGCTGATCCTGGCTAATGGCTTCTTTTCGGCATCGGAGATCGCCGTGGTCTCGGCCCGACGCGGCCGACTAGTGCAGCGTGCCGGCCAGGGGAGCCCGGGCGCGCGCACGGCGCTACGGCTGGCCGAGGAGCCCAATCGCTTCCTGGCGACGGTGCAGGTCGGTATCTCGTTGATCGGCACCTTCGCGGCAGCGTTCGGCGGCGACGTCCTGGCCGAGCCCCTGGGCGCCGCGATCGCGCCCTTCACCGGCGCGCGCTACGCGGAGCCGATCGCCCTGGCGCTGGTCGTCCTGCTGATCACCTACCTGTCGCTGATTCTGGGCGAGCTGGTGCCCAAGCGCCTCGCGCTGCAGCGCGCCGAGGCGATCGCCGAGGCGATCGCCCCGACGATGCACCTGATCTCGCGCGTCGCGGCGCCCGTCGTCTGGTTCCTGACGATCTCCACGCAGGCCGTGCTGCGCCTACTCGGCCGGGCTACGGCGGAAGAAGAGCCGGTTAGCGAGGAAGATGTGCTCTCGCTGGTGCGCGAAGGGACCGAGGCGGGGGCCTTCGAGACGGCCGAGCAGGACCTGATCCGGCGCATCTTCGATTTCACCGATTGTGACGCGCGCTCGATCATGACGCCGCGTCCCGAGATCGTCGCGGTCGCGGCGGAGACGCCGGTGGCCGAGGTCGTCGAGCGCGTGATCGAGTCCGGCTTCTCGCGCATTCCGGTCTTCCGGGGATCGCTCGACCAGATCGTGGGCATCGTCTACGCCAAGGATCTGCTGCGGACGGCACAGCACCCTGCCGGCGGGAGCGCGGCAGGGCTCGCCGATCTGCTGCGCCCCGCGGTCTTCGTGCCCGAGCATCAGCCGCTCGCCGCGGTGCTGCAGCACTTCAGGCAGACCCAGACCCACCTGGCCCTGGTCGTCGACGAGTACGGCCAGGTCGACGGCCTGGTGACCCTCGAAGACGTGCTGGAGGAGCTGACGGGCGAGATCGCCGACGAGTACGACGAGGCCGGCGCGATGGTGACGCAGCGCCCCGACGGCTCCTACCTGGTCGATGGCCTGCTCTCCTATGCCGACGCCGAAGAGCAGATCGGTCTCCCCCGCCGCTCCGAGGCCGCCGACGCGCACGGCTTCGACACGGTCGCCGGCCTGCTCCTGACCCTGCTCGAGCATATTCCGGTGGCCGGCGAGACGGTTACGTGGCGCGGATGGAGCTTCGAGGTGGTGGACATGGATGGGGTGCGCATCGACAAAGTGCTCGCGCGGCCGCCGCGGGTCGACGCGCAGACCCAGGACGAGGGAGCACTGGCCATGCGTGCGGCTATACCGCCCGAAAGCTCCGGCGGCGATCGTCCCGCAGAGGATGCTGGGTAGCGTGGGACGCATATAATCACCCTTTGTGCTAGATCGAGGTAGGTGACACAACAGAGGTCTCCCAGTTAAGATGTGTGCTGTCAACGGCCACCATCCTAACAAGGAGACCGCACCATGATAGACACGTTTGAAGAT
>JBBSGA010000517.1:0-3655 GCA_038254585.1 Chloroflexales bacterium | reverse complement strand
GTGCCAGGCCCGGAGCACATCCGCGGCGAGGCGCGCAACGCGGATGGCTCGCCCGTCATGCGGGGCGCCAAGGTCCGCAAGCGCGTGATCTGGCCGACTGGCACCGTCGTCAACGATCTCGCCCTGTACCGCTCGTGGGAGCTGCCCGCGGATGGGTTCGTGGTCGTCACTGAGGGTGAGAAGGCGGCCGATGCCGTAATAGCGCAGGCTTCCCCGAAGTCGGCACCTACGGCACCAGCTACACCCCGTCAACGGCCGCCCTGGAGCCCCTGCGGGGCCGTGACGTGGGGCTCTGGGCGGATGCCGACCCGGACGGGCGCAAGCACATGGCAGCCATGGCGCGACTGCTCGCCGGGATCGCCTCCAGCGTCCGCACGGTGTCTCCGATGGGGGACGTTCCGACCGGCTGGGATGCCGCGGACACGGATGTCGGGACCATCGCACGGATGCTCCAGGCAGCGCCTCGCAGCGACCAGGCGGCTGCGCTCGCCAGGTGTGTCGACACCTTCCGCGGCTGGCTGCACCTCCCGGACGCGGGCATCCTGTGCGTGACCCTGGCAGCCGTCGCAGCCAACCGGGCGGCCGGCGACCCCGTGTGGCTGCTGATCGTGGCGCCTCCGGGTGGCGGGCAAGACCGAGGTGCTCAACGCCCTCGCTGGGCTCTCTGACGTCCATCCCGCCGCGACGCTGACCGAGGCGGCGCTGCTGTCCGGCACGCCGAAAAAGGACCACGCCAGCGGCGCCAAGGGCGGCCTGCTGCGCGAGATCGGCGACTTCGGGATCATCGTCGCCAAGGACTTCGGCTCAGTGCTCTCCATGAACCGTGACGCCCGGGCGTCCGTGCTGGCCGCGCTGCGCGAGGTGTACGACGGCTCCTGGACGCGCCATGTCGGCACGGATGGGGGACGCACGCTCTCCTGGAGCGGCAAGGTCGGCCTGATCGCGGGATGCACGCCCGTCATCGACAGCCACCATGCCGTCATCGGTTCGATGGGTGAGCGCTTCACCTTCTACCGCCTGCCGGCGACCGACGCCGACGCTCAGGTCCGCCGCGCACTGGCGCACGTCGGGTGCGAGGCAACCATGCGCGGCGCTCTTGCGGCCGCCGTGGAGAGCGTGCTGCTGGACGTTGACTCCGGTGAGCTCGTGAAGCCTGCCGACGACGCAACCACGGACCGGCTGGTGAAGATCGCCACGCTGGCCGTGCGCTGCCGCTCCGAGGTCGAGCGCGACAGCTACAGCCGCGAGGTGACGCTGATCCCGGAGGCCGAGGCGCCGGCACGGCTGGCGCTGGTGCTGCTGCGGCTGCTCAACGCCCTTCGGGCGATCGGCCTCGATGCTGGAGACGCCTGGCGACTCGTGATCCGCTGTGCTCTCGACTCCATGCCGGCCATCCGCCGCAGTGTCCTGGAGGATCTGCTGCGACAGACGGGACCGGCGTCCACCACCGAGGTCGCCGAGCGCGTTGCCTACCCCACCACGACGACGCGGCGGGCACTCGAGGACCTCGCCGCCCACGGCATCGCCGAACGCCAGGCACAGGGCCAGGGACGGGCCGACCTGTGGCAGGTAACGGCGTGGGCCCGGGGCCGTTGGCCGGGTATTCCCGAAAAGTCGGAAGGTGCGGGGAGGGCTGCCGAGGGACCGTTCCCGAAAAGTCAGGAGGGCCGGGCAGCGAGCACGGAATCGGTGCCTCCTGAGTACGAAAACGGCCTCGGAGCGTCCCCTATATCTATACCGCTACGCGTATTCGACGACTTTTCGGGAACGGTTCCCATCGAGGCTCCTGATGACTGGCCGGCTGGCTCGCTGCTCTGGGATGAGGCCGTTGCGGAGTCCGCTCGCGACGACGACGCGGAAGTGCCGGCATGAGCGACGTTACGGCTAACGAGTCAGTACACCGCGGGATACGCGTTATCCGTAACGCCTTCACCACCCTGGCCGGCTTTGCCCTCGACGAGCGCGATCCGGCGGACGGATTGCGCCGCGTGTGTGCCCTCTGCGGAGCGTCTGCATGGGCGGGACGGCACTGCCTCACCTGCCACACGGACGCTCACCCGTCGTGCTTTGGCTGCGGCGCCTGCCTGCCCCAACGGGTACGCTCGGGCAGACGCTACTGCTCGACGACCTGCCGCGTTCGGGTGCACAACTACTACCGCCACACGGGCGATGGCCAGGCTCGCCTCGTACGAGAGGCAGCCCAGCGCGCGCAGTTCTGGGCTGCATTTGCCGGCGCTTGGCCAGCCTCTCCTGAGCAGCGCCAGACCAGGCGGTCCCCCGTGCGCGAGTCCTGGCAGACGCGTCGCTATCACCCAGGGTTCGCGAGGCGCGTTACGTGCTCTCACCGCTGCGACCTGACTCTCTCATGCATCGCCGGCAGAAGGAGCGGCACGAGGCTGCGCGCCAGCCCATCGACTGCGGTGTGTGTGGCGAGCGAGTCGACTCCCGCCGCCGTGACGCCCTCTACTGCTCAGATGCCTGTCGCCAGAAGGCGCACCGGGCACGGCGTCCGGTCGAGGCCGCGGCATGACGCCCGACCCCGCCGTCCTGGAGCTGCGCCGCCAACCTGGCCGAGCTCGCCGATGCAACCCAAACACCAGCGGAGGACCACCTCGTGAAGCGGTCGGCCCATCAAGCCAATCAAATGGAGGCAAATCACCAATGAGCTATGAATACGTGGTCCTGCTCGAGACGGAGGTCGATCCCGAGATCCGGGCCAAGGCCGCCCGCTGCTTGGCCGCCATGTTGAAAGACGCCGCCGTGCGGCCCGTGCGTGAGCGCTATCCGCTCATCGAGATCCTGTGGATGACGTCCCGCAAGGAGGCTGAGGCGGCGGGCATCGACGTACATGGCCGGGAGTTCCCGACTCCGCCCACGCCCGGAGACGGCACCATCCTTGGCCTGACCAACGAACGCTCGGGGAGCGTGTGGCTCAATGCCAAGACCACGCCCGAGCGGATCGGCACCACCGTCGCCCATGAACTCGGACACCTGGCGCGCTACGCCTGGGACGCGGACGAGCTCACGCAGAGAGCCGTGAAGGGCTGGCGGAAGGCGGACGACGCCGAGCACGAGCAGTCCGCCAAGGCCATGGAGCGCTTGCTCCGCCGCCTCATTTACGCCTGAAAGGTAGGCCAAGAGATGACCACGACCACCCGACCCACGACCCTGGAAGCCGCCCAGCGCGACCTCGACCCCTTCCTCGAGGAGGTCCAGCGCTGCCACGTTGCCTTCCTCGCTGCCCGTGCATCGGTGCGCGCCACCCGCGCTGCTTTACAGGCCGCCGAGCAGCGCGCCGAGGCCGCCCGCTCTCGCGTTGCCACGCTGCGCGCGGATACCGAACTGCGCAGCGCCGTTGGTGACCGGCTGCCCGATGCCATTGCGGCGGCCGAGCTCCAGGTCGAGATCGCCGAGAACGCCTATCGCGACGCCAGTCAGGAACGCGCCCGGCTCCAGGTGGAGAGCAGCACAGGCTACGGGTTGTCCGGGGACTTCGACTATGCCTCCGGCAGTCACGCATCACCCGACCGTGCCGAGCGGGCCCGGGATCTTTTGCCAGCGGCTGCGACCCATGAGGCGGAGGCGCAGACGCAGCTTGACCACGCTCGCGGTCACCTCCAGTCGCTGACCTCGCAAGTCGAGCTGATCCTGCGCC
>JBBSGA010000516.1:0-3666 GCA_038254585.1 Chloroflexales bacterium | reverse complement strand
GTAGGCAGCGCACGATCAGGCGCGGGAGAAACTCGCGCCTGATCGTGCGCATATTCGAACGCGCACCACCTCGACAACGGTCGATCTCGCGTAGGCAATGCTTACTTCAGTAGGGAGTCTATGGCGAATGCTGGCCTTAGACTTGCAAACCGGGGCGCAGAAATATTGCAGTCAAGGAGCACATCGATCATGAGCAATCCGGTAATCCCGATGGTTACTCTCAATAACGGCGTCGAAATACCGCAAGTGGGCCTGGGTGTCTTTCAGACCAAAGAAGGAGCAGAGGTCGAACGAGCGGTAGACGCCGCGCTCGAGGCCGGCTATCGGCTGGTCGACACGGCGGCCATCTATGGCAACGAGGTGGGCGTCGGCAAGGCGATCAAGGCCAGCGGTCTGCCACGCGAGGCGATCTTTATCACCACCAAGCTGTGGAATGCCAACCATGCCTACGAGGATGCCCTGCGCGCCTGCGACGAGAGCTTGGAAAAGCTCGATTGCGAGTACATCGACCTGTATCTGATCCATTGGCCGTTGCCGATGGAAGGCAAGTTCACGCCGGCTTGGAAGGCGCTGGAGAAGCTCTACGACAGCAAGCGCGTGCGCGCGATCGGGGTCTCCAATTTCAAGCCGCACCATCTGGAGGAAGTGCTCAAAGGGGCCGCGATGGTGCCGGCAGTTAACCAGATCGAGCTGCATCCCCTGTTTCAGCAGAAAGCAACACGCGCCTACTGCGTCGAGCACGGCATCGCGGTCGAGTCCTATAGCCCCTTGATGCAGGCGGGTGAGGCCTTGGAGCACCCGGTCATCGCGAATCTCGCTCAGAAATATGGGAAGAGTCCTGCCCAAGTCATCTTGCGGTGGCACGTGCAGAGCGGCTTCATCGTCATCCCCAAGTCCGTCAAGCCGGAGCGCATCCGAGAAAATATCGCCCTTTTCGATTTCGAGCTATCCGAGAACGACATGCGAGAGATCGAAGGCATGGACCGGGAACAACGCATCGGCGCCGACCCGGATGCAGCCAGTTTCAAATGAGCGCGGAGGGCAGCCTCGGACGGAGGTGCACTGCGCACCATGAGAAGTTTTCTTAGATCGATAGCAAGGTGTGGCTACTCCTTCGACGACGGTGGCTGTGCAGTAAGCCAAGACGATCAACACCGCGGCCTGCATCCCCTCCCGGGTCGAGAGGCACAGGCAGAGCAAGGCAGGTCCCGTTTCTGTCGTCGGACTGTTGCTCTGCTTTGTGTCGCGAATCGGCGGTAGTGACACACCACACGCCCTATCACGCGCGATTATCCCTCATACCGGCGGGGCGTGAGCAGCACGCCCCGCCGGCGAAGCGCCCCCGCGGTTAATCTTCTCGGTCAGCCACGATGAGATCCCCTGGTTGCACGCCGAGGGCGCGCGCTACTACGGCCAGTGTCCCGAGGTCCGGGCGCTGTGTCCGGTTGTGCCAGAGGGCGTGCACTGTCGGATAAGACAGCTTCGCGCCCGGGGTCAGCCGATTCGCCTTCAGTGTAAGCTGGGAGATGTTCAAGCCCTGTGCCTCGGCAAGCTCCTTTACCTGGAGTCGCACCATTCGTAGCTCCCTCTGTGGTTCGTGACTCGACATTATAAAGAACTTGCCCTATGAAATCAAGGGTATAGCAACATTGTTATAAACACTATGTTATAATAGATGTATCGCCTTTCTTTTCTCGGAAAGGATCGCGTTACCGCATAGGGGAGTACAGCTGATGCTACGCATCCTTGTCGTCGATGATCACGCGGCGTTTCGTCAGGCGCTGACGTTCCTGCTCCAGCAGGAGCCGGACGTCACGGCGGTCGCGCAAGCCGGCTGGCTGGCTGACGCCCACCAGCACCTGGCTGGCATCGACGTCGCCATCGTCGATCTCCAGCTGCCGGACGGGAGCGGACTGGAGCTGGTGCGCCCCCTCTGCGCGATGAACCCGCGCGGCGCGGTGCTGATCCTGACGTCCAGCCGGGACCGGCGGCAATACGCGCAGGCGCTGGTGGCCGGCGCGGCCGGCATCTTGCATAAATCGGTCGGGATCGGCGAGATCCTCAGTGCCGTGCGCTGCCTCAGTCAAGGGGAGCAGCTGCATTCGACGAGCGAGATCTTCGAACTGCTCCGGCTGGCCGATCACCAGCGTGCGCAGGAGGGTGATGCGCAGGTGGCGTTAGGACAGCTGACGCATCGCGAAGGCGAAGTCCTCCAGGTGCTGGGCGAGGGGCTCAACGACCAACAGATCGGGGAGCGGCTCCAGATCAGTACCGAGACGGCCCGGACGCACATGGGGCACATCCTGGGCAAGCTTGGGGTCAACTCGCGCGTGCAGGCGCTCGTGTTCGCGGTACGGTACGGCGCCGTCACGATCGGATGAGCAGCATGCAACGGCTCTGAATAGAGCTCATTGGCCTGAATGATGGGTGATGCCTACTACCAGGCCAAATATGCTGTGGAGGATGTCAATCGCCTGGGAAGCGTTTTTGCAGCGGCGGTATGGGCCATCTCGACGACCATAACGTGAGCGACATAGGCCCTTCGATTGTGACGGTGCTGGCCGGCCTGCTGCGTGCGGCCGGCCTTCCGGACGCGACGACCGTCCGCCAGCTCAGCGGGCGTGGCTTCGACAACGAGGTGTACGTTGCGTGGCTCCTCTGCGGCCGGCAGGTCGTCGTGCGCCGCTGGCGCCACCCCCGAGAGCCTGAGCAGGCGCGGGCGACGTTCCTCGAAGCGCACGCTGCCCCGGCCCCGCGCCTCCTGGCTGCGACCTGCGATGCCTCCCTCTACGACTTCGCTCCGGGAACGCTGCTGGGCGATCTGATCGAGACCGGACGCGCCACTCCGGCAACCTGGCGCATGGTGGGCTCGGCCTACCGTCGCGTCCACGCCATCGGCTTCCCCGCCGAGCTCGTGGGCGAGCTACAGCCGCACCAGATCATCCTGCGGCCGAACGATCCTGTCGCGCAAATGCACGCCTGGATCGACGAGTGCGTCCCCGGCTTTCGGCAGCGGGCCCCCGGCGCGCTCGAACACCTCGCTGCCCTGCACGACATCGTGGAGCGCGCCGCGGCGTCACTACGAACGCAGCCAACCGCGCTGCTTCACGGGGACGTCAACATGTGGAATGTGATCGTCGGCGACGACGCGGTATCGCTGATCGATTGGGACTATCCTCGGGTCGGCGACCCGGCCATGGAGGTGGCTTTGCTCGACAAGCACGCATCGCTCTTCAACGGGCGCGGCCTGCACGCGGCATTCTTCGACGGCTACGGCCACGCCCCGGTCGAGCCGAATACGTCCCTGCATCGCGTCGTGCAGACGATGACCTGGGCGGCCGGCGACGACTGGTCCGCCTTCGATCAGCAGGAGTTCCCGGCGGAGCTGCATAAGCGGACGCGGGCGTGGCTGAAGGAGCTGCTGGCCTATGTCGCGCAGCTGCCGGCGCACGTCGAGCGGCTGCGCATGCTCGTGTAGGTGGGCGCATCGGTCTTGTGGAGGAATACAGTCATGGAATACCGGGCACTTGTGTAAAAGGCCGCGCCCGATTCCCATAGGCGCGGCAACGAATGTCCCTTTGGGATTGCGCCTGCACACCAGCCTGCTATGATCGGCTCGTCGGCGCATCCGATGTCGTGAATGTCCTGTGTCCTCGAGACCGTATC
>JBBSGA010000515.1:0-3678 GCA_038254585.1 Chloroflexales bacterium | reverse complement strand
TTGGGGTCAGATTGGGTCTGGATTATGGTGTGGGTGACGCCGGCCGCTTTATTGGACGGGCCGGGTTTGTTTTTGGTGTCGTGGTGGGGGGGGTGGCGGGTAACGTGGCCCTGGGGTTTGTCGGCCGCCGGGGCGGCGGGGGCGGGCGCGGCGCTGTTGGCGGCCGGAATGGTCAGGTTGCGCTGCGCGAAGCCGCTCAGACGGCCCACGACCTCGACCTCGACGCCGTCGATGGTCGCGTTGTCGGGCAGCGGCGCGGGGTCCGGCGCATCCGCGAAGAAGCTCAGCGCGTCGGCCAGCACGCGGTGGTCGATCGGCAGGCCCGGATGCGTCACGCCGGGATAGTAGACGTTGCGGTTGCCGTTGCGCTGGTCGAAGCCGGTGGCGGGGTTGTAGAGATCGGCCG
The DNA here is from genome assembly GCA_038254585.1 of Chloroflexales bacterium. Classification (GTDB taxonomy): domain Bacteria; phylum Chloroflexota; class Chloroflexia; order Chloroflexales; family Kallotenuaceae; genus JBBSGA01. The sequence goes on along the minus strand of JBBSGA010000515.1, from coordinate 3,272 downwards.
AATGGCGCGGGACGGTCCCGTCGCCGTCGCCATAGCGGAGCTCGATCGACGGGTGGCAAAAGAAAACCCACAGGAAGCAGTCGTTGTAGTTGCGGAAGTGGTTGACCGTCTGTACCTGGTAGCCGATGGCGCGGCGCCAGATCAGCGCCGGATCGGCCGGCACCGGCGGATCGGCCGCCTGGTGGTAGGCCGCGGTCTGATCGAGCACCGTCCCGTTGTGGCTCTGGCGCACCAGCGCCGTCCACTGATCGTACGTCTGATCGCCGCCCGCGAGCTAGTCGGTGTAAGGCGTCCCCTCCGCTTGGTGGTAGACGCGGCTGGGCAGCAGCTCGTAGCCCCCCGGCCAGTTGTTGAAGGTCGTCTGGAGCGTCGTGGGATTGAGCGGGCAGCCGAGCAGCGGCAGGTCGTCGAGGAAGCAGGGAGCGCGGAACTGGAGCAGGCCGAGCGCCTTGGGGGCGCCCAGGATGGGAGCGCCCAGGGTTTCGAGCTTGTGCACCTTGCCGGCCATCGACGCGTCCGAGAGCGCGTTGAGCGATACCAGGCCGCCCATCGAGTGGGCAAGAATATTTACCTGCGGCCGCGCCGTCTGGTGGAGCACGTTGTCGACGAAGGTGCGGAAGAGCGCGCCGTTGGTGCGCACGTCGAGGCGCCAGTCGTAGGCGAAACGGAACAGGTCGGCGCCCTCGCGGTAGCCCGCCGCGGCAAACGTATCGAATGTCGTCTTGTAAACGTCCTGCGGACCCTCGACGCGCATCACATCGCCGATGTGGAGCGAGGCCATGTCCGGGTTGCTCGGATCGAGCGGCAACGCGCCGCCGGGCCCGAGCTGAAGCTCCAGCAGCTGCCGGTCGTTCGGGTCGAGCAGGACGTCGACCAGGTCCAGCCAGCGCTCGCCCTTGGTGTTGACCAGCGTCGTGCCGCCGACGCCGGGCACGACGATCACGGGGCGGCGCGTCGCCACGGCGGTATGCAGCGTCGTCGTAGCGCTGTTGTTGGTCATGTCCGGGTCGGGCGTGCCCGATCGGACGCTGGCCGCACTCTGAAGCGCCGAGCCGTTGGGCGTCCAGTCGCTCACGCGCGCCGTCACCGTATAGGTGATCGCGTCGGTCGCGCCCATCGCCTGAAACGGAATCGCGCCGTTCTGGAAGGCGGTATCGCAGCTGATGTAGAGACCCAGGCGACACGAGACGAAGGTGGCCGCGCTCGGCAGGGTAATCGCCGTCGAGATCGGGCCGGACATCGTCGGGCCGTTGTTTTTCACGACGACCGTGTAGACGACGTTGGATCCGGCCGGGACGTCGTCGGACCCCGTCATGGTGACCGATAGGTCGGACGGCGTGGTCAGCTGCGGCAGCGGCATCTCGCGGACGAAGACGTCGCCCTGATTGTTCGTATCGCCGGGGACGAGATTGTTGGCCGCCGTGTCGAAGGCGACGATCTTGCCGTCGGCGTCGATGGCGGGATTGACGCTGTGCCCGCCGCTCGCCTGAGCGCCGGAACTGTCGACGCTGGCCCGCTCGGTTGTCGCGAGCGAGCGGTCGCGCACGTAGATATCCGCCCAGCCGTTGTCGCCACCGGCGGCGAAGGCGTAGCTGGAGTAGAACGCCACGTAACGCCCGTCAGCCGAGATCGCGGGCGTGTCCGCGCTGCCGCCCTGCAGGCCCGAGGAGTTGAGGTCGATGCGCTCGGTCGCGCCGGTCTGCAGATCGTGGACGAATACGTCGGGCTGGCTGTTGGTATCGCCGCCGACGAGGTTCGTGGCATTTGACTGGAAGCCGGCGGTATGTCCATCCGCGCTGATCGCGGGATGCTGGCTCGAGTTATTGCCCTGCACGCCGGCCGCGTCGACGCTGACCCGCTCCGTGATGCCCGTCTGCCGGTCGCGCACGAAGATGTCGGACTTGGCGTTGGTATCGCCCGCTACGAGATTGTTCGCACTCGACTGGAAGGCGACGTAGCGCCCGTCGCCGCTGAGCGCCGCGCTGGTGCTGTCCCCGTTGCCCTGCACGCCGCCGGTCGTCACGCTGACGCGCTCGGTGGTGTGGGCCTGCCGGTCGCGCACGAAGACATCCTGGAAGCCGTTGGTATCGCCGGCCACGAAGCCCGCGGCGGGCGAGTGGAAGGCGACGAAGCGCCCGTCGGCCGAGATCGCCGGCGCGTAGGTCTGGTTCACGACCTGCGCGCCCGCGCTCGTGAGGTCGACGCGCTCGGTGGTGTGGGCCTGCCGGTCGCGCACGAAGATATCGTTGTTGGGATTGGTGTCGCCCGGCACGAGATTGCCGGCGGCTGAGACAAAGGCGACGAAGCGGCCGTCGGCCGAGATCGCCGGGAGGTGGCTACCGGCATTCGCCTGCGCGCCATCGGCCGCAACACTTACGCGCTCGGTGCTTCCGCTCTGCCGGTCGCGCACGAAAATGTCCGGCTGGCCATTGGTATCACCGTCGACGAGGTTCGAGGCCGCCGACTCGAAGGCGACGAAGCGCCCATCGGCCGAGAGTGCGGCATGGCTGCTGGTGCCGTCGCCCTGCACGCCCGTCGTGCTGATGCTGGCGCGGGTAGTGTCGCCCGGCGCGGCGAAGACGATTCGGGAGGCGAAAAGGGCGACGACCAGGAGGGACGTGGCGGCCAACAGGGTACGCTTCATGGGGGGCTCCTCAGCAGGACAAGATCAGACGAGCGGTGACCGGGTGTATTCCGTCTGTCGAGCAACCATCCGCCGGCGGGATGCACCGGGCAAGGCACAGCGGTCCGACACAAAGAGGTACGTCGGACGGCAAGCTGGCAGGCCGACGGATCTGCAGGAGAGATTGAGCTCTGGCCAAAGGCTTACGAACGGAAGTATGAACGGAGCGCCGTGCACCGAGGCGCGGAAACCTTGCCGGGGGAGTATACCACGCGGATCGAAGTCTGTGCGCCTACGAATGGAGCGCGCTGGCCTTGCAAAGCCTCAAACGTGTGTTGGATTGTACCGCCGTTGTAAGGGCGCAGCATGTGCCCCAATAAAGAGCGCGGCCGCCGGTTTACGGTGTCGATTGAGATCAGTATCTCCGTTGGACGCGCCGCACGTGCTACGCCTCGCTTGTCGCCGAGGCAGCACCCTCCACGGCACTGCCCCCTACACCTTGTGACACGGCACGTCTATGAATCGCCTGCCTTGGAGCTTACGCCCCCGCCGGCCCTCCCGGCGACCCCGCCTGCTCCTGCGCATAGCGGTCGAGCTTGTCGAGCTCCTCTTCGTAGAGCTTGCCGAGTACGTGCGGCGCGAAGAGCCG
>JBBSGA010000514.1:0-3681 GCA_038254585.1 Chloroflexales bacterium | reverse complement strand
TTTATCGTAAGCGACCATCTCCGACGAGTGAAGGGGAATGAGAGGCACATGGTAACCGAGGCAAACAAGGGAGTGTTTCGACGCTTTTACGAAGAGGCTTGGAATACCGGCGACCTTGGGATCATCGATGAGCTACTCGACACAAACTTCGTGAATCATGAGCTCGTCGATGTCGTCGGGTCACACCGAGAGATCTACAAGCGGGCGCTGACCGAGACCCGGGAGGCCTTCCCGGATTGGGAAACAACGATCGATGATCTGATCGCGGAAGGAAACCGGGTTGTGGCGCGATGGCACGGGGAGGGGACGCACACAGGAGAGGCGTGGGGCATACCCCCAACGGGGAGGCGGATGAGCAGTACGGGAATCACCATCGTCCGTGTGGTGCGTGGGAGAATCACTGATTTCTGGAAGAAGGATGATTCGGCGACCATTTGGCAACAGACGGAAGACGCTGAGCAGGGGCCGCGATAATGACAGAAGTCGCAAAACATTCAGAGAAGGAAGGGACAGACCTAGCCGCGACCTATCCGGCACATATTTGCTGTAACCTTGGCGAACCTGTCCTTGCTCGCATACCGGCTTACGCTGCGGCCTAGTCCAAACTCGGCACCTGAAAAACGATCACCTCACTGAAGTTGCTCCCATCAACTTGGTATGATGCATCCACTCGCAACGATGAGGAGACCGCAGAAGAGGTATAGCCGCAAATGATGGGGAGAGGAGCCAGGCGACAATGCAGGCGTCAGACGTCCCGCGTGCGATGGCTGCGGCCATGTCGACCGCCGCATCACTTGACCTGACCGTCGACGACGCGATCGTTCTCCATGACTCGAACAAGCTCACTCTGCGTCTGCTGCCGTGTGACGTGCTTGCCCGGGTGGCACCTTTAGCGCTTCAGGTTTCACAGTTCGAAGTCGAGCTCGCTCAGCGGCTCGCCGCATCCGGGTGCCCGGTGGCTACGCTTGAGCGTCGCGTGGACCCACGTGTCTATGAGCGTGGTGGCTTCGTGGTCACGCTGTGGACCTACTACGAACCTGCGACACCGCGAGCGGTCTCACCAGCCGACTACGCCAGTGCGCTCGCGCGGTTGCATGCCGGCATGCGCAAGCTCGATATCCCTACGCCACACTTCATGGATCGCGTTGAGCAGGCGCAACAACTCGTTGCGAGCCGCGACCGCACGCCGGCGCTCGCCGACGCGGACCGGGAGCTCCTCGGCGACACGCTACGAAGCCTGAGACGAGTGATCGGCGACTGCGGTGCCGCTGAGCAGCTACTGCACGGTGAGCCGCACCCGGGTAACGTGCTCACCACGAAGAATGGGCTGCTCTTCATAGACCTCGAGACGTGTTGCCGCGGGCCTGTCGAATTCGACCTCGCCCATGCGCCCGAAGAAGTCAGCGAGCACTATCCGGGTGCCAATCAAGGCTTGCTGCGCGAGTGCCGGAACCTCGTGCTGGCGATGATCACAACATGGCGCTGGGATCGAGGCGACCAACTCCCAAACGGGCGCCAGCTGGGCACGGAGTGGCTCAGCCAGCTCCGAGCAGCGCTCGATCGCAAGGGGCTGGATACCCATGGCTGATTGCGGTATCAAGGGAAGAGCGCGGCTTGTGTCGGCGCCGTTCGTCTCGGTCGCCGCGGCGCATAATCGGGTCGGCGGATGACCTTCAACCACTCGGTATCATCCAGTTCCCACAACGCCAGTTGCGGCGAGCGGAATGGCGTCTCGTACACCTGCGGCTCCTCCACTGCCCGCAGGTGCTTCTTGTCCGGTTGGTAGCGCACGCGATAGCGCGCGAGCGGTTCGTCCGCGAACTCGATTGTCAGCGTCTCGCCATACAACCAGACCGCCGCATGCTCCTTGCCCAGTCCCTGCTCCCCGTACACGCGCCAATGTCGGAAACGCACGTAGCCCAGCTTGTCCAGCTTCCTGCCGAAGCGTGTCCGGTAGAAGACCCGGTGCAACTGCTCCGGCGCGATCGTCCGCCCGCAGACCCAGCCGAGGACGTCGCGCGGGCTGCGGTGGTCGTCATCGCGCTCCTGGTGCGCCCAGTGGCTCTGATTGTTGAAGTTCACCACCCACTGGTCGTGGATCGCCAGCAACTCCGCCCACGTCGTCGCCTTGGAGAAGTCCCAATCGGCCATCCGCCGCTGCACGTTGAAGTTCGTCTCGATATAACTCTGCCAGGGCTGCCGCCGTTCGATCTCGCGCTTCTCGATTCCCAACGCAGCATAGACGGCTTTCGCCTGTTTGGCGGTCACGAAGACCGCGCCGCTGTCGCTGACGAGCATCTCCGGGATGCCGTGCTGCCGGATCGCCGCATAGAGGACCATCAAGTACGCGGAGAGATCCTGCGTCGGGAAGAGGCCACTCGCCAGGATTGCCCGGCTGTAGTTCTCCAGGATGGACACGCAGTAGACCTTGCCACCGACGTGCGCGGGTGCCCCTTGGGGCAGATCGATGTGCCGGATATCAACGGTCCAATACTGGTGCCGCCGCTGCGCTGCAAACGGCATCGGCTTCGTTTCCTTCGCCTTCGCAGGCGGGCCGCTGAGACCGTAGAGTTTGCGGTTCAGCGCGAGGATGCGCCCGCAGGTGCGTGGGCTCAGGTGGATACCGATCTGCCGCAAGGCGGCATGGATGCGAAACGCACCGAGTTCGGGATTCTCCTGCAACTCCTTGACGGCCAGCATCGCCTTGAAGTCTGTCTTGCGTACGGAATGGCGCGGCGCGGAGGACTTGTCGTCCAATCCCGCAACTCCTTCGGTGATCCAGCGCCTGAGTGTCGCGTGGACCGTGTCGCGATTGATCTGTAGGTAGGCAGCGATGCTCTTCTTGTTCCAGCCTTCGCTGTGCAGGCGGATGATCGCGAGCCGTGCCTCGGCAGCATCAGCGATCCGGTGGTACGGCGGGTCGTGACGGGTCGTGACGGGTCGTGACGGATATCCGCTGGACCTCCGCCAAGATTCGTTTGACGGTGTGCGAACTGGCACGGTGGCCGAAGCGCACCCAGCAGATTGTGGTGATCTCGTAGATGTTGAGCGGCGGATGCTCCGCCTTGAGTGCACAGATCGCGTCCCGGACCTCAGCAGGCACCCGGCGATGTCTCTCGACCTGCGGCGCAAACAGACTGGCCATCCCATCCTACGTGAACCGCGCCGCCTGCCGATAGAGCGTGCGCGCCGCGGCGCCGGTCTGCTGCGCACGCTCCGCAGGGGAATGGCCGAAGAGGACAACAGGACGAATCAACTCATAGGTAAGCTGCTCGGGGAACTGGGAGAGCAGTTGGAGTTGCTGCCAGTCGTCGGTCGGTTCGAGGCGCGGGCGCAGACACGCAGGCATTGCTTCCCCCACGAATGAGCGGAGCGGTGATAACGTTATGTCGAGTCTCGACGGGAGATAATAGCGGTTCGCCACGCCGACAGCAAATCTGTGCCGGATAGGTCGTGGCTAGGTCTGTCTGGCTGCATCGTGCCGACGGGCAGACGACAGAGGTCGATGCTCGCCCAAGCGACGCCATCGGGCTGGCGTTGCGCGTGGGTGTACCGATTCTCGTGGCGGAAGGGCTGCTGAAGGCAGCGGACGATTCCGTGCAGGGTGTGAGCCGGGATGTGGTGCTGCCACCAGTCTGATCGGCGCGGTTCGACATCCGTGACGCACGAACGGGTCAGCGA
>JBBSGA010000513.1:0-3690 GCA_038254585.1 Chloroflexales bacterium | reverse complement strand
CACCTCGATGATCCGGTCGGCCGCGCGCGGGCCTATGCCGGGAACACGGAGTAGCCCCGCGCGCGGAGCAGAATTAACCTCGACCGGGAAATGCGCGGGGTGTCGCTCGGCCCAGGCCTGCTTCGGCGTCTTGTCGCGGGGAAGCAGCCCATCCGCGTCGAAAGGGAGGTCGGCGACGGTATAGCCGTAGTCGCGCAGCATGAAGTCAGCCTGGTAAAGCCTGAAGGCACGCACGGGATCTTCGGCCGGATGATCGGACAGGGCGAATGCGCGATTGGATGAAAGGCGCTGAAGTAGGCCCGCCGGAGGTCAAGCTCACGGTGAGCGCGCTGCACCGTCGTGAGCAGCTCCTGGTCGCTCTCTCCCGCCGCTCCCACGACGAACTGGGTTGTGAGGCTGCGTGCCCCGCGCCAGCCCTCTTTGCGCGCCCTACGGATCAGATCGGACGCCCAAACCAGCCGGCTCCACATGCTGTCCGCGAACTCCTTGTCAGGGGCCAGGACGGCCAGCCGCAGTGCGTTCGGCGCCTCCAGGTTCAGCGAAACGCGATCGGCCAGCTGAACGGCGCGCTCGACGTACTCGAATGCCGCGCCTGGGATCAGCTTGAGGTGGAGGTAGCCCGTATAGTGCTCGCGCAGGCGCAGACGCTCCACGGTCGCCAACATCTTTTCCATCGTCGTGTCTGCGTCGGGAACGATCCCTGAAGAAAGGAATAGGCCATCGACCTGCCGGCTGCTCCGCAGCGCGATAAAGGTGGTCGCCAGGTCGTCGGGCTTGAAGGTGGTGCGCTTGCGCCGGATCGCGCAGGAGGTGAAGCAGTAGGCGCAGGCATAGCGACAGGCGTTGGTCTGCAAGACCTTGAGCAGCGGCATCTTGCCTCCGCGCTCCCGCGTCGCGTGGTAAATGGAGCCCGTGAGATCGGGCGTCGCGGGCTGCTCCGGGCGCGGGGGATCCGTGAGCTCGTCGGCGGCCTCCGAGGCGAGAATCGCAAGTTTCTGCTGTACGTCCGGCTCGATCTGAATGACTGCCACCACTGCCACCTCTTATGGAACATCTGTGCGACTATTGTAGCATGATGCGCCATAATGCCGACAGGAGGCAGGTAATCGACAAGCCCTATGCTACATTACGCTCTGGACCGAGCCGAAGCATTCGTCGCACGCCCTCAACCCACGGCAGCTGGAGCTTACCGGCCGCGCGAAACCGGTGCGGATAGCCGCGAGGCGCGGCCCAATGATGGTCATTGAAAGGCTCAACGGATACTGCGCTGGGATCGTGCGCCCACTCCAGAGGCAGCGCAGACTCCTTCGCCACCCGCGGATGGGAAGACGATCTGAAAGCTACGGTGCAAGATCTCGCGAATCGTAGCCTCCGTCGTACGCTCCGCCGTCAGAATAACGGCAGCGACCTCAAGCTCCCCCGGCAGCTGACCTTCGACCTCAGCGCGCGTCCACCACGCCCAGTGCCGCACCACCGTTAAGATGGCATCCTCCTGCGGGCCGAGCCGCAGCTGCACTTCCGTCGGCGATGGGTAGCTGAGATGTGCCATGTCGTCTGCCTTCCTGCTATCCCCGTTGGAACTGTCCTATTCCAGTCTATCGAGCATTGGGCGCGGCCCCGCCCGCACATCATCTAATGGCATTGCGCAGATCGGTACCTGCTAGCTCGGCTCCGGTCAAATATGCTGCGCGTAGGTCGGCGCGGTGGAGATTGACCTCCTCCAGGTTCGCTCGCTCCAGGTGCGCACCTTGAAGGTTGGCTCCCTGCAGATCGGCCCCCTGCAGATCAGCCTCTGCCAGATTCGCCCGGCTCAAGCAGGCCCCGCGCAGATCGGCACCGCGTAGCACGGCACCATGCAGATCGACATCGGCCAGATCAAGCCCCGGCAGGCTCGCGGCCGAGAAGTCGGGCCGGATACCCTCGCTCAGCGCGACCGCAAGGATCTCAAGGACCTGGGCACGGGTCAGGTTCGGCGTCATCGATCGGTTCCGAATACAGTCATCGCTGGCTCCCTCATCTTATGTAATTTCAGCCGATCAACTCACGCGTCGCTGAACGAGCAGGCGCAGCGCCGTGCGCTCATCCCCATCGATGGCGACGTCGATGAACGACGGAACACAACATATATCGATACCGTCATCCCGGAGATATCCGCGGGCAATCGCGATAGCCTTGACGGCCTGGTTGGTAGCGCCCGCCCCGATCGACTGGACGTCGACGGTGGCACGTTCGCGCATCACGCCGGCGATAGCGCCCGCCACGGCACTCGGCCGGGAGCGGGTGCTGACCTTTAAGACCTCGGTGCTGCGCTCCGGGTTGCCGACCGCGGCGACGATCTGCAGCGGGGCCACGTCCGTCACGATATAATTCGGTGCAGACGACCGCGGCAGATCACCGGCGGTCTCTGGCGCTCCAGCTGTGTTCGTCCCATCAGATGGTTGCATGGAACGTGCCTCCTAGAAAGTGACCCTGGGGGGACCGGGACCAAGGGCATGGCACGGTGAGTTGGCAAGGTGCGGCCGCCCGAGGATATCCAGCGTCCGTCGAGCTCACCGAAGGGGCTCGATCGCGGGAAGCGCATAGGCCCAGGCGCCTCCCAGCGCTACGCTCGGCTCGGGCGCCTGGGCTACGTCAAAGCGGGCACAGTAGGCGTTGTCAGCGGCAATACGGTCCCCGATGTAGCGCCAGGTCGCGTCACCTGCGCCAGCCGATCGCCCCGTAGCTTCCCCGCTCACATCGCGTTCCGCGGGCTTCGGTTCAGGATGGGTCATGTTGCGTTTTCCTTTCGTCGCTTCGCCAAGCGCAGCTGTAGTGTAGCATACACAAGCTTGCTTGTATAGCTCTAGTTGCGTAGATTAGTACTTGACTTTTCGCGTAAGGCAGCCTAAAGTAATGCCAGACATATGAGATACGGAGGAGTACCATGCCAGTCAGGATGCGGATTGGCGAAGTGGCCAGACAACAGGCCCTGACGATCAAGGCACTGGCCGAGCGTGCTGGCGTGGCATACAACACGGCGCACGCGCTCTACACCGGCAGGGCAACGCGGATCGACCTCGATACCATCGATCGCATGTGCGTCGCCCTGGGCGTCGAGCCGGCTGAGCTCTTTATCCGACACACGGAGCCAGAACCCGCGGCGCGCGAGAACGAACATGGAGGGAGCTATGGAACCGATTCAGATCGGGCAGCGGGTGCGAGTGACCGACGGCCGGCTGGTCCACTATAGGCAGGTCGGGACGATCATCGAACGTGGAGATATCGATGGCTGGTATGTTCACCTCGATTACGACGATGCCCGCCCAGACACCCGAATCTTTTTCCGTACTGAGGAGCTGGAGGCCGCGCCTGAGGCCCCGGCTCGGCCTCGTCTAGCCCCGCATTGGTCTGCGAACGTCGACCTGGATCGGCGTCTCGACCCGGGTGCCTAGGCACATCGTCCTACGTCGCCGTTCACCACGTCAGCCGAGCCAGCACGTTAAGGTGGGGGGCGGCGCAGAGAACAGGACAGGCGTCGCATTGGCGGCACGGTTCTGCCCAAGGAGCACAACTAAACGACTCTGCACTGAAAGTGCAGAGGTTTGGACCGGACTGAAAGTCTCGCTCGTGCATTGCACGAGCGAGGAACCCCTGGTTCGACGGAGGCAATGGTATTCCAAAGAGCGCTCCGACGACCTCACAGGCGGACGT
>JBBSGA010000512.1:0-3690 GCA_038254585.1 Chloroflexales bacterium | reverse complement strand
CTCAAGCCTTGTTGTACAATCACCACAGACCGCACGGAGCCCTTGCCGGAAAAACCCCAGCCGAATATCTCTCCATCTGCCGAGCCGCGGAAAAACCCCAGTCTCATATGTCGTGAGCCAGGACAAAGCATTGACCAGGGAGCACATCTCGGCTATTATAGTGGCCGGCGCGGCGGATCGTGGGTCGCCCGGCTGTATCTCGGGGGACCCTATCGCAAGACCACCCTGGGCATTACCGACGACGTGACCGACGCCGACGGCGTCGCGATCCTCTCGTTTTCGCAAGCGCAGGCGAGAGCGCGCTCCTGGTTCTCTGAGGCGATGCGGAATGCCGCTGGCCTCGTCACTCCAACCGGGCCAGGCGATCGACGAGTATCTGGCCGATTATCATCAGCGAGGCGGCAAGTCCGCAACGGACACCGGGAGCCGCGTCAAGTCTTTCATAAGACCGCAGCTCGGCGCCGAACAGGTAGCTCGACTGACGACACAGCGCCTACGTGAATGGCACGCCGCATTGGCAGCGGCGCCCGCAAAGCTGAGAACCGGGAAAAATGCGGCGAAGCCGAACGAACGGCCAACCAATAAGGGCGACTCAGAAGCCGTCCGCCGTCGCCGGGCCACCGCCAACCGCACGCTCACCATTTTGAAGGCTGCTCTGAATCATGCCTTCCGCGAAGGGCGTGCGGCCTCGGACGACGCATGGCGGCGCGTGAAGCCCTTCCGCGAGGTGGACACAGCGAAGGTCCGCTATCTCATTCACGAAGAAGCGAAGCGCCTTGTCAACGCCGCGCACATGCCGTTCCGGTCCCTTGTCCAATGTGCCCTTCTTACCGGTTGTCGCTACGGCGAGATTGTCGGACTATGCGTCGGCGATTTCGATCGAGTAGCCGGAACCGTCACAATCCGAGCGGCTAAGGGCGGCAAGCCGCGTCACGTCGTTCTGACCGATGAGGGGATCACGCTGCTCGATCAGCACACCATCGGCAAACTCTCGACGGCTCTTATTTTTCCGCGGCCGGACCATCAGCCGTGGGGCGCCTCGCACCAGCGCCGTCCACTGCACGACGCGTGCGCACGGGCCAATATCTTGCCTGCCGCGTCGTTCCACATCTTGCGTCATACGTATGCCTCGCACCTCGTCATGGCCGGCGCGCCGCTGCAAGTCGTCGCCGCCAACCTTGGGCACGCCGATACGCGGATGACGGAGAAGCATTACGCACACCTCGCGCCGTCTTACGTCGCGGCAACGATCCGCGCGGTCATGCCAAAACTCGGGCTTGTAACGGCGGACAATTCCATTGAGCGATTTCCTGTTGGTCGAAGCGGCTAGCGAATCAAATAGATCAAATCCAACCGGTCCGGTGTCTCCGACAGAGTGTGTACCGACTTTGAAATTTGACCGTTTTTGGGAGGGACCGCTGCCTTGTCGCGGTTCCTCAATAAGCTGCACAACCCCGGACTTGATCCGGGGGCGGAAGCGAGCCGCGTTGATCGCGAGGCGGGGCCGGTCAACGTCCCCACATGGGAGGCCGCCTGCGGGCCGCCCAAGCGGGGAACCGGGAAGGAAAGGCTGGGAGACAGTCACGCGCACGTCACGCGTGTCATAATCTGCGAATAGGGCAGGGGAGACGGATTCCGGCCTGGCGTCACCCGCAAAAGGTCATGCGCCTAGGCGTCATCCTTCGACGTCGCGCGCGAGGCGGGAAGATGCCGATAAGGGCGCCGAGGATCTGAAGCACCAGGAGCTAGCGAGAAAGCCGAACGCCCGGCTGAATTCTAACGAAGCGCGAAAGCGGGCTGACACACTGCAAGCGCGCCTGCAAAAGCGCATGGAAGAGCTTCTGCTGGAAGGCAAACTGTCGCCGCTGCCGCCCGTTATCCTGGGCGGGCTGCTCGTCATTCCGGCGGGCCTGCTCGCCCGGATCGCTCCATCTGCGACCGCGGCACCATCGGCCCCGGCGGATACGCAGGCATCCGCAGCACGCGCCCGACAGATCATCATGGAGGTCGAGCGAGTGCTCGGCTTCGAGCCGATCGATCGCGAGGTGGAGAAGCTCGGCTACGACATCGAAAGCCGTGTGCCCGGCACCGGAAAGCTGCGCTTCATCGAGGTTAAAGGGCGCGTCTCCGGTGCCGACACGATCACCGTGACGCGCAACGAGATCCTTTATTCTTTAAACAAACCCGAGGATTTCATCCTAGCGATCGTCGAGTTCATGGGAGATGAGCACCGCGTCCACTATGCCCGGGAGCCGTTTCGGCGTGAGCCGGATTTCGGAGTGACCAGCATCAATTACAGCTTCGCCGAGTTGCTGGCGCGAGCAGGGAGCCCCTCATGATGAACAATAGCCAGCCTGACCGCATTCGGCCGGAAGCATCGAAATGACCCGACCAATTCGAAAGAAATTAATCGAGGTCGCATTGCCTCTGCCGGAGATCAACGACGCGTCGGCATACGACAAAATGCCAGGTATTGGCCCGCATCCGAAGGGCATCCATCAGTGGTGGGCACGTCTTCCGTTGCCGACGGCGCGCGCGATCCTCTTCGCGTCGGTTGTGGACGACCCTGAGGCCCATCCCGAGAAATGGGTGACCGAGGAAATGCAGAACGCCGAGCGGGAGCGACTGTTCGAAATTCTGCGCCGGACGATGGGTAAGAAGCTGCACGAGGCCCCCGAGGTGTATGCCGAGGCCCGCGCGGAGATGCTCAAATACTGCGATGGCAAGCTACCTGCGGTCTTTGATCCCTTCGCCGGTGGGGGTTCAATACCGCTTGAGGCTAATCGCATGGGGTTCGAGACACATGCTGGCGATCTCAACCCGGTCGCAGTCCTGCTTAACAAATGCAACCTTGAGCTGGGGCCGCGTTGGATTGACCACCCACCGGTCAATCCCGAAGAGCGCGGCCGGATAGGCGGGGGCGAAGCCTGGCGCGGACCGCACGGCCTGGCGGCCGACGTCCGCCACTACAGCCGCATCATCCGCGAACGTGCGATGAGGAAGATGGGGCACCTGTACCCAAAGGCGCGCTTACCTAAGGCGTATGGAGGCGGAGAAGCCAACGTGATGGCCTGGATCTGGGCCCGTACGGTAGCGAGCCCCAACCCTGCAGCTAAGGGTGACCACGTGCCGCTGATAAGTACTTACTGGCTGTCGAACAAGAAGTCTGCGGAGGCATGGCTTGAGCCGGTTGTCGATAAAGCGGCGAGAAAGTGGAGCTTCGAGGTGCGAAGCGGATCTCCTAGAGACAGAGCGGCTATTACAAGGGGGCTTAAGTCAGGTCGTGCCACGTTTGAATGCCTCCTGACCGGTGACAGTATCAGTAATAAATATATTAATAATGAGGCAGAAAATGATAGGCTTAAACATGTTCTCATCGCGATCATAGCAGAGGGACGTAGAGAGAGGATCTATCTGCCAGCAGAACTTCAGCACTGTTCAGCAACAAATACCATTGTCCCTGAAGATGTCTTGACCGAGCCTGCCGGCGGTACCTTTGCTGGGAACGCCGTCGGTCTGCCATATGGGCACCTCGAAAAATATTCGCTTAAAGCGGGACGATCGGCGATTGAGGTCGCCGCGGTGTCGGTTTAATCGGCGCCGGCCTTTCATCGAGGCTATTTGAAGCCGCCCCCCGCGCAATCGGGAGACGATTTATTCAACCCACTCACGCGCCGGTGCAACGTAGCG
>JBBSGA010000511.1:0-3704 GCA_038254585.1 Chloroflexales bacterium | reverse complement strand
GAGTCTGCTCCCTTCCGCTTTATTGCCGGTAACTTGCACCCTGATCACGATACCATTGCCTCCGGCATGATACGCAATCCTTTCCCTACAGTAGCAAACTCTTGTGTAGAGAGACAGGTCGGGCTAGAATATCGGATAGGAGAACAGATAGGTATGCCTTGGAGGGTGATTATGGCACGCCGAACGAAACGCCCACCGATCACAAAAACTGTCAGCTTGCTGCCCGTCCGTCGACAGTGTTCTGCCTGTGGTGGCCGCTTGTGGCACCTCTATCAGACCCAGCGCACCGTCACCACCCTTGAGGATGTCACCCGCTTGACCGTCACCGTCGTGCGCTGCCCCAACCCGGCCTGTGCACACGACCATCAGCCGGTTCGCCCCGAGGAAGAGGGCGCCTGGGCACTCCCGCATGGCGAGTTTGGTCTGGATGTGATTGCCCACATGGGCTCGCTGCGCTACCGGCAGCATCGCTCGGTCCCGGAGATCACCAAGGCACTCCAAGACCTGCATGTCGCCATCGCTCCGCGCACCGTCACCTCTCTGCTTGAGCGCTACGAAGAGTTGCTTGCCCTCCGGCTCGCTGAGGCGACCCGGCTCAAGCAGACCCTCACGCAGCAAGGCCACGTCATTGTGGCCATTGACGGTCTGCAACCCTTCAAAACCCAGGATGTGCTCTGGGTGCTGCGCGACACGCTCTCGGGTGACGTCCTGCTCGCTCGCAGCCTCGACAGTGCGCGCCAGGAGGATCTGGCCGACCTGCTCCGCGAGGTCAAGGATGCCCTGCCGGTGCCAATCCACGCCGTCGTTTCGGATGCCCAGCGCCCAATCCGTCTGGCTGTCGAGAAAACCTTGCCTGGCGTCCCGCACCAAGTGTGCCAGTTCCACTAGCTCAAGGAAGCTGCCAAACCGATTACCGAGGCGGATCGGCAGGCCAAGACTGAGCTCAAGAAGTATACCAAAGGCGTGCGCGAGATTGAACGAAGCATGACCACGCGCGAGGATCAGGCAGCCAAGACGATCCGCGGCTACTGTCTGGCAGTGCGCTCGGCGCTCGCGGATGATGGCAAGCCGCCCTTGCAGCTTGGTGGCCTGAGGATGCACGACCGTCTCAGCGCCATTGAGGCCTCCCTCGACCGGGTGGGGCAACAAGGGGGCTTCCGAGCGAGTTGGGACGACTGCGAGCGGTGGTGGCGACGGGCCTGTTTGCCACCGAGCGACTGTGGGCGCCGCTGCAAACCGCCCCGAGCTGGCTGCAGCGCGCGGCCCAGATCCTCGCCAACGAGGGGCAGGCAGAGGCGGCGCGGGTGGAAGCAAGCTACCGAACGCTGCTTGAGGACATTGTGCAGGCGAAGAGCGATGAGCGCGTGGCAGAATGGGCGACGACATGCTACACGGTGACGCGCAGCTACTGGCGCGGACTGTTCCATGGTTACGACATGCTGGAGATACCACGGACAAATAATGAGTTGGAGCAGTATTTCGGGGCAGCACGACATCACGAGCGGCGCGCGACGGGGCACACGAGGGCGACGAGCGCGCTGGTGGTGCGGGGGTCGGTCCGCGTCGTTGCGGCGGTGGCAACACCGCTCGAAGCGTGGACAGCACAGGAGTTGCGTCCGGCAAACGTCACGGCGTGGCGCCGCTTGCGTGAGCAGCTGGAGGCGCGGCATGAGGCCCGTCGCGCGGCTCGCCGCTTCCGTCGTGACCCAGCTGCTTACCTCGCTAAGCTCGAAGACGGGCTACTCCACACAAGTTTGCCACTATAGTCCTTTCCACTAAAGCCGATGTGAGGAACGATCCTTCGAGCGGCTTGCGACGACCTCTTCCTTGCCCTCGCCACCAGGATCGTCACTGGGGTTCCGTGCGAGCTTGCTGTAGTAGGTGTATTCTTGGGGATTGAGCGGACTGGGCAAGCGGATGGCGCGCGGGACCTCGCTCTTGGTTGCCACACGCGGCTGCAGTCCCGCCTGGATCAAGGCGTCATAGTTCCGCACGATCACCTGTTCCACCTCCGGTTTGCTTATGCCAAGCACCTGACACGGCCCGGGGATCGCTTGCGGCTCAGTCGTGAGCACGGCCAGCAGCCGTCGTGCCGCTGGCTCCAGCGCGGCTGGCACACCGCCGCTCGCGCCTGCTCTGTCCCCCGTGGCCGCCCCGTTCTGGTCCTGGCCGGCTTCGGTCGTGCCCGGCTGTGGCAAGATATAAAACCGCATGGCAGTGCCGCGACGTAAGCGGTAGATCGGATGGCCCTCCGCCTGGGCCCAGGCCAGAATCTCGTCCGGCGTTTTGCCCTGTTGGCGGCAGAGCGCCCGAACGGAAACCATCCGCGCGTCCGGCGTCGCGCGGCCGCTCAACCGCTCCTCCACGTCCGCGGTCCACGCAATCCATAATTGGGCTTGGCCGCCGGCATGTTTTCCCTGCAGCACCCCCCACTTGTACCACTTCTGCACCGTCGTCTGCTCGATCCCTAACTGCGTCGCCGCTTCGGCACTCGTGAGGTAGGTCGACTCCGGCAGCCGCAAGGCCGCGGTGGTGGTAAAGCGCGAGGGGATCGCATTGGAGTGCCGGAAGTCCATCACATGGCGCGCCGTCCACACTTTGCCCTTCGCCGTCGTGCGCCCCTCGGCGTTGAGGATGGTCGCGATCTCACTGTCGGGATGCGCGTCAGCGAGTTGGGCAACGCGGTGGTAAACGGCGGGCGTACTGAACAGATATTTGGGGACATCGACCGCCGTGACCGTCCCGCCTTGCCACTGTACATGGGCGCGGAGCACTTTTCCCTGATTCTCCAACCGCACGTCGACGATCAGGCAGCGCAGGAGCTCTTTCTTCTCCTGCTCCGTGATCGTTGCTGCGTACCAGTAGTCCCGGAGATGGGCCACGACCTCCTGCAGGTCCGCTAACGTACTGACCAACTCCTGCTCAGTGAGGCGCTGCGCCGTGTACACCGTTTTGGCCGCTTCCAGCTCTACCAGGCGCGCGTTCCACTCCGTCTCCAGCGTCTGCGCCACGAGTCGGTTGGCCGGATCCACGCACTCATACCGCCGGCGGGCTAACTCCGCTTGATAGTCCAAGCGCTGAAGTTTTTCCTGCCAGGCCTGGTCCACCAGCGCGGCTTCCGCGCGCAGCTGCTGATCGTAGGCCAGGGAGTTGGCGAGCGTCTCACCCTTGATCACGATCAAGACGAGCTCCTCGACCAGCGCATCCACGCGCGCGGCACTCGCATAGGTGCAGACTGGCGCGGCCCAGCGGCGGTGGGCTACATCACAGCTGTAATAGGGCCGGCCGGCACTGTAGCGCAGCCGCATCTTGTGGCCGCAGCGGTGGCAGATCACCAGCCCCTGCAAGAGCGCTGGCCCGCGGCCCGGCGCGCCTTGACTGCGCGGGTACTGCATGCGGTTATTCTCCAAGGTGGCCTGGTTGGCGTCAAACTCAGCTAGAGTGATATAGCCCGGATGGTGGTCGGGCAGAAACACGATCCAGTCGCGTCGTGTGCGGCGGCGCAGGTGCGTCGTCTGGCTCAGCGGGTCCACCTCCCGTTGGCGCCGTCCATAACAGTAGACGCCTGCATAGCGCGGGTTGGTCAGCAGGCTGTAGATCGCCTCGTAGGCCGGGGCGCGCCAGACGACGGGTTGGGCTGCTGCACCCACGGGTTGGTAGGGCAGCTCGATGCCATCCCGCACCAAGGAATGGAGCACCCCGCG
>JBBSGA010000510.1:0-3746 GCA_038254585.1 Chloroflexales bacterium | reverse complement strand
TGCTGGGCCTGGAGCATCGATCCGTACAGCGCCTGCAACACGTTGCGGCGAACAATCCACGCCGTGCCGTCCAACAAGGTCTTTGCGTTCGGCGGGGATACCTGGTGGCCGTCGGCGAGTGTCGCCTACGCAGCCCAGGCCCGCGCGTGGCTTTCCCGCGCGTTGGAGGCCGAGGTGAACGATGGGCTGCTGTACGAGCGCGAGGCGATGGCCTACGCGACGCGCCTGATGCGTGAGAACCAGCTCGACTGCTTCGACGTGGCTGGGCGTCGGGCGGCTCTGCTTGCCGCCGCGCATCGAGCAGGGTAGGAGGCTCGTGCAGCTAAAAGTGCATAACAGGCTCTAGGGAGTATGAGCAAAGAGACACCGACGAAGCGCGAGCGCGCTCGTACCCCAAACAACAAGACGACGACCGGTTATCGGATCTCGGACGAGCTGTGGTCGGTGATGGAGCCACTGCTGCCGGTCCACGTGAACACGCACCGCTTTGGAGGCGGCCGGCCCCGTGTGTCTGACCGCCGCTGTGCGGATGCGATCTTCTACGTGTTGCGGACTGGCGGCCAATGGGCCTCGCTGACTGCGACCGACTTGTGCGCCAAGTCAACCGCTCACGATCGCTTTTGCGAGTGGGTCGAAGCCGGCGTGTTCCTGAAGCTGTGGCAGGCCGGCGTCGAGCAGTTTGATGAACTCCGCGGCATCGATTGGGCCTGGCTGAGTATGGACGGCGCGATGACCAAGGCGCCGCTTGGGGGGGGGAAAGACCGGCCCAAATCCGACCGACCGCGGCAAGGACGGCGTCAAACGCAGCCTGCTGACCGAGGGGCACGGCGCGCCGATCGGCGTGGCGGTGGACGGCGCCAACCGAGCTGGTGCGGGCGAGGCTGGACAGGGTGGTTGCGGAGCGGCCGGAGCCCACGGAGGAGACGCCTCAGGGCATGTGCCTGGACAAAGGCTACGATTACGACGAAGTGCGCGAGACGTTGGAGCAGTTCGGCTTCACGGCCGATAGCAAGGCGCGGGGCGTCGAGGCGCCGGAGTTGAAAGCGGAGGCGGGCAAGCGGGCGCGGCGCTGGGTGGTGGAACGCAGCCACAGTTGGATGAACCGCTTCCGGCGAATCCTGGTGCGCTGGGACAAAAAGTCCGAGAACTATCTGGCCTTCTTGCATTTCGTTTGTGCGCTCATCGCCTTTCGTGCCGCAGGGTTATTCGGATAGGCAGTAAGTACCAGTCTCACACTGGATAGACGTGGGTCGGGGCGGTTCCGCCGGGTACTCAGGCGCTTCGTCGCTGCTCATCGGTCACGACGAGGGCCTGCACGCGCTGCTGGCGATACTGCGCAGGCCACGGCAGGCTGCATGCCTGCCAGCTCTGCCCAACATAACGCGATCGATAGATGCCCTGGTTGTTCGCGAGATAGAAGCTGCCGGGTTCGGCCGGATCGCCGACCACGCTCGAAACCGTTGTCCCCGGTTGGGGTGGCAGGCCAGCTTGCGCCGCTTGCCACGGGCCGGCCCCCGTGCGGCGATAGACGGCCGATTTGGCACCCTGCGCGTTGTGGGCCCGCCAGGCACTCGCGGCAGCCGACGCCACCCGCACCTCCGGGTCCGCCGGATCGACGGCGATACTCCAGAGGTAATGATGGCGTAGGCCCTCATCCGGTCGCTGCCAGGTGTCGCCGCCGTCGACGCTCTCGAAGTACCCGTCTCCGGCCGCGGCGTAGAGCCGGCCCGGTGCGTCGGGATGGACCACCAGCGTATGCGTATCGCGCGGCCCGTCCGGCGTCCGATCCCGCCAGCTCTGCCCGCCGTCGCTCGATCGGATCAGGGCGCCTGCCTCAATGCAGGCAGAGAGGCGCCGCGCGGCGCGCGGGTCGAGAGTGATCCAGCGCACGTGGTGCGTCTCCGGGCGCGGCGGAAAGCTCCAGCCGCGGGCAGACGGCAGCGTCGTCAGCGCGGGGAGCTCCGTCCAGGTCATGCCGCCATCAGCCGAGCAGAAGAGCGCGCTCGGCTCGGTGCCAACGTAGATCAGCTCGGAACCCTGCGCCGATGAGTGGTTCCGTACGGCGACGGCCGTGACCGCGCGGTCGGCCAGGATTCCGCCGACCGGCTGCCACGACGCCCCCGCATCGTCGCTCCACAACAGTCCTGCGTCAAACGTCCCGCAGTAGACGCGCTCCGGCCGCCGGGGATCGTGCGCCAAACACTGGGGCCGGTGGCCATGCAGATGCTGCTGCAGACCAAAGCCGTCCCCCTGTTCCTCGGCAACCAGGAGCTCGTCCTCCATCGCAAGGTAGATGTGCGTCATGGACCCCTCCTTCCGCACTTACACGGCCACCACGGCGTCCGGGCGGTACCGTCGTCCTGCTTCCGAGTGTCCACCTGCTGTCAAACCGGCCCGTATCGGCGGGGACGGCCGGCAGGTAACCACCAGCTGGGCGCTGTGTTTGACCTGGATATCTGCATCTCGCTCGACGAGCCTTGACATCCAGCATATCATAGGCACCCCGCCGGCGGCTGTGCATCCCGCACACAGCTATGGGCGGACGAATCAAGCGAACGATCGCAAGGAGCTTGGCGAAGTATGGACTCTACAGTTGAGCAGGCCCTCAAACACGATGATCTGATCGATATCACCACGGCCGGGAGGAAGACGGGCAAGCCCCACCGGGTTGAGATCGCCTTCCACAACTTCGACGGCATGCTCTACATTACCGGCTCGCCGGGTACACGCGATTGGTATGCCAATCTGCTGGCGAAACCTCGGTTCACCTTTCACCTGAAGCAGAGTTCGCAGGCTGACATTCCGGCACAGGCGATTCCTATCACAGATGAAGCTGAGCGAAGGCGGGTGCTGACCAAGGTCGTGGAAAAGTGGAAACAGCAAGATAAGCTCAACGCCTTTGTGCAATCCAGTCCCTTGGTGGAGGTCCGGCTCGAACCCACCGGGTCGTAGAGACGCTTAGATAACGTCTCTACGACCGGCCAATGTCGCGCCGTGCGCGGCCGCCTCACCGGTCGTCGCAGACCACGTTCATCAAGACGCCCGTGTTGGCAGCGTTCGGCACCTGCTGGATGTGCGCCGCCTGGATCGCCATGGGCTGAAACGGCGGAACGGCCTGATTGGCCGGCTCGCCGAGATGGACGGTATAGCAGCCGACGAAGGTCTGCGTCCCGCCGCCGGTTGTCGCCGCGCGCACGGTGACCGGCACCATGCCGTAGTAGTTCCCCGCCGCTGCGCCGCTGTGCACACTGCCGATGTTGAGCTGAACGGACGACGTAGTGGCGTAGCCCTGCTGGAACTGCGCGAGCTCGCCGCGCGTCGCGTCGAGCGTGGCCGCGGACTCGGCGACGGCGACGAGGCGCAGCGTCACGGTGAACGGCGCGCCGACCAACTTCGCCTCGACCGCCTGAATATCTGGCGCGAGCGCATAGTCGGCCTTCTGCTGCAGGCGCAGCAGGAGCCGGAGTGCGTGGGCCTGCCAGCTACGATCGAGTGCCGCACCCCGCGACGGGCGCAGCATGAGCTCGAGCTCCAGCACATGCGTTCCGGGGCGCGGCTGGCATGCGGCGACCCGGTGGCGCCGCACCCGTACCAGACGCTGTCGCCTGCGCTGTGGCGCCGAGCAACGGGCGGTGACCGTGCCAGGTGCTCCGCATCGCACCGGATGCAGGGGTATTGTAGTACCGGCGTGTGACAGGTACCGCCATCCTCGCGTGGCACGTGCGCATGGCCTGTGGCAACCGAGA
>JBBSGA010000509.1:0-3747 GCA_038254585.1 Chloroflexales bacterium | reverse complement strand
AGACGCGGTGCTCGCCCCAACTATGGCGGTAGTTGAAGAGCTCAAAGGAGCGTCCATACCAGGGGTGGAATGGATGGGTGACCTGGAAAACGTGTACCCCAGTAGTGTTGCCGGGTGTACTTGACGGCGCTGTCCAAGGGCAGCGTCGAATCGTTGGTCAAGTGGGTCAAAGGCAACGTCGTGCCCGGTCGGACCGTCCACGACGACGACGACCTGACGGCGCAAGCGACGACCTGGCAAGACCAGGCCAACCTGCGTCCGTCGGCTGCCACCGGCGAGCCGCCGCTGGTACGCCTGCCAGTCGAAGCACAGCATGGTGGCAGCTTGCCGCCCACCGCCCAGGACTATGGCTGCGTGGTGCCGGGTCACGTCTCGGCCGCATCGCTGGTCGCCGTCGCCGGCAATCGCTATGCGGTGCCGGTCACGCACGTGCGCTTAACGGTGACCGTGCGGCTGCATCGCGAGCGCGTGCGCATCTGGCATGACCTGGCGTGCAGCGCCGACCACCCGCGAGCACCCAATGGCGCTGGTCAGCGTGTCGTCGACCTGGCCCACTTCGCGCCGGTGCTCGCGCGCAAGCCGCGGGCGAAGGTCATGCTTTATCGCCAGGTCTTACTCGAGCTGGGTGGGTGTGCCACGTCGTTGCTCCAGGAACTCTCGCGGCGTCACCGGGCTCGCCGCGCGCCCGAAGTGCTGGCGGTCCATGCGCTGTATGCGTGCTACGGGAAGGCTGAGCTCCTGGCGGCAATGGCGCTGGCCGCCCAAGCCGGGAGCTTTAGCGCTGCCGCACTCGAAACCGTGCTGGCGCCACCACCACCGGTGCAGGTGCTGCCGCCGCTCGTGGTGCCAGGTGTGCCGGCGCACAGGGAGGTTGATCGGCTGCTGAGCAGTTACGAAGCCTGGGTCCACGTCGATGAGGGGACAGAGGACGGTGACGGCAGCAGGGTCCTGGACAGCGTCGGGGCGGAGGTGCTGGCATGACGGTGCATCCGACCATCCTCGTGGACCATCTTGGATTGCCACACGCCGCAGCGGTGCTGGATCTGTGGCTGGCGCGGGCCGCCCAGGCCGCGCTGAGCTATGCCGACGTTCTGCATAACGTGCTCGATGAGGAACTGGTGGCACGCCAGCAAGCGGCCACCGAGCGACGGCTGCGTCGGGCGGGCTTCCCGTTTGCGGCGACGCTCGAGCCGTTCGACTTCCGCTTTCGGCCGGCGTTGAAGCGGCAGGTGATCTTGCGCTGTCTGGATGCGACCTTCGTGGAGCAAGCCGGCTGTTTGACGTTGATCGGCGCGCCGGGATTAGGCAAAACGATGTTGGCGATCAGGATCGCCACCAAGCAGGTGCAGTTAGGGTCGACAGCCCGCTTCGTGACGGCGCAACGCTTGGCAACCCAGCTCGGGCAAGCCAGGAATGCAGCAGTTCGGCAGCGGGTGTTACGCCCGCTGCTGAAATGTGACGTGTTGGTGCTGGACGAATTGGGCTATCTGCCAACCGAGCCAAGTTTTGGGCCGGCGCTGTATGAAGTGATCGCCGGGCGCTACAACCAGCGCCCGACGATCATCACCTCGAACAAGAGCCTGACGGAATGGTCGACGGTGGTCCAAGATGTGCGTCTGGCAGCCGCGATCGTCGACCGCCTGATGGAGCGGGGCCAGGTGTTCTATGTGAAAGGACCTTCATGGCGCATGCGGGGTCGCAGCCCAGACGGTGAAATCGAGGCGCAGGCATCGAGTTAGCCTGGCCCAGTTTTATCCCGGATCGTGGACCACTTGACAACCGGCCGTTACAGTTGTAAATTACAGCTGTCAAGTAGGCAGTTTTACAGTCTAAAATCCGGCAGGGTCGAGCTTGTGATCCGAGGTGCCCAGCCTACAATGATCCTTTACCTTGTCCGGTGTCTGCCTCTTCATGAGAGACCCTGGACATGCCCAAATCCTCACC
This sequence comes from Chloroflexales bacterium, assembly GCA_038254585.1. Lineage (GTDB taxonomy): Bacteria > Chloroflexota > Chloroflexia > Chloroflexales > Kallotenuaceae > JBBSGA01. Next base: position 1,803 of record JBBSGA010000509.1, on the reverse strand, counting down.
CCCTTTCCGCCGAAATGTTACTCAACATCTCCGAGCTAGGCGCCTGATCTGGGCCTTCCGCCCACCTCGCCTGCTCGGCTGCTCCGCTCGGGGTCAAGACCACCGGCTCTTTCCCGCGCATCCGATACGAGGACCCGCGCAGATAGAAAACCTCGCCGTGGTGAAGCAGCCGATCGATGATCGCCATCATCAAGGCCGTATCGCCCCCGACGATCTCCCCCCAGCTCGCCAGGCTCTTATTCGAGGTGATCACGGTTGCTCGCTGGAGGTACCGGCCACTGATCAGTTCATAGAGGGCCGGCCCGATCGCGGGGGCCACGCTCAGATACCCGAACTCATCCAGGATCAGCAGGTCGCACCGCATCAACGGCCGCAGCACCCGCTCCACCTCGGCCCGACTCACCGCTGCCACGATCGCGTTGGCCAAGGACTGAGCGGTCACAAAGCGCACGCTATAGCCCAACTGGACCATGCGCGTTCCGCGTGCCACCGCCAGGTGCGTCTTTCCGGTTCCACTCGGGCCGATCAAAATCAGCCCATCGGCTTTCTCAATGAACGCGCTGTCGAAGAAGCGCACCATCACCGCCCGCTTGAGCTCGGGACGCAGGCTAAAGTCAACCCCTTCCAACGTCGCCGCGAAGGGGAAGCCCGCTGCCTTGAGCTTGCGCCGGATCTGGTTCTCTTGGCGTCCCACCACTTCTTCGCTCAGCAGTTCGTCCAGGAACTCGCCGTAGCCCAGTTGCTCCTGCTCGGCCTGGGTGATCCAGCTGGCATACACCTCGCGCATGCGGCTCAACTTGAGCAGCGTCAGGTTGTGCTCCAGGCTGCTCCTGCTCATGGTCCACCTCCCACCCCTTCGAGCTCGGTCGTCCGGTTGGTGACATACGCTTCGTAGTCGGCCAGGGCTCGCTCGACCTCGTGTTGGGCAGGAGCCTGCTGCAGCAGGGCTGGCACCGCGCCACTGGGTGAGTTCCGCACCAGGCGAGGAACGGGGTGAGCTGCGATGGCTCCGACATACTCCGCCCCAATCGTCTGCTGTTCCGCTGCCAACTCCACCGCCGCCAAAAATTCCTCGCGCCCAACTCGTTGCGCCAGCTCGTAGAGCGCGGTGATCTGGCCATCCATCTCGGCATAGCGTTTGCGGCAGAGCTGTGCGATGTAGTCCGCCATGAAGGGCGACAAGGCGACCAGCCAATCGCGGTAGACCATGATGCGTGCGCGCGGCTTGAGCGCGAAGACCGCCTCAAAATGCTCAGGCACAATGATGCGCGCATTGCGCCCGAAGTGACGCGGGTGGCTCGCCACGCACTCGGCGCCGTGATAGAGCTCGATGCGCGCCGGATACAGCCGAGCGGTCAAGGCCAGGCCGACCAGATGGGCTGGCACGGAGTAGCGATTGGTGGCGATGGTCACCAGGCTCTCGCGATTGACCACCACGCTGTCAAAGATGCCGTAGTCCTGAGCCACCGCCGGCAAAGGACCAAAGGCGAGGCGTTCCTCGGCCAGGCGCACAGCCGGCACTTGCTCGGTGGCATCGGAGGGGCGCACCTCGTTGACCTGCAGCAGCCAAGCGGTGCAGTCCTGGCTCAGGTCGGCGTCGTCGTAGAAGGTGCGACCGGCCAGGAAGTTGCCTTTGACGAACTTGACCAGGCTCTCGACCGCTCCTTTGGACAGCGCCGTCAAGTACACCCGGCAACACTACTGGGGTACACGTTTTCCAGGTCACCCATCCATTCCACCCCTGGTATGGACGCTCCTTTGAGCTCTTCAACTACCGCCATAGTTGGGGCGAGCACCGCGTCT
>JBBSGA010000508.1:0-3770 GCA_038254585.1 Chloroflexales bacterium | reverse complement strand
CGGTGGATCCACGAGACAAGGCGCTGCTCGCCGTGATGCTGGGGGCAGGCCTGCGCGTGGCGGAAGTCTGTGGCCTTGATGTTGCCGACATCCTCACCGACCAGGACGGGGAGACCGCACTCTTCGTGCGACAGGGGAAGGGCAGGAAGGACCGCACGGGGACCGTGCAAGCCGACGTCGCCCGGCATCTGCGCACCTACCTGGCAGCCACCAAGCGCCGGTTCGGTGGAGACGGCCCCCTGTTCCGTGCCCACGATCGCGCCGCCGGCATTCCTCGCTGACATGGGAAAGTGCATGCCACAGGCCCCCACCTCTCATCGAGGCACGGGGACCCCTATTGCTGGTGCCGTCGCTGGGTAATGACGCACGCGCTACCAAGTCCCGCGACCAGGAGCGCGAGCAGCGCAAAGCCATGCGATGAGCCTGCACCTCCACCGGTGGCGGGCATCCGGGCGGGCACCTGCCCGGTCCCCGCACCGGCGGTAACCATAAACTGGGCAACCACGAGTGGGAAGCCGATCTGGGGCCCGCCGGGGCCGAAGACGATCACGTCGTAGCCATCTGCGCTATAGCCGGTCGTGTTGAAGTTGAAGCTCACGCGCCCGTCCGCTGGCACCTGGAATTTCGCGACCTGGCGGAAGTTCCCGCGGGGCCCCTTGGCGGACTCCGTGGTAAAGGCCGTCACGGTGGTCCCCGCCTTATAGCCCTCACCAGTCGCCGTGAAGCGCGAACCCACCGGACCCGTGCTGGGCGTGATCGTCAGACGCTCTGTCACGATCGACGCGTCCGTGACCGTGATGGCAGCCTGCGCCAGATCGACCCCGCCGGAGACAACGATTAAGGGGTAGGCGCCGGGCCTCGAGGCGCCGGTCATGTCCACCGTCGTCGTGAAGCCCCCGTCCGCCCCGGCGGTGACGTCGGCCATCTTCACCCGCGCATTCTGGAAAAACGGGACCACCACGAACAGTTCCAGCGGCGTATTCGGCGAAAAACCAGTCCCCGTCACGGTGGCGGTGCCGCCACGTGGTATCGCCGCTGGCGTGATGGTGATCGCGGGCGCTGCCAGCGCGGTCATCGGCAGCACGAGCAGCCCGAGTAGCACCGAGACCAGGATTCGCGTGAGCATGGCGTGCATGGTTGAGCTCCTTCTCCTTCGCTTGCCCTGCCGTGGCACCATGCCCTGGTAGGGTCGTCCTTCCTTCCGCCCAAGCGGAGTGTCCGCGAACCCGCCGCCTAGGCTCGTCCCCGTAAGTAGACCAGTGTCCCAGTTCCGCTGTAAGTCACCAAGTGATAGAGTTATGCATACAAGAAGTGATACATCCCATGGCGGTGCCACGCGCATGGTGCGCCGCTGGGAGGTGTAATGGAGTCCGACCTCTCGTTCGGACCCTGGCTCCAGCGACGCCGCAAGCGCCTCGACCTGACCCAGGCAGAGCTGGCGCAGCGGATCGGCTACGCCAGGGTGACGATCCACAAGATTGAAACGGACCAACTCCGTGCGTCTCGACAGATGGCGGAAAAGCTGGCCGACGCGCTAGCGATCGCTCCGCACGAACGCGAGGCGTTCGTGCGGTTCGCCCGGGACACCGCTCGCGCCGGCCCTCCCGCAGCCCTGCCGCCCCTCTCGGATCGCGTGCCGGTCTCCGGGTCCTCGCGGCGCCGCCACAGCCTGCCGATCCTACCTACCCGCTTCATCGGGCGTGAGCGGGAGGTGCAGGGAGGATGTGAGCTGTTGCGCGGAGACGTGCGTCTGCTGACCCTGACGGGTGTGGGCGGCATCGGCAAGACCCGCCTCGCGCTGGAAATAGCCGCGGTCCTGGACGAGACCTTCCCGGACGGCGTCTGGTTCGTCGACCTGGCGCCGCTGGCCGAACCAGATCTCGTGCTGCCTGCCGTCGCCACCGTGCTCGGGCTGCGCGAGCACCCGAGCCAACCGCTGCACACCACGCTCGTCGCCGCGCTGCGCAGCCGGCGCTTGCTCCTAGTGCTCGACAACTGCGAGCACCTCGTCGACACGTGCGCCCGGCTGAGTGAGGAGATCGTACGAGCTGCGCCGGACGTCCGCATCCTGGTCACGAGCCGGGAGGCGCTGCGGATCGCTGGCGAGGTCGCCCGACCCGTGCCCCCACTGGCGTTGCCGCCGCGCGGTTCCGACCTTACGGTCGTCGAATTGCAGCAGCACGAGGCGGTGCGCCTGTTCATCGAGCGGGCCCGTGCGGTCCGGCCGAGCTTCGCCGTGACCGGCCAAAACGCCGTAACACTGGCAAAGATCTGCTGGCGTCTCGATGGGATTCCGCTCGCCCTCGAGCTGGCGGCGGCGCGTGTGGGCGTGCTCAGCGTGGGACAGATCGACGCGCGGCTGGACGACCGGTTTCGGCTGCTGACGGGCGGGCACCGCACCGCGCTCCCCCGCCAGCAGACGCTGTGGGCAACGGTCGACTGGAGTTACGCGCTGCTTGCCGCACCCGAACGACGGCTGTTCGACCGCCTATCGGTGTTCGCGGGAGGCTGGACGCTTGAGGCGGCCGAGGCGGTCTGCGCGGGTGATGGGTCTTGGATGACAGGTAGGAGGAGCCAAGAGCAGGGAGCAGCCATCATGCACGAGTCCGCACCCCCCATCACCCATGACCCATCACCTCTCACCCCGCATGACGTGCTTGACCTTGTGACGAGACTCGTCGACCAGTCACTGGTTGTCGTCGAGGACGAGCCCCCCGGTGCGCCTTCCACCGAACCGGCGCCACCGGACCGGCAACCCTTCGACAAGCCCGGGGCAGGCTCTCCATCTCCCGGCGGTGTCCGTTACCGGCTGCTGGAGACACTCCGGCAATATGGGCGGGAGCGTCTGGCGGTGAGCGGGGAGGCCGATGGTATTCACGAGCGCCACGCCGTCTACTACCTGGCGCTGGCCGAGGAAGCGGCCCTCCATCTCCAAGAGACGGAGCAACTGGTGTGGCTCGACCGTCTGCAGGCCGAGCGCGACAACCTGCGCGCCGCGTTGCAGTGGTCGCGCGAAGAGGGTGACGTCCAGGCGGGACTACGCCTCATGGGTGCGCTCGGTTTCTTCTGGTATCTCCGTGGGCACGTCACCGACCGGGCCGCGTGGGGCGAGCTGCTGGCGGAAGCTCCAGGAGCGGAAGCGCGGACGCTGGCGCGAGCGAAGGCACTCGTACCGGCATCTGTCTCAGCCACTGAGCGGGGTGATCTTGCCAAGGCCCGTGCACTGCTGGAGGAGGGGCTCTCGATCGGACGTGAGCTGGGCGACAATGTGCTCGTCGCCCAGACTTTGCTCCGGCTCGGACGGCTTGCCCAGACGCGGGGGGACGAGGCTGGCGCGAGCCGATTGTTTGAGGAGGCGCTGGAAATCTCTCGAGCCACCGGCGCTCGGTATGGCGTCGCCGGGTCTCTGCATGCGTACGGGCGGCAGGCGGTGCGGCGCGGCGACTATCCCACCGCGCACCTGCTGCTGGACGAGGCACTGGTGGCAGCCCGGCAGGTTGGGGAACGTCATGGTATCGGGAACGCGATCGAGTATCTGGCAGAGCTGGCGCAGAGTGAAGGCGACTTCACCTTGGCGTACCACCGCATCGTCGACGCCCTGGCCATCTACCAGGAGCTCGGAGACCAGATTGCGCAAGTTGGGATCCAGAACTGGCTGGGACGTCTCGCCTACCTGAGCGCCGACTACGCCGCGTCGCACGCGGCCTATCACGCGGGCCTGAAGCTGATGAAGGCAGTGGGCAGAGTGGACTGGTGCTGCCAACTGCTCG
>JBBSGA010000507.1:0-3784 GCA_038254585.1 Chloroflexales bacterium | reverse complement strand
TGGCGAGCGCGGCCAGCATCCAGACCGTAAAGGCTGCGAAGATGATCACCGCCAGCGAGGACACCGCGATTAGGGGAAGCGCATAGGCCAGGGGAACGAGCAGGAACGCGAGCGGCCACACCCCGCGCAGAGCCGCCACCGTTTCCTGTTTTGCGGCGTACGTGAGCCCCACGAGATACGCGAGCAGCGCCACGGCGCCGCCCAGTACCGGTAGCGTTACCGCGCCGGTCATGGCCAGCGCCGCCACCACGTATACCATTGACCGGCACAGTCCCATTAGCAGGGGACTCAGAGGGTTAGCCTTGTGCTGCAGGTCGTAGAGAATGATCAATGCCGCAAGCACGCCGCCGGCCTCCACCCCGCGCCACCACTCTCCTGTCAGCTCAATGCCTGAGTCCGTGGAACGCGCGGCCAGCGCGGCCAGTACCGCCAGGGTGACCAGTCCGCCCAGTAATAGGGCAAACCCTGTCCCCCATGCCTCCCGGGCGCTCACCCTACCCGAGGGGATGGGGCGGTCGCGCCGCTCACGCGCGTCAACCTCGTGGTCGGCCGCATCATTGAGGAACATTCCGCCCACGTATAAGAGTGACAGCGCGCCCGCCAACGCCGCGAGCCTGGCCGAGAGGCCGCGCGCGCCGGCGAGCGTGGCGCCCGCGAGTACGTTGCTCCACACCGTGGGCAGGTTGGAGACCCGCCCCAACTCCAGGTACGCCCGGCGGCGACCGGCGGCGCCGCCGGGCTTCACCCCAGTTGTGAAAGTACCCATGCCAACTCCCGTGCAATCGAGGTTGTTACGTCCTCATCCCGGTACTCCCGCGGCAGCACGCTCCAGGTGTATGTCTCCACCTCCAACTGCGTGGTCACGGCCTCGCGCCGAACCCGCTCCAGTAATTCGCGAACCTGGGGCTGCGTGCTCGTCAGCCGTCCCAGCGCCGCCGCGAAGATGGGCACGTGGCAGTGCACCCGCCACTCTACTGCTGGGCGAGCCGCACCAGCCACTTCTCCACGGCCGCTACTCAAGAGTGACGCCATCGCGTCGGTGAGGTCGGCGAAGCGAGTTAGCGTGGCTCCGCGCCGCTCGACTACCTGGTGCAGGTACACGCCGTCGTCAAACGAACGCAGCTGCGCCAGCATCTCCGCGTTCCACGTATTACCGCCCGGGTCACCGCCTGGGTCATGGGGTGAGCTGGGACCGGAGCGGAACTGCGCACGAAGGCCAGCGCTGAGCTGAACTTTGGCCACCGCGATCCCCGCGCCGCGCAGAACGTCCACCACCTCCGACGGAGATTCGAACTCGACCGCCGCGTGGCACGTATCCAGGCAGATGCCGACGTGCCTCCGCAGCGCTTCCTCGGCAACACCGCCCTCAATGCCGGCCAGCGCTCCGAAGCGCGCAAGGGCCGAGCGCGAGAACAGATGCCGCTCGAAGAAGTCGACAGCCTCAGTGGTCGTCTCGATCGCGCAGCACGGCTCTGGCTCGATGGCGAGCGTGACGCCGCGCCCGGTCGTGTCGCGTAGACTGACCAGCGCCGCGGCGTGCTGGAGCAGCTGGTCCACGGCCCGATCCAGCGCCCCAGCCACGCGGAGCCGAGGTGCATGGCCGAGCGGGACAGTGCTTACCGTCCCCTGTTCGCCCTCGGGGAGCAGCTGCGCGAGTATGCGCGCCAGACGATCGCTGTAGTCGAGCCGCTCCGGTTCGGTCCAGTCGGGGCGATACACTCCTTCCTTTACCGGCGCCCCGTGGAAGCGGCCGTATGGAAAGCCATTGATCGTGAACACGTACAGCCCGTGCGCGTCCAGCAGATCAGCGAGATCAGCGAATGCGGCTGGATGCTCTAGCGACCGAGCGGCGGCCCCTGAGAGCCGAAGTCCGATCCCCATGGGACGATCGGGCGACACCTTCGCCTTTACAGCTGATGCGTGGTGCTCAAGGCCGCGGCGTACCTCTGCCCAGCTCTCTCCGATATGGATGTTTGTACAGTACCCCAGGTGGGGGTGGCCCGGCGTTGCTAATCGCACGACAGCATCAGGCCACAGCCGGCACAGTACCCGCGCAATAGCGCATCATGGCCCGCCGCCTGAGCCCTTCGACTGCGCGCTCCAACAGCGGCTCCGCCATCGCGTGTACCTCGATACCCCGTCCGATCTCCTGGAGCAACGTGACGGTCAACTCGCCTCCCAGATGCTCCCGGAATTCGCCAAGGCCATCCAGTACCAGGCGGCGGCCATCCTCGGCCCTGGCATCCAGGGCGTCGTTCCACAGTGGCAGCCCCAGCCGCTCCATGAGTGCGAGCAGGGCCTCCAGCGCTGGCGGATCGAGCAGCCCGCACTCCGCCGAATACCAGCTGTCTATTGCGATGCCGATGGCCACCGCCTCGCCGTGGAGCAGTTGGTGAGCGGTGAGCGATTCCAGTTTGTGCGCCGCCCAGTGGCCGAAATCGAGCGGACGTGCGCTCCCCATCTCAAAGGGATCGCCCGAGCCCGCGATGTGCTCCAGGTGCAGTTCCGCGCTCCGGCGGACAAGCAGTTCGAGCGCTGCCGGATGCCCCGCGGCGAGGTCGCCAGCGTGCTCCACCAGCCACCAGAAAAAGGCTGCGTCCCTGATCAGCGCCACCTTCACAGCCTCGGCCATGCCGGCGGCCAGGTCGCGGCGGGAGAGGGATTCCAGGAAGCGGCTGTCGTTGAGCACGGCGAACGGTGGAGCGAATGTGCCGAGGAAGTTCTTTTTGCCGAAAGCATTGATGCCGTTCTTGACCCCGACGCCAGAATCATCCTGCGATAGCACCGTGGTTGGAACCCGAACCATCCGAATGCCGCGGTGCGCGGTAGCCGCGGCGTAGCCCACCATGTCCAGCAGCGCACCACCCCCGACGCAGACGACAGCTGACTGGCGGTCGAGCCCAATGGCATTGAGCTCAGCCAGAACGGTACGCAGCGGGGCAGGGTCGTTCTTCACAGATTCCCCGCCCGGGAGCACCAGCGGCGCACACGCCAACTCCAGCCTGGCGCAATGGTGGCGCACGTACTGATCAATATCTTCCAGCAGCGACGGCCAGGCGTCGGCAACGCCCTGGTCGATGATAATGCCAATGCGGTGGCATCGCTCCGGCTCTCGCCGGCTAATCGCGTCTACAAGGTCGGAGTTGCCGGGCGCGAAGACGTCCGTGGTGAAGTAAATCGGGTAATCGAACGTGACCGCGATTCGCTGCAGGTGCATCAGCATCCGCGAGCTTCGGGATCATCCCGATCGCCGTCTCCGTCGCGGTTCGCGGGCCAGAAGCGGACAACAATAAAGGGCGGTTGGCTGCGATTCTCTCCACCGTTCAGCGGCGGCGCATGCGGCAGCTGGCTGACGACCACATAGGTCGCCCCGTCGGGCCCGGGCATTATTCCATCCGGCCAGTACAGATCGTCACGCGTGAGGATACGATGATATCGCCGATCCGATGCTGGGATGCATCCGATCGAGTAGCCCGTGATCTCGGTGAGATAGAGGTTGCCGGTGTCGTCCATCCACATGCCACCACTGTTTGGTCGATCCCCGTAACGCTCGGCCCGTTTTTCCAGTGCGTCGTCGTCGAGGCTCTCGTCCAGCAGGTCCGCGGTTCGGAGCCGCCAGATTGCATATCCCGTCAGCGGGCCGTAGTAGAGCCACTCGGCTTCGCGGTCGAGGGCAATGCCGTCCACGCCGACGCGCATTGGCATGCGCTCTCCGTCCTTCTCGGTGACCACCAACTCGCGCCCGCTGATGACTAGCGGCCGGTCCTCTGAGTGAATGCCGAGT
>JBBSGA010000506.1:0-3792 GCA_038254585.1 Chloroflexales bacterium | reverse complement strand
GATTCGGACAATAGAGGGTCTCCCAGTTCATTTTGCCCTCGCTGAACAGCCTGATCGTGTTCAGTCGAGGATCCAAAAACCCACGCCGCGCGATCTACCCCATCAAGGCAGTCGAGGGACACTACCCCTTTTCGGGGGGTTATGCAAAAACCCCCTACAGCAACTGGGATGGGCACGTCAGGTTCCATCCGCGACGTGGAGCACAGCGTGGGTGGTGGATTGCCGCGGGGTCGGCAGTGGAGCGGCAGCGCTCAGCTACCTTGCGCCCTATGTCTTTCGGGTCGCGCTCAGCAACAATCGCATCGTCGGCGTTGCCAATGATGAGGTGACCTTCCGCTATCGGGATGGCGCCACGAAGAAGACGAAACGCTCGACGCTGCTGGCCTCCGCCTTCAGTGGGCGGTTCCTGCAGCATGTGTTGCCCAAGGGCTTTGTGAAGGTGCGCTACTTTGGTCTGTTCCGTTCGGGCAACCGGCCACTGCTGGCGCAGGTCCGAGCGGCGCTTGCTGGACCAGCCCCAGCTTGCCCGATACCGCCAGCAGGCACCGTGGTGGCCATGGCAGCCGACGAGGTGTCCGTCCCGCTCGCGGTGCGCTGCCCACTCTGTGGCGCACAGATGGAGCTGACGCAGAGTGGGCAGCCGACGAGTCGCAGTCCACCACCCGCACTGAGCTGCGCGTGATCTGCTGGCGGGCGCGAGCAGCCATGTCAAGGCGGGCAGCAGCCTCGCTGAGCTTCCGCCTGTCCACACTGCGGATTCGTCGACCTGCTTGGTCTTCAGCCGGGCTCGATGCCGGCACCTGAGCACTCGGCAGTTCGACTGGGCAGCAGCACGGCATGCCCCATTGAGGATCCGGCAGCGTTGCAGCACACGATTCCACCAGTTCTTCCCACTCCGGGAGCCCAGGTCCTAGTTCAAACTCCATAGGGCGACCGATTTGCTCACCCCGGCTTCGTTCATGGCGGATTATATGGCGGCGCGGCGCCACATCAATCCTTAATTGCATTGGCGAAGAAAACCGCCGGGCTGGCAAGACCAGAAGTTCATTCCGGCGAGTCACATCTATTGAAAATCAAGTGTATGAATCGCTCACGTGTTGCCCACGTCCGTACGCTTCACCTGACTTCACGTTCGTCAGGACAGGCGCGTGTACCCAACGGATGAAGCAAGTCGCCACGACCGGGCGATCCTGCGGGCAATGATCGCCGCCCTATCGACGCCGAGCGGCTTTGCTTTAACGTAGATCCGGTCGCCTCGATTGCCGCGATGGTGCTATCGTATACGCATCGGAAGCGCCTCTGCCGGAGGTGTCGTGGCGCGCAAAGATACGTTGCTTCAAGAACATCGTACGGCGGACAGCTTGGCCCGCCGTGTCGTGCCGCGCCTGCGCCAAGGTCTCGACCGGGCGACGCCCCAAGCGCTCAAGACCTTTCCGCAGGTTACCAGCATGCTTGCTATCGTCGTCGGCGGCCTGGTGCTCCTCGGTTGGCAGCACGACGACGAGACGCTGAAACGTGTGCTCCCGCACCTGGTCGCCATGAACCCCACGACGGCGCTCGCCTTCATCCTGGCCGGCGTGGCGCTGTTGCTGTCGCGGGACGAGCTCGCGCTCAGGTCGCGCCCGACTGCCCGCCGGGTGGCGCAACTCTGCGCACTGAGCGTGGCCGTGGTCGGCCTGCTCAAGCTCTGCGCGATCGTGCTCCGGTGGGACTTCGGCGTCGATCAACTGCTCTTCCGGGACAAGCTGGCCGGCGGCAGCGCAGCGGTGCCGAACCGGATGGCGCCCAATACCGCCTTCAACTTTCTCTTGCTCGGCCTGGCCCTGTTGTTCCTGGACGTCACGGCTCGCCGGGCCGTGCGGGCGGCACAACTCCTCGCGATCGCGGTGGCGTCGACCGCGCTCGTGGCGCTGGTCGGCTACGCCTATGGCATCAGCGCGTTTTACGGTATCGGCTCCTACATCCCGATCGCCGTGCACACCGCGCTCACCTTCCTCCTGCTGGCGCTCGGGCTCCTGCTGGCGCGCCCCAGCCGCGGCGCGATGGCGGTCATCACGAGCGAGAACGTGGCGGGCGCCACCGCGCGATTCCTGCTGCGCGGCGCGCTCGGCGTCCCGGTCGTGCTGGGGCGTTTGACGCTGGCCGGGCAGCGCGCCCGGCTCTACGACAGCGAGGCGGGGCTGGTGCTGTTCGTCGTGTCGAACGTGCTGATCCTCGCCACACTGGTGTGGCGGAGCTCCAGCGTGCTCCTGCGTGTCGACCGGGAGCATCGGCGAGCCGAGGCGCGGCTCGCCCGGAACGCGCTCTACGATGCGGCGACCGGGCTGGCCAGCCGGGCTTTGTTCATGGATCGGCTGGAACACGCGCTCGCGCGAGCAAGACGGCGCGCGGATTACCGCTTTGCCGTGCTCTTGGTCGCGCTCGGCCCCAGCGCCGGGCTCGACGCCGCCCGCGCGTCTCCGGCGGAGGATCAGCTGCTGCGCGCGACCATACAGAGGCTCCGAGCGTGCGGGCGCGCCGACGATACGATCGCCCGGCTGCGCGCCGACGTGTTTGCCGTCCTGCTCGACGGTATCGCGGACGCAAGCGGCGCCGCCGGTGTTGCGAAACGCATCCTCGAGCGGCTGGCCGGCCCGGTGACCCTCGACGGGCGGGAGGTGACCGCCGGAGCCACCATCGGCATCGTCCTGAATACGAGGGGGCATGGCCGGCCCGACGACATCATGAGGACCGCCGAGACGGCGCTCCAGCGTGCCACGGCGCAGGGCACGGCCGGCTACGCGATCTGCGACCCCTGACCGCGGCCGGCCATCACCGTGGACTTCTCTGGAACACTCCGAGCGCAGCGGGGTGGTACTTCCTCTATACAGCGTGGATAACTCGTGAAGTTCCCCTCGACCGACGTCGTGGCTGGTTTCCGTCGGACCTGGCACCCACACCTGCTCTCAGATGTCCCTCATCGGGTGCCAGGCTCCCTCGAGCAGCGTTCCCAGCGCCTTCTCCGCTCCGCCCCAGCCTCTCAGCCAGCGCCAAGTGGTTGTGGTGGTACAGGCACGAGCAGCAGGTCTCGCACGGTCCACCGTCGACTCGTCAGTCCCGCTGCCAGCGCTGGTGTTCGCTGCCCGAAGTATTGTGCTATGCGCCGTCCGCCACGTTGGCGTGGATGCGCGAGGGTCACGCGTAAGGAGGCATGCGGCCGCACAAAGTGATAGTAGGCGCGCCACCACTCCCGATGCGCCACGAGCGCAGGTGCTACCTGCGCGGTCGCCCATGTCCGGCGCGCTAGCGCTGCGATCCCCTGCCGGGGGCGCCCTCTGGGCACAGGTTCACCCGTTCCACAAACGCCGTGTTCAGTCGCCCACGCAGTCCCAGCGTCGTGAGCGCGCTCCGGAAATCCTCGAGCATCCCGCAGCGCATGATACACGTGACGCGCACCACCTTTCGCCGACGGTAGGTTTGCTTGACTTGCCGTAGCGCAAGTCGGGCAGCACCTGCCAGGGACGTGTTCGCCCGCCGACGGCCGCGACCCACGCACCGAAGTGAGCCGTCAGCGCATACAAATACCGGTTCAGGCCATCGCCGGTGACGACGGGGAGACGGCCAGGAGCCAGCCGGTGACGACGCTCGTGGACGACGGCATGCGCTGCGCCCGGTGTTCGTGTGCCAAGCTGCAGCACCGGAATGAGTTTGGTCAGCGAGTCCATCGCGACCCAGAGCCAGAGCACCGGCGCTCGATGACGCAGGCGGGTGCGAAGTTCGTCAAGCTGGATGTGGGGCACTGTGAGGCGGCGG
>JBBSGA010000505.1:0-3805 GCA_038254585.1 Chloroflexales bacterium | reverse complement strand
GGATTCTCGTTGGCGTCAAGCTTGACGATCGCTTCCGGTGCCAGCCCAAGCCGCTCGCTGAGCGCCTCGAAGGGGACGATCGGCGTGTACGCCTCCAGGCGCTCGATGTCGGAGCGTATCAGCGACGTAATGTCCATGCGGCGGATTATAGCACTGTGATGATGCGTGAAGAGACCGTCACGCATCACGTATGCTATAATCCGCGGCTGTATGAGCACGACCAACGCTCCCGCCCGCAAGCGGCCGAGCATTTCCGCCTTCTTTCCGGCTTACAACGATGGCGGCACGATTGGCAGCCTCGTGCTGACGACGCTTGCGACGCTCGCGTCCCTCGCCGACGACTATGAAGTGATCGTCGTTCAGAATGGAAGCACGGACTATACCGTCGAGGTCCTGGACGAGCTCGCCGCCAAATACGACCATCTCAAGGTTTTTCATTACCAGGAAAGCCTTGGCTACGGCGGCGCGCTGCGGGTAGGGTTTGCGAAAGCTAGCAAAGAGCTCGTCTTCTACACTGACGGCGACGCTCAATACGATCCGCACGAGATCAGCCTCCTGCTCCCGGCGATGACACCCGCGATCGACGTGGTCAACGGCTACAAGATCAGCCGCTCGGACCCTTTGCACCGGATCGTGGTCGGCCGTCTCTACCATCACATCGTCAAGCTGGCGTTCGGCTTCAAGCTCCGCGACGTCGACTGTGATTTTCGCCTGCTGCGGCGCTCCGTCTTCGACGTGATCGATCTTGAGTCGCCGGACGGCACGATCTGTCTCGAGCTTGTGAAGAAGCTGCAGGACGCGGACTTCCGCTTTGCCGAGGTGCCGGTCCACCATTACCATCGCACCTATGGCCAGTCACAATTCTTCAACTTCCGGCGGCTGCGGCGTATTCCACCGCACCTCGCTCGACTATGGTGGAAGCTGGTCGTGCGGAGAGAGCACCTGGGCCGGATTCGCGCCCGCCGTGCCGCGCTTCAGTCCGGCGTCGGCGAATCGTAGCGGCGGAAGCGTGCTCCCATGAATAGCGTAACGTCGAACGCCTTCGCGGACAGGCGATGCCTTATCACCGGGGGGCTGGGCTTTATCGGCTCGAATCTGGCCCACCGGCTGGTCGATCTCGGCGCCTATGTGACGCTGGTCGACTCACTCATTCCGGAGTACGGCGGAAATCTGCATAATACGATTGGCCTGGACGGCGACCGGGTGCGCGTGAACATTGCCGATGTCCGCGACGAGTACTCGATGAACTACCTGGTCCAGGATCAGCACTATTTGTTCAACCTTGCCGGCCAGACGAGCCACCTCGACTCGATGCAGGATCCGTTTACCGATCTCGAGATCAACTGCCGGGCGCAGCTCAGCATCTTGGAGGCGTGCCGCAAGCATAACCCCGATATACAGGTGGTCTACGCCAGTACACGGCAGATCTATGGCAAGCCCGACTATCTGCCCGTCGACGAGCGCCACCTGCTCCATCCGACCGACGTCAACGGCGTTAACAAGATGGCGGGTGAGTGGTACCACATCCTTTACAACAATGTGTATGGCGTCAAAGCCTGCGCGCTGCGGCTGACCAACACGTATGGGCCGCGTATGCGCGTGAAAGACGCGCGCCAGACCTTTCTCGGCGTGTGGATCAAGCAAATCATCGAGGGCGAGCCGATCAAAGTCTTCGGCGACGGCACGCAGATCCGCGACCTGAACTACGTCGACGACGTCGTGGAGGCGCTGCTGCTCGCAGCCGCGAGCGACAGCGTGAACGGCCAGATCTTCAATCTTGGCGCCGGCGAGACGATCAATCTGCGCGATCTGGCTCAGCTGCTGGTGGATCTCAACGGCGACGGAGTCTACGAGACGATCCCGTTCCCGCCGGATCGCAAGACGATCGACATCGGAGACTATTACGGCGACTACCGCCTGATCCAGGGCCGCCTCGGCTGGCGGCCGGTCGTCGCGCTGCGCGACGGCCTCGCCCGGACCCTCACGTTCTACCGCGAGCACAGGCAGTTCTACTGGTAGAGGATATGCACATCCCGTTTGGCGATCTTGGCCGGCAGTTTGCGGCGCATCAAGCGGAGCTCGAAGCCGCGGCCCTACGCGTGCTGCGCAGTGGCTGGTACGTGCTTGGGCCCGAGGTTCGCGCCTTCGAGGCCGAGTGGGCCGAGTTTTGCGGCGTCGCGCATTGTGCCGGCGTCGCGAGCGGAACCGACGCGCTCCACCTTGCCCTCCGCGCCGTCGGGGTTCAGGCGGGCGACGAGGTCATCACCGTCCCGAACGCGGCCGGCTACACGGCCTTCGCCCTGCGCCTCATCGGCGCCCGGCCGGTTTACGCCGACGTCGACGAGCAGACCTGGACCATGGATCCCGCCTCGGCGGCATGCCTGATCACCAAGCGGACGCGGGCGATCGTTCCGGTCCATCTCTATGGTGAGCCGGCCGATATGGAGGCGCTGGCCGGCCTCGGCGAGCGCCGCGGGATCGCCATCGTGGAGGACTGTGCGCAGGCGCATGGTGCCGAGGCTCAGGGCCGTCCGGTTGGAAGCTGGGGCGCTGCCGCGTGCTTCTCGTTCTACCCGACCAAGAATCTGGGTGCTCTGGG
This sequence comes from Chloroflexales bacterium, assembly GCA_038254585.1. GTDB lineage: Bacteria > Chloroflexota > Chloroflexia > Chloroflexales > Kallotenuaceae > JBBSGA01. The sequence goes on along the minus strand of JBBSGA010000505.1, from coordinate 1,206 downwards.
CGACGGCGGCGCGGTAACCACGAGCAATGCCGAGCTGGTGCAGCGGATAGGGCGCCTGCGGCAGTACGGCTGGTCCTCGAAATACCTGGCCGTCGACCGGTACGGCTTCAATAGCCGGCTCGACGAGCTCCAGGCAGCTCTGCTCCGCGTCCGGCTGCAGACCTTGCGCGTGGAGAACGAGCGGCGGCGGTCGCTCGCCGCGCTCTACCGGCAGCTCTTCTTTGGGCAGCGTGGCCTCGTGCTTCCCGACGCTCGGCCGGGACACGTCTACCATCTTTTCGTGGTAAGGGTTCTGGAGCGCCGGCGTGAGGAGCTCCGCCGGGCACTGCACGAGCGTGGCATCGGCACCGATGTGCATTATCCGGTGCCGGACTACCTTCAGCCCGCGTTCGCGGATCTGGGCCGTGGGCCGGGAACTGCGCCCGTGTCCGAGCGGTTGGCAGGCGAGGTGCTCTCGCTGCCGTGCTATCCGGAGCTCAGCCTGGACGAAGTACGCGCGGTCGCGACGGCCGTGAACGAGGTGCTCGCATAGCCGGTCTACTTCAGCGCTTTCTTACCCTGGTAGCGCGCGTGCCCGAGCTGTGGAACGTCTTGCGCTGGATTGCCGAGGCGGGCTATCGTGGCGAGCATGCCGCGATCGACGCGGCCCTGGCGCCCCGCTGTGGCGCCGGCCGGCGCTTCCTCGACTTCGGCTGCGGCACCGGCCAGTTTGCGACACGCTTCCCGGCCGGCCGGTACGTGGGTATCGACCCGACCCGGCCCTATATCGACTACGCGGGCCGGCGGCGGCGCGGCAGCTTCAGCGTGATGGACGGTCGCGCCCTGGGTCTGCTTCCCGGCCGGTTCGACGCTGCGCTGGTCCTTGGCGTACTCCACCATCTGCCTGACGAGATCGCCCGGTTGAGCCTGGACGAGCTCGGACGCGTGCTGAGGCCGGATGGGACGCTGCTGGTAATCGAGGATGTGCCGCCCACGCCCTTGAACCTGCCCGGCCATATCATGCACTGGCTCGACCGGGGCGGCTATATTCGCGACGACGAGGCCTATCGCGCCCTTTTCGCGCCCTACTTCGAGGTACGAGAGCAGTACGCGATGCGCTCGGGAATCTGCGACTACGGTGTGTACGTGCTTGCGCACCGCTCCCCGCCGCGAGCTCCTTGAACTTCCGCAGCCTGCTCCGCTCGGAGACGTCGCTGCTCGGCCGCG
>JBBSGA010000504.1:0-3814 GCA_038254585.1 Chloroflexales bacterium | reverse complement strand
GATCGAGCCGGTCCTGGCGCTTCTGGAACACGAGTTCATCCGAGAGCAGGTTAAGGTCGAGCGCCGGTACCAGGCGGTGCCCCCGACGGTCTACGACCTCGGCATGCTCTCGCAAGTGGTGCTGAACTTGCTAACGAACTCGCGCGACGCTATGCGCCCGCGCGGCGGCACGATCGTCATCATGGTGGACCAGCAGGGACCTGCCATCCGGATCGCGGTGCGCGACAACGGCTCAGGTATTTCGCCACATCTTCTTGAGCGTATCTTCGATCCATTCATGACTACCAAGACGCCTTCAAGCGGCAGCGGTACAGGGCTGGGCCTCTCGATTTCCTATGGAATCGTCACCGACCATGGCGGAAAGATCACTGCCGAGTCGGTCGAGGGCGAGGGAACCACGATGACAGTCCTCCTGCCAATCGTGCAGGCCGTGGGCACGAGCGAGCCACCACGCCGGATCGCGGGGGCCGCAGCCGCGCGCCGGGTCGTCATCGTCGACGATGAACCGCTGATTGGCCAGGCCATCTACCAATTTCTCACCAAGGACGGCTACTCATGCCGCGTCTTTACGTCGCCCGAGGAGGCGCTTGCAGCGGTACGAACCTCACCGACCGATTTCGTCATAGCCGATCTATCGATGCCGGGGATGGATGGAGTGACCTTTATCGAGCGGGTTTGCGCGCTACAAGGGCCAACAGCATGCCTTCTTATCACCGGCGAAGTCGAAGAGCGGCATGTACAGCGCGCGCGCGGCCGGCGTGGAGCGCATCCTCGAAAAGCCCTTTCGTATGCAGGAACTGAAGAGTGCGCTGGCCGATCTGCATCCCGACGGGCCGCCGAGGAGCGAGCCCGCGGCCACTACCCGCCAATAGCCCGAGTGTCCCTGAGGCCACGAAGGGGCGCGGCGCAGGAGAGCGCGCCGCCGGAAGCACCAACAAGGTTGCGGCCATCAGGTTCGCTGGGGTAACGTGGATTCAACTGTAGGTGGGCCTGCTACGGGCAGTATCACCTGAAAAGTGCTGCCGCCGCCTTCGCACGACTCGACCGTGAGATCGCCGCCGTGGCGCCGCACGAGCTCGTGGCTGATGTAGAGCCCCAGGCCGAGCCCGCTGATCGTCGAGCCGACGTTTTGCGCGCGGTAGAAGCGTGTAAAGAGATGAGGCAGCTGGGCCTGAGGAATACCGATACCGCTGTCGCGAACGAGAAGATGAGCTTCCGCGGGATGCTTCTCGACGACGATCTCAACCTGGCCACCGCCTGGGCTGTATTTTATGGCGTTCTCGATCAGGTTCGTGAAGACTTGCTCAAGCCGATCCGCATCCCCTTTAACCACCACCGGTCCCGCCGCGCGCACAAGAAATTGATGTCGCGTAGTTGCCAGCTCGACCTGATCGATCACGCGCTTGACCAGGGCCGTGAGATCTACCGGCGCGATTTGGATCTGCAGCTGGCCACTGTCCACGCGCGAGAGATCCAACAGCTCCCCAACGAGGCGTGCCATGCGATCGACTTGGCTGGCGATCGTTCGGAGGGCGCGCTGCTCGCGCTCCGGCGTGCCGTTCTGCCCGGCTCGCGGCAGCAGCAGCTGCGTGTAGCCCTTGATAGACGTAAGCGGCGTCTTGAGCTCGTGCGAAGCCAGCGAGAGAAACTCATCCTTCTGTCGATCGATAGCACGCTCACGCGTGACATCGTGGTAGACGGCGACCTTACCGACCGGCGTACCATCACGCGTTTTTACAGGACTGACTACTCTGCGGATGATCCGCCGACGTGGGCGCACAATCTCGAGCTCTTCAGTATAGCTGTCATCTTGTTCTTCGACGCGCTGAACCGCGGCCGCAAGCTCGTCTCCGTTGGCGAAACATGGCGCGACCAACGCAGCGAAGTCGGACGCTGCCAAGCCGACGATGGCACCGTTCGGCAGTCCATAGAGCTCATGAACGGCAGGGTTCGCCAGCACGATCCGCGCCTGATCGTCGTACACGACGACGCCGTTGGCAGTGGAGGTGATCACTGCTTCGAGCTTAAGGTTCGCCTCGTGGACCGCCTTCAGGCGCTCGAGCTCACGCAGATCAGTTACGTCGCGAAAGCTGACGACGATGCTCGAGACGTGGCCGTCACCGTCGAGCACCGGGGCATAGGCGACATCGAGCAATCGAGGTGGGTCCGAGCCGACGATCGCCTGGAGTCCAGTCGCAGGCTCTTTTCGCCGCAGCACCCGATTGAAAACCGCGCGGCGGTCGTAGCCGAAGGTAAGCGGAAAGCGGGTGTAAGCGGCGGGAAGCCGCGCCTCCTGGTGATCAACTTGCCCGACTACGGGGAGGGCGAGTCCAAGGAGCTCCGACGTAAGCGGATTGATAAATGCGACACGGCCGTCGGGGTCGTAGACGACAATCCCATCACGCATACTCTCGACAATCGACCCAAGGCGGGCGCGCTCCAGACGTAAGTCATCCCGAAGGCGGGCACTTTCGAGCGCCACGGCGGTCTGGCCGGCGATGAAAGCCGCCAACTCGACCTCGTCCCGCACAATCTTATGAGGCACGTCAGTCCAGAAGAAGCCGAGTACGCCCAACAGACGGCCATCGACCGCGCGGAGCGGTACGCTGAGCGTGGAGCGCGTATTGAAAAACTCGAAGAAGTCACGCGTCGTCAGCGGGTCGTCGAAGGTATCCTGGACGACGACGGGCTCCGACGAAGTAATCAAGCGGCCGAACAGCGGTTGGGCGCCAACGGGAATAGGATGTGCATAAAAGAGATCCCGTACCGACACCGGATCGCGTACATCGACGGCGACTACCGGCTCGAGGAGGGTCTGATCGGGATCGACGAAGTAGATAGCGCAACGGTCGGCCCGAATGACGCGTACCGCCTGGTCGACCACCGTCTGCGCAATCTCCCGAGCACCGAGGCTCGTCGCGATCGCCTGCCCGACCTCGGTCAATAGAGCCGTAAGCTGGCGTCCGGTGGGGGGAGGACGCCTCAGGCGCGAGGGCGCACCGCGGCCTACGACGTGCTGTTTCGAACGCATGGCTACCTTCTTCGACAGCGTTGCGCGCTGCTGTCCGCAGCAGGGATCTTACGCTCAAACCGGAGGTAGGTCAACCGGCTGCGCGACGGCTTGGCGGCCAATTGACCCCAGCAATTTCGATGTACGAACTTGGACCTCTGAGCTGCAAAGTATGGTATAATCGCACTTCGTGTGACGAGGGCCTGCGTGCCTTGCGTCAGACGCCATTTACGCGCATCAAAGAGCGCCTTGTGGGAATAGGGAGTTAAGGGCCGGCAGTCGCCCGGTTCCAACACCCTGTTCCCCATCGTATTGTCTTTAACCGGTTGTAGCGCAAGTAAGCGCAGAGGAGGCAGCGCCGCTTATGGCACGCCAAAGATTTGAGCGCACGAAGCCGCATTTGAACGTCGGCACCATCGGCCACGTCGACCACGGCAAGACCACCCTCACCGCCGCCATTACCAAGGTCCTCGCCCTCCGCGGCAAGGCCCAGTTCATGGCCTATGCCGACATCGACAACGCTCCCGAGGAGCGCGCCCGCGGCATTACCATCGCCATCCGCCACGTCGAGTATGAGACCGACCAGCGCCATTACGCCCACGTCGACTGCCCCGGCCATGCCGACTACATCAAGAACATGATCACCGGCGCCGCCCAGATGGATGGCGCGATCCTCGTCGTCTCCGCCCCCGACGGCCCCATGCCCCAGACCCGCGAGCACATCCTGCTCGCCCGCCAGGTCGAGGTTCCGGCCATGGTCGTCTTCCTCAACAAGGTCGATATGCTCGACGACGAGGAGCTGCT
>JBBSGA010000503.1:0-3817 GCA_038254585.1 Chloroflexales bacterium | reverse complement strand
TATAGTCTTTCAGATAATGTTTTGGACTCGGCAGTGCGTTGCTAAGCGCCAGAACCATCGTTGGAGTCCAGATCTTTTTCTGAATGTCTATATGCGACTCGCCCCTCCTCAGCAACTCCGCAAAAAGATGAGACACACCCGATCGACGTGGATAAAGCCGCCGAATGGATCGAGGCCGGCCAGGATCAGTGCGCGCTGCACCTGCGTCCGCAGGATGCCGTAGCCGTAGTTGAGCAGCGAGTTGACCAGATCGGTCGCGCCCTCGGTGCGCCGGCCGGGCCATTCGACCTCGGCTAACAGCAAATGGCCCATCGCATCCCAGTAGTGCTGCGAGCCGCGTCCTTCGGCGGAGAGCAGCTGAAACCGGATCACGTCGATCTTCGGCCCATCCAGGCGCTGCACCTCGATCACGTGATCCATGATCGTGCGATACGCCTCCTGCGCGTATTCGTGCGTCTGCGGATCGGTCGTCTTGCGGTACTTGGCGCTGTAGCGGACGAGTTGGGCCATATTCTGGAGCTTGCCCCCCGCGAACGCTTTCGCAAGCTCCACGCCGCGCTCGTCGTCGTAGGCTTTGAGCTGCGCCCGCCGCGTCTGAACCGTGCCCGTCAGCTCGGACGAGATGACCGTGGCGTAGGGCGAGCCCCGCCAATCCACGAAATCAATCGGGATGCCGGCGATGGTACACGCCTCGATCGCATCCGCGGAGATCGAAACGCCCGTGGTGGCGATCAGGACGCTTTCGAGATTGAAGAGCGGTGTTTCGCTCAGCGCCTCACCTTTGAGCGAAATGCGCAGCCGCTCGCTCTTCTTGCCGGCAAAACTGCCCCGTTGATCGACGATCAGTTGCATGATGGCCTCCTTGAGATTATGATGTACTCCTACTCCTTATTCCGGTCCCGGCGCCAAAGTGCGACTCGAAGCGCGCCGTCGTACCATGCGTCGTGATGCATATCCCTCCCATGTGATCGGCAGCCTAGCACGTCTTTCATGCGGGATACGCAAAGCACGCTTGTTCTGCATTGTTTGCCAGAAAAAATGGCTCGTCTGTCTTGCACAGGCCGCAAGAAAGACCTTGTAGGCTGGAACCAGCAAAGGAGCCGCCGATGGCCGGATCGACTGAAACGCTGGAACGCTTAGAAGAGATGGAGCGCATGCTCATGCGCCACCCATGGACGACCACCGAGCTGGCTTGCGAGTTCGGCGTCGATCCCGCGACCATCTTCCGCAACATCGCGCTACTCGAAGGGATGGGAAGTCCGATCGAGAAGGAGCAGGATCGACGCAAAGGGCGGCGCTACTGGATCGACAAAGACCGTTTTCTGAACCGTGTGCGCGTGACCACGCACGAGGCGACCGCGCTCTATCTTGCCGCCCGCCTCCTGTCGCGCATGATCGACACCGGTAATCGGTTCGTCGCCAGCGCACTTGGGAAGCTGGCCGAGCCGCTGGAAGTGACGGCCCCGCTCTTATCCAAGCATATGCGGCAAGCGGCGCGTGCCGTGCATGTGCAGCCCGAGGATACGATCGAGGTCGAGGTCTTTCGCATGCTCGCCCTGGCCTGGAGTGAAAATCGCAAGGTACGCATCGCCTACCGTTCGATACAGAGCTCGATCGCCGCCGAGCGGGTGCTCAGCCCGTATTACATCGAGCCGGTCGAAGCTGAGCAGGCGTTCTATGTGCTGGGCCACGACAGCCAGAGCGACCGGCTCCGCACCTTCAAGCTCGACCGCATCACGGCCATCGAGCTCCTGCCGGACAGATTCCAGATCCCCGACGACTTCGACCCGCTCGATCAACTGCGAAGCGCGTGGGGCATCATGTGGGCCGACGAGGGCAGAGCTCAAGAGCGCGTCATCCTCCACTTTGCCCCCGACATCGCCCGCGAGATCAAAGAGCGCTACTGGCACCCCACGCAGCGGCTGGCCGACCTGCCCGACGGCGGCTGCCGCTTCGAGGTAACGGTCGGGCACGCCAGCGAGCTTCGCCGCTGGATTAGGCGCTGGGGCCTCCATCACGTTGAGGTGATCGAGCCGCGGTGGCTACGTGACGAGTTCCTGGCCGAGGCGCGGGCGGCGGTGGCGCGGTATGGGGGATGAGGCAAGTTGACGTACTGGATAGAATGAATGTTCGTGTACGGTATAAGGAGTCGTAGCATGTTGCAGTACACGGGACACCCCTTGGTCGACGTCGGTGCGGCCGCCATGGCGGCATTTGTCGGCAAGGATCACCCGGCTAAGCTGGTCGATGAGGATTACGCGCGGGTCGCGGACTACATCGAGCGCCAATACGCGAAACAGCCGCTCAAATCGTACCTGAACGTTGCTTTCCTCAATTCCGGCTTCACACAGCCAGCATTCGAGAGCCAACCCGAAAAGCGCCGGCTGTATGCGCAGAAAGTCGCCCGAAGTTACACCTCAGTGGCAACCGATCTGTGGTGCGTATTTACTGGCGAACCGGCTATCGGTGTATCACTGTCGGTCGATGAGTCGCTGCCCGCCGGACGGGCCTTTCGTGAACACATGCCGATGATGACCGGGCGCGGAATCATCAATTTCGTGCCCGGTGGCGAGGCAGGATTGCCAGTGTCGGGATTGGCCTTGCTTGCCATTCAGTTCTTTCCGATGGGCTGTGCCAAGTGCGGGGGGCGGCTCCTTGCGGTGCATTCCGATAGCCCTGATCTGGCATTTTGCGAAGACATTTCTTGATGAGAACCTCAAGGGAGTGGTGCAGGCACAACAAACCAATAGCACGAAGATGCCGGAGGCGCCGCAATCCGCTCGCACATTGTTGATCAAAACGTTGCTTGCGGCCGAGACGCGGCGGCGCAACGCTCAGGAAGACGAACGGCCGTCGTCCGTAACAGCATATCACCTGTCGAATAGCGGGCAATCAAATCCCCTCGATCGCAGAAACTCGCCGTTGGATATTTATTACCTCCCATTGGAGCTAACTACGTTCCTCGCGACAGTCCAAACGGGTGTGTATCGACAGCCTTGGAATACCATTGTGCAGCGGGCATGGCAACGTCCACCGGAGAAAAAAGGTCGCAAGCGTGACGACCAGGCAAGCACCACAACCTTCGAGCCACGGTACAACAGCTTGTATGAGGATCTTTTTCGCCTGCCTGACAATGCGCCGCGTTTTATCCGAACCTATTTCTTGCGCATCCCGCGCCGTCGAACGGCAGAGGATGATGCAACTCGCTACTATTCGCTGCGTAATGAATGGGACGTCGTGTCGTGGCTCCTAGTCGAGCTCTTTTTAGGAAAGGTGATTCGAATGGATTCGGAGCGCATTGAGAACATTCGCCGACTCGGTGACATGCTGGCTGAGTACGTCGAGGAGACCGATGATAAGCGCTTTTTCCGCAGCTTCTTTGTGGAACAACGAGCCAACAACTTTCGCACGATCCTGCTCAAGGCGAATCTCGCTCGGGCCAAGTCTGGGAAGCCGCCCTTGTTTGGGTATGACGCCTACATCAACGTTTTTTACGACGGCGAGGAGGTGTTGCGCCCGGATTGGCGCCTCATTCGTGACCTCCTGTTCATCCGAATGGTCGAGCGGCTGTACCCCAGTTGGATCGGAAAGAACCAGGCACTCGTCGATGAGGTAGCGCAAGAGCGCGAGGACGCCGAAGCGCCGAACGAAGCGAACAACGGTTGAACCGTAGCACCTATTTGGACAATGTTAGATTTCATGTCGGGCCGCCTTTCTGACGTTGCGATTTCAACCGGCTGGCGGTTGAGCGCGAGCGATCCACCAGATGCTTGACCACCAGACGCCGCGCCTGCTCCGGCGACAACTGCTCCACCGG
>JBBSGA010000502.1:0-3828 GCA_038254585.1 Chloroflexales bacterium | reverse complement strand
GGCTGCGCGCGGCCGGCATCTGCGGCTCGGATCTCTCCGCATATCGCGGGACGTCGCCGATGGTCAGCTATCCGCGCGTGCTCGGGCACGAGCTCCTGGTCGACGTAGTGGAATGCCCCGACCGGCCGGAGCTTGCCGGGCGGCGCGCCGTCGTCGATCCGATGGTGCGCTGCGGCCACTGCCGCGCCTGTCGCGCCGGGCGGTATAATTGCTGTGCCAACCTGCGCGTGATGGGCGTGCACGTCGACGGCGGCCTGCAAGAGGTGACCGCCGTCGAAAGCGATCGCCTCTTTGGCGTGCCCGACACGCTGCCGGATGACGTCGCCGTGCTGGCCGAGCCGCTGACGGTCGCCTATCACGCGGTGCAGCGATCAGGGATCGAGGCGGGCGAGATCGCCGTCGTCTTCGGCGCAGGCACAATCGGCCTGCTGATCGCGCAGCTGCTGATTCGCGCGCGCGGCTGCCGCGCGCTGGTGATCGACGTCGACGACCGCCGGCTCGCCATCGCACAGTCCATCGGCGCCACGCCCCTCAAGGGCGACGGCCAGGCGCTGGCGCAGGCCGTGGCGCGGGCGACGGACGGCGAGATGGCCGGCGTCGTCTTCGAGGCGACCGGCAACGCGGCCTGCACGCGCATGACGACGGCGCTCGTGGCGCAGGCCGGTCGGATCGTCCTCATCGGCTGGAACAAAGGGCCCGTCGAGGTCGACACCGTGACGCTCATGCGCAAGGAGGTCGACCTGCTCGGATCGCGCAACAGCGTCAACGCCTTTCCTGCCGTGCTGCGGCTGCTTGCCGACGGCATCGTCGATAGCGCGACGATGATCACGCATCGCTTCGGCCTGGACGAGGCCGGCGCCGCGCTCGACCTGCTCGACAAAGGGCAGGCCAACGCGCTGAAGATCGTGATCGAGGCCCCACGCAGCGACTAAGGCGATTAGATTGTGTGCGCCTTGTTCGGCGCGCGGCGCGGCTGTGTCCCGACCTGCGCTGCCACGTCTGCTCACGCGTGATCGTTCGATTTGTTCCCGCTGAAGCAGCTAAGCGTGCCATCCGGTTCCAGCGTCGTGATACAGAAGACCGGCTCCTGAAGCGTCGATGCGTCCGGCGAAGACTCCGCGCAACATAACTCCACGGTCGTCGTCACGCTGCCGTTCTCGCGCCGCTCCGGATCGCTGTATGCGCGAACCGTCATCTCTCGCCCGGTGCGCTCACGTGCCCAGGCCTCGGCCGCCCGCAGCGCGCGCGTGAGGAATCCCGCTTGATGCTGACCCATCGCATTACCTTTCCGTGGCTCAGTGTATCCGTTCCGTAGCCGAAGCGCGGCCCCGGGTAGCACGTCGCCGCTCGCCGATCAGCCACAGATCGGCCGAGAACTCCGGACCACGACCAGCCCGCGGAGGAGCAGAGCGCTAGAATTCGTAGTCAATCCACCACGTCGTCTCCTGGCCTACGCCGATGGTTCTTTCGAGAAACGGCTCCCACGAAAACGTATGCGGATTGCCCCAGATCGGCAAAAAGCCTGGTATGTAGCTGCACGTCGCCGCAACCAAGCCCAGGCTGGGATGCTTCTGGAGTACGGCCAGGCTGGCATCGGCGGCATGGTCGAGCGCCTGGAATCGCCCATCCTGCCACGGCCAGTCCTTCCGGCAGATGAAGCCGCTCGCCCCCAGCTCGTAGCTTGGGTTGGCCGGAATGCTCACCGGTATGTTGAAGCGGCACAATTCGCCGGTCTCCGGCTGCGGGAAAAAGGGATGTGGAAACCAGCGGATCGGGATGGGCAGGTTGCCGGTATTCTTCAGCCGGGTGGCGGAGCGCACCGTCCGTCGATGCAGGGCGACGGTGCGCTCCAGCTCGAGCGCGAAGCGCTCGAACGTCTGCGCAGTACGCATGGATAACTCTGACGGCTGCTGGCGAATCTCCCATCGACAGAACTCGGTGACCCGGTTCAGCTCCAGATCGCACAATCCGACGCCAATGATCAAGGCAGCGGGGCCGGGAGCAGCCGGCGCGCGCAGTGGACTGAGGTTGAAGGCATCCGGAATGCCCTGTCCGTCGAACCAGTTGAAGCTCTCGGGGTAGGTCGGTCCAGACAGCAGAGCCCCATGCCGGATGTCCACGACCTGATAAATATAGCCGCCCGTGCAGTAGCGGGGGCCAAGACGCTCCTGATCCGCCGATGGGTTGAGAATAGATACTTCGAGGGATTCGCTTTTGAGTGCGTACATGCTGCCGCGTGTCCTTTGTACGTCTGTGGTTTGTCTGAATTGCCGAGCAACTGTCAGGCCTGCCGGTGTGAATGTTCATCGGATAGCCTACTCTACGTTCTCTCTCGCGACAACCCCGTTCCAACGTCCGCCAAGATCGCCGCCGGCGCACCCGGATGGGCCGGACTTTGGAGCCGATTCTATGTCACGCAAGCGGCGGTAGGTCGAGGCCACCGCTTGCGCTGCAGCGCTTTCGCCATTACCCTATCGACAATACGACTGCCTCGCAGGTGCCGCGCGCTACGCATGGTGTACGCACACGCGGGGCGAAGAGGGCACAAAGGAGCCATCTCTATGCCACGAACCTATCGTTTGGGTGCCATCGGCTTTGCCCACATGCACGTCAACAGCCTGCTCGACGCGTTTGCTAAGCTGCCGAATGTCGCATGGGTAGCCTGTGCCGACACGATCCCCGAGCTCCCGACGCGTACGGATAAACCGTCTTCGCGCAGGGCAAACCTGAAGCGGGCTCAGGAGGTGACGGGAATCCCGAAGGTCTACGACGATTATCATGTGCTGCTCGATCAGGAGCAGGTCGATATCCTCGTCTGCTGTCCCGAAAACGCGCGGCATGCCGAGGTGGTCGAGGCGGTTGCCGACAAAGGGATCAACATTGTCACAGAGAAGCCGATGGCCGCCAGCCTAGCCGATGCTCTGCGGATGGCGCGTGCCGCGCAGGCCAACAACGTCGCGCTCATGGTCAACTGGCCGACGACGTGGTCGCCCGCGGTCCGGACGATGAAAAGGCTCATCGACGACGGCACGATCGGCGACGTGTGGGAGGTCAAGTGGCGCAACGGCGGCAGCACGGGGCCGCTGGCGTATCATGCCGGCGACGACGCCTATACGGATGCCGAGAAAGGGGCCGAATGGTGGCATCAAGCGGCGCCCGGCGGCGGCGCGCTGCTGGACTACTGCTGTTACGGCGCTTGCCTGTCGCGCTGGTTTCTGGACACACAGGCCGTCGCGGCCACGGGGCTGAAAGCGAACCTCCACAGCCACTACGGAGGCGCCGAGGACAACGCGGTCATCACCGTCCGGTTCCCGCACGCGCTGGCGATTCTGGAAGGCACGTGGACAACCTGGAACGTTGGGCTCCCGACAGGTCCGATTGCCTACGGCGAGCGCGGGGCGTTGGTGGTCGCCAGCCCGCCCGGTGCCGAGGGCGGGCAGCGCAGCCAGGTCGTCGAAGTCTACACCAGCCGCGGCCATGGCCAGACGGATCCGGACCAGGTTGTCGAGGGCGAGCCGCTGCCGGCAGGCCGGGCGACGCCGGCGGAGGAATTCATCCACCATCTCGAGACCGGCGAGCCACTGCATCCAACATTGGACCCGTGGCAGAACGTGGAGGTGATGGCGATCCTGGATGCGGGCATCCGGTCGGCGGCGAGCGGCAAGCTGGAGCTCGTCAACGACGCCACCTGGTGCATCGGCTGAGAACGGCTACCCAGCAGTGGGGCCGCCCCCCGTGCCCCCCCCCCCCCGCCCTCCGCGGCCCCCCGGGCATCCGCGGCCCCCGCGGGTGCCCCCCCGGCCCCCCCCCCCCCTGGGGGCGCCGGGC
>JBBSGA010000501.1:0-3842 GCA_038254585.1 Chloroflexales bacterium | reverse complement strand
GCCATCGGGGCAGCACCCTTCCCTGTCCGTGACCGGAATGCCCGCGACGTGCTGCTCGGGACTGCCGAGCTATTCTATCACTCCACGCATCAATTCCCGCGCCTCGTCGTCGCCGATGGTGAGGTAGGCCATCTGCAGCCGGGACCAGCCGGCCTGCTTCTGGGCCAGCCGCAAGCTCTTAGTCGTACGGACAAGCTGGCGCACCCGGGCGTGGCGCAGCAGGTGGGGATGCACGGGGGGCGGTGCGCCCGCGTTGGCGGCTGGCCTTCCTCGCGCCTGTACCAGGTGAGATAGCGGCAGACGGCGCCGGCCAGTCAGTCAGCTCCTCCTCCATCACGACAGCTCCGGTCACCCTCGAGACCGGGAAGTCTCGCCCCTCACCCACTCGCCGTCAACTGAGGCTGTAGTATCAACGTCTCCAGCTAGGCCCATCTTCCTGCACCAGAGCCCACTTTACACTGCCGAATACACCGAGCAAGCGCAAGTATTGCGTAATGTCTCCCGTAATCTTGCCGAGTTAATGTGTAGTAGTCCGTCACGCGCCCATTTGATTCCTCATCGAAACGTGGCGGTCAAACGGGCGGCAGCGCTCGCGGCCTGTGTGCTACGTCGATGCAACGTCAAGTGCACGTTCGAGGACTGCTCGAATATGCCTACTTTGGCATGCACGTGTACAGCACTCCCGCTGCCACTGTATAGAGAGATGGTAGGTAAGGTAATGCGCGTCCAACACAGTTTCCAGCGCGGCATTGTACCTGCCGTGATTTTGATGGCAACGTTTATGTCATTGAATGGATCCCTCGCCGGGTCCTTTTCCTCCGTCGAGGTTGCGGCCGCCGCGGCCTTGCCTGAGGGAGGCAGTGACGGGGTGACGAGGCGCTCGGACCAGCTCCACCATTACATCCCTGCTGTCCCCTGGGAAAACTGGTCCTCGGATACCACGGTGCAGGGTTCTGCCTCGAACCCGTCGTACGCTGGCTCGGTGCCGCTCGGCTTCACAATCACGGCCGCCTACGGCGGTCTGAATCTGCACAACAGCACCGGGATTGATACCGTCGGGTATGACTCGCTCCAGTTCTACCTCGATGGCGGCGCCTCCTCCGGGCAGGAGCTAACGGTGCACATCAATGACGCCACCGGTCAAGTCACTGCCAATGCCCTTTCGATTGACCGGTACATTGACGGCGGTGCGATCCTGGCTGGGGAGCGCCGGCGGGTGCGCGTTCCGCTCGCCGATCTAGGGGGCATGAAGCGAGTCATCACCGGTTTCATCCTCCAGGACGCGGCCGGTCACGCCCAACCGACAGTGTACCTGGACGACCTGCGGCTGGTCGTGAGCGCACCTAATCCTCCCACTGTCGCGCAAGCCATCGCTGGTCCCCAGCCGTTCAGCAATGTGCCCAGACATCCCAACCAGTATTACGAGGCCAAGGTGGCCTTGCAGTGGCTGCCACAGGTCAAGCGTGCCGTCGAGGACGCGCAGAACGCGGGCTTGCTGAACCAAGGCGAGGTGCCGCTCTTCGAAAACATCCTGTTGGGCGTGGTCGCGATTGAAGGCGTCGGCCAGGCCTTTATCGTACCGGACTCGCCGTCCGGCGAGCAGGGTCTGACCCAGCTCACCGGAGCCAATAGCTACGCCGAGGAGAACCCCTTCGATCCTTTAACGAACTTACACAACTACCTTCGGGTCGTGATTCGCTACTATCGGCAATGGGGTAATCGCTGGGATCGGGCGGTGACCCAGCACCTTACGGGGCTCGAAACTGAGGCCGATCAACGCTACTCCCCAGTCAGCAAGGGCACGATCGGCGAAGTGTATGTGCAGGAACTCGTCAACGCCGTCTGGCAGGCAGCGCAGCTGCAGCGGACTGGCGATCTGTTTCCACGTCACGACGACCGGCTCCAGGCGGGCTGTGGAGGCGGCACCTGCTATTACGACCACGCGCCGCCGTGGGGCATCTGGGACTCGCCTGCTCTGGCATATACCTGGGTTCCCCCGGCGAGCAACGGCCAAGCATACCAATACTTTCAAAACGGCATGGATCGGAACATTGATCAGCCAATCGATAAGTATATCTGGCTGGCTGTACCCAGTTGGTTCTACACTTCGTCGCCAGCGCCGGACGTTGCCGTTTACGCCCCGCGCTCTCCAACGGAGTTGGAGGAGGCGACCAATCCCTACGGATACACCTTGAACAACCGAAGCGTTGCAGCGGGTACCTACCCCCGGCGCACCTGGTTCCCTAGCAAGCGCTAAGTCGAAGCCACGATGTACCTGCAGCCGCCGCTCTCGCGCCAGGCGGAGCGCACCGAGCGTGCCCGTGCTCGGCACTCACGAAGGGGCGGTATACAGACGTGCCCGCCGGTCGTCCACGAGCAGCAGGTCCGCACCTGTCTTCTTGGCGAAGGTCAGCGCCTCCGCCTCGCCTGCCCACGAAGGTGCCACGGCGCGCCGAGACGCCCGGGAGGTCGGTGCCGGTGAGCACCACCTTTGGTTGACGGCGAGCGGGACTAGAAGCTGTCTGAGAATGCGTCAGCATGGGCGAGTCGGCGTAGCATGAGCCCGCTAATGGCAGCATAGATCATGGTTTCGCTGGTCGAGCAAAGTCGTTCCTAACGCTGGTTGGTCAATTTCGGGCACCGGTTGTGCGGACATGCTCGGCGCTGCAACAGTTCCACTCTGGAGGCTCCAATGGCGACGCCACGTAAGCCCGTGCAACCCACGACCGAGGCCGTCGACAACTTTTGGGCCCGGTTTAGCGAATTGTTCTGCCGCCGAGCGGCAGCGGCTGCACCACTTCTTGCACGCTGCGCCCTGGGACTCCGACGCGCTCAACTGGCGGCGCTTGCAGGTGTGGCAGGCGCACTCGGAGCTTGCTCCCCACGCTGGCGGCGTCCTGATTAGCGATGAGACTGGCGACCGCAAACGCGGCAACAACATCGTGCTCGCCGCCTGCAGCTCCGGAAGGGGACCAAGTCGCCGGGACCCCCGATGTCCCGGCGCTGGTACGGCGGGCGCTCACCGCCGCCGACGACGAGTCGCGCTGGGATGCGGTGCGGGCACTGCAGGATTTCGGCACTGAAGATGTACGGGATGCGGCGTTGGCTCTCCTGGTCGCCGCGGCGCCGCCAGAACGCGAGTTGGGTGCCGACGTTCTCGGCCAGGGTTAGACGACGCCGAAGACCTGCCACGAGGAGGCGGTTGCCGCCTTGCTGCGCCTGCTCGAGCGCGAACGGGAGGAGATGGTGCTCGCAGCCACCTGTACCGCTCTGGGCCACCACCGGGACCCGCGAGCCGTGCCGCCGCTGGCCCGGCTGCGCGACCATCCCGCTCCGTCGGTTCGCTTGGCCGTGGCGGTCGCCGTGGGCGGCTTCGACGCTCCCGCGGCGATCGAGGAGCTCATCGACCTCTCCGCCGACGCTGATCCCGACCTCCGCGATTGGGCCACCTTTGGCCTGGGGTCGCAGACCGACGCCAACACGCCCGCCGTCAGCGAGGCGCTGGCGCGGCGACTGGCGGACGAGGACGCAGACACCAAAGGGGAGGCGATACTCGGCCTCGCCCGGAGGAAAGACGCGCGCGTCGTCGGGCCGTTGCTGACCGATCTGGCGGCGCCGCACGACCGGACGCTCGTCCTGGAGGCCGCCCGTGAACTCGGCGATCCACGACTGCACACGCCGCTTGTGTGATTGCGCGCGCGACATGGTCTTGACGTTCGCCTAGAGGAACGCCGCTCTGGGCTAGGAAACATGGGCTAGGAAACATGGGCTAGGTACGGCGGGCACTGTTTAGCAGTCCTGCCCTTGACAAGATGTGCTGCTTGGTCGCTCGGCCCGTCCTT
>JBBSGA010000500.1:0-3843 GCA_038254585.1 Chloroflexales bacterium | reverse complement strand
CCTGGTCCCGCTCCGGCCCTACCGATACTAAGCCTATTTTGGCCCCGACCAGCTCCTCGAGACGATCGAGGTAGTGTCGCGCCGCAGGTGGCAGTGCCGCATACCTACGGCAGTCGGTCGTGGGCTGGCGCCATCCTTGCCATTCTTCATAAATTGGCTCGACCTGGCCAAGAATCGCAGCTGAGCTCGGTGGGTAGTCGATGACCGTATCATGGAGACGGTAGCCGGTACAAATCTTCACATGATCTAGATCGTCCAGCACGTCCAGCTTCGTGACCAGCAGCTGATCAAGGCTGTTGAGCTCCCTGACGTAGCGCGCGGCGACCGCGTCGAACCAACCGCAGCGCCGCGGCCGGCCCGTCAGCGTCCCAAACTCATGCCCACGCTCGCGAATATGCTCGCCCAGGGCATTGGTCAGCTCTGTCGGGAAAGGGCCCTCGCCTACACGGGTGGCGTAGGCCTTGAAGACCCCTGCCACCAGATCGAGATCGCGCGGGCCGATTCCGGCACCCTGGCAGGCGCCTGCAGCGCCCGGCGAAGAGGAGGTAACGTACGGATAGCTCCCCCAGTCGATATCAAGCAGCACACCCTGCGCGCCCTCCAGCAGGATGCAGTCGTCCCGGCGGACGGCGGCTTGTACCATAGAATGGGTCGGCACAATCCGGTCGCGCAGCTTGCGCCCATACTCGAGGAACTGGAGGTACGTTTCGTGGAGCGACTGATCGCTGCCGCCGTAGGACTGAAGCAGCCGGTTCTTATGGTCGAGCACACGCGCAAAGCGCTGGAGCAACGTCTGCTCATGCAGGAGGTCGCCCATTCGAATGCCCATGCGCTCCATCTTGTCGCTGTACGCCGGGCCGATGCCGCGTCCAGTGGTACCGATCTTGTCGTCACCGCGCAGCGATTCTTGCAGGCGATCCTGGAGGAGGTGATAGGGCATGATGACGTGCGCACGATCGCTGATATACAGCTTGTCAAGCGTCACTCCTGCAGCCTCTAGCATCGCCATCTCGTCGAGGAGAACGGCGGGATCGAGCACGACGCCACTGCCGATGATATTGATGGTTGAAGGCTGGCAGATGCCCGCGGGCACCAGATGGAGCTTGAAGGTTCCGAGATCATTGATCACCGTGTGGCCGGCATTGTTTCCGCCACTATAGCGAATGACGATCTGTGCGCGCTGGCCGAGCAGATCGACGATCCGGCCTTTGCCTTCATCGCCCCACTGCCCGCCGATAACTGCCACAACAGGCATAGCGGTTTCTCCACGGCCGCCGCGCGCCGGCAGCCCATTGGTAAGCCTGATAAGGCGGTTAGTATAGCATAGGGACCCGTCAGACCGGCGACGGCATCGTGTACAATGGAGACTATACTCACCGGGAGCCGGATGCGGCCTCCGGTTCAAGGGACGCCGATGACAACGTTTGAAGAGCTTGGGCTCGACGAGCCTATCCTTAGGGCTATCTCGGAGCTCGGCTACGAAGAGCCGACGCCTATTCAGGCGCGCACAATCCGGCGCGTGCTGGAAGGCGCCGACGTCATTGCCCAGGCCCAGACCGGCACCGGCAAGACGGCAGCCTTTGCTCTCCCGATTATTCAGACACTCGACCGAACCGTAGCGCACCCTCAGGCGCTGGTTCTCACCCCGACGCGTGAGCTGGCGGTGCAAGTGGCCGAAGCGTTTCAGTCGTACGGTAAGTACGCGTCCGTTTCGATCCTGCCAGTCTACGGCGGACAGCCGATTCACCGCCAGCTTCGGGCCTTGGAGCGCGGGGTTCAGATCGTCGTCGGCACGCCGGGACGTGTGCTCGACCATATCCATCGGGGCACGCTGAAGCTCGGCGATGTGCGTTCCGTTGTGCTGGACGAAGCCGACGAAATGCTCGACATGGGCTTCATCGAGGATATCGAGGCGATCTTGCAGGAGACGTCGCCGACACGTCAGACGATGCTCTTCTCGGCCACGATACCGGCGCCGATCGCCAGCCTGGCCAAGCGTTACCTCAAGACGCCCGAGCGGATCTCGGTCGAGGCGGAGCAGATGACTGTGCCGCAGATCCGCCAAGTCTACTATGAGGTTGGCGGACGGGACAAGTTCGAAGTGTTGGCGCGCGTGATCGACTATGAGGCGCCAACATCCGCCATCATCTTTTGCCGGACCAAGAGCGCCGTGGACGATCTCGGCCAGCGCCTCACGGCACGCGCCTATCCTGCCGAAACCCTGCACGGGGACTTGACCCAGATTCAGCGTGACCGCGTTATGGGCCGCTTCCGCTCGACCCAGGTCGAGATACTCGTCGCAACCGATGTAGCTGCGCGCGGGCTCGACATCGAGCATGTGTCCCACGTGATCAACTATGACATTCCACTCGACCCCGAAAGCTACGTCCATCGTATTGGACGCACCGGGAGAGCCGGGCGGGCCGGTGTCGCCGTCACGCTCGTAACGCCGCGCGAGCGTCGGCTCCTGCGCATCATCGAGCGAGTAACCAATAGCACCATTCAGCGGATGCGGCTGCCGACGATCGCGGATGTGATCGCGCGCCGCCGTGAGGCATTTAAAGAGTCGCTGCGTGAGACGATCGCGGCGGGCGGCTATGAGAATTATACGATCATGGTCGAAGAGCTCGGCGAGGAATATGATCCCGTCGATCTCGCAGCCGCCGCCTTTAAGCTGCTTCTGAGCGAGCCAGAGGGCGAGCAGGAGGACAAACTCGCTCAAGAGGAGTTCGACGAGCGCCGTGACGAGCGCCGTACCAGTCGCGGCGAAGGGCCTGCACGGCGGTCGGCCGGCCGCTTCGGGCCCGACCGCGGCATGACCCGTATCTACCTCGACATCGGCCGTGATGACAATGTCCGACCGGCAGACATCGTCGGTGCGATTGCCAATGAGGCGGGCGTTCCGGGGCGTGCCATTGGCGCCATCGATCTTTACGAGCGTTTCTCATTCGTCGAAGTGCCTGAGAATCTTGCGGAGAGAGTAATTCGGGCGCTTAAGCGTACGACGATCCGGGGGCGCAAGATTGCCCCGACGATCGCCAAGCCCCAGCGCCCGTTTGCCGAGTAGCGGGTTCCCACGGGCCGGCGAGCCGGCCTCAATAATGGACACTATGGCGCGACGATGGAGATCATCGTGCCAACCCCCAAGCAGGAGCGCACGGCGGATATGATGCGGGCGCTGGGTAATCCTGTGCGCCTCGCCATCATGCACTACATCGTCGAGCATCCCGGCTGCATCGGCAACGACCTGGTAGTCCGTTTTGGACGAGCGCAGGCGACAATCTCCCAGCATTTAGCCGTTCTCCGGCGCGTCGGGATTATCGGGGCCGAGCGGGACGGCCACATGACGTGTTATGCCGTCAACGAGGAGGCCATGATCATACTTTTGGAGGAAATGCAGGGGCTACGAAGCGTAGCTGAGTAGTCTCAGCGCTCGCCAATCCGTTAAAAGCGAAATGGCCGGATCCTTGCAGATCCAGCCATTTCTTCTCACTGGCGCAGGTGCATGGACCTCGTCTCCCAGGGAGTCATCTCCCCAGTACCCTCGGCGCTGCGCCGTTGCACGACCCGGTTCGGGATGGTACGGGGTGGGTCCAGCGCGCTCCACACACACCTGTGCGCCCTGCGAGGATGCCCGCCAAGCTCATACTGATTCGCTATCGATCCACAATTATGGCGCCTGCGCTGCTCACGCCTGCCGCGTCATCCCTGACCAGGCAAGCCCTCGGTCCTCAGTAGTCGTCGGCTCTAGCGCTCGCACGCCCTCCACCGCGACCCTCTCCTACCGGCTCTTCTTGCCGGGACCTTACCAGCCTTGCGCTGCGAGAAGGCTCGTCTTGCAGT
>JBBSGA010000499.1:0-3933 GCA_038254585.1 Chloroflexales bacterium | reverse complement strand
TTGCCGGCGTGTTCTCGCTGCTGTGGGACGATCCCGCCGTCGTCTGGGGCGATAAACCGCATACGGTATGAGCGATCGGTCCCTGTTATTCGCCCAACGCCGGCTGGTAGTAGAGACGCTATAACGAAGATTCAGGTATTAATCGGGTATGAATAGGACCGAGCCGTCCACGAATACGGCACGAATACGCGAATAATGTGTCGCTCTATTCGTGTATTCGTGTTCGCATTCGTGGACGGCTTTTTACACGACTGAACCGGAGTTAATGCCCCGCGATGCCGAGCCAGTTGCGCGTGAGGTAGTCGGCCAGCGTCTGCGTAAAAAGGATAATCAGCCAGAAGAAGCCGATCCCGGCGAAGAGCATCGTCAGGCGATTACTATAGCGGATGTGCATGAAGAAGAGCACGATCAGGATCGCCTTGGCCGCCGCGATCAGCAGCGAGACGACGAGGTTGAGCGGCCCAAGGTCGACGAAGGCCGCGCCGACCGTCGCCGCGAGCAGGATCATCAGCGCGACGTAGACCAGAACGTAGGTCCTGACCGGCAGGATATGGTGCTCGGCGTGATGCTCGCTCATTGATGCGCTCCTGCAAGATAGAGCAGCGGAAAGAGAAAGACCCACACAAGGTCGACGAAGTGCCAGTAGAGGCCGGCCAGCTCGACCGGCGTATTGTAGGCGGGAGTGTACTTGCCGCGGTGGGCGAAGAAGGCGATCGTGCTGAGCAGCCCGATGCCGCCCAGCACATGCAGCCCATGCAGCGCGGTCATGACGAAGTAGAAGACCATGAAGAGCTGGACCTTGCCCGGATCGGCGTTCTGAATAGCCGGGTCGGGATTGGTGAAATTGAGCAGCGGTATCAGGCCCTCCCGGTACTCGCCGTAGTACTCCATGCCCTTGATCACCAGGAAGACGAAGGCCATCGCGACGGTGACGAGCAGGAGCCGGACGACGGTGCGCGATTTGCCCTCCTGCGCGGCACGCACGGCCAGGGCGACGGCCAGGCTGCTGGTCAGAAGCACGGCGGTGTTGACCCCGCCGAAAAGCTCATTGAGGTGGTGGCTGCCGACACCCCAGGCATTGGGGTAGCGATAGCGGTAGACCGCGAACGCGCCGAAAAGGGCACCGAAGAACATCACCTCGGTCGAGAGGAAAACCCACATGCCGAACGTGCTGGTATCATGCTGTTGCTCGACGTTCTCGAACTGGTGCGCGGCGTGATGGCCGGCGCTCGGGTATGCCTTAGCCAACTTGAGCCCCCTGCGGTATGAAGTCGTGCGCCTCGTCTTCGGCGTCGGGCGAGTAGGCGTACGGCTCTTCGGTTACGATCGGCAGGCGTTCGAAGTTGTCCTTGGGAGGCGGCGACGTGGTCTGCCACTCCAGGCCCGTCGCACGCCAGGGGTTCGACTCGGCAAGGCGGCCGTATTTCAGGGACCAGACCAGGTAGAAGATCGGCAGGGCATAGCCGAGGGCGAGGATCGAAGCCCCGGCGGTCGACATGACGTTGAGCACCTGGAACTCGGGCGGATAGGCATGGTAGCGCCGGGGCATGCCCAGGTAGCCGAGGATGAACTGCGGGAAGAAGGTCAGATTGAAGCCAAAGAAGAGCAAGATCGCCGCGGCCCGACCCCAGCCCTCGGGATATATGCGGCCCGTCATCTTCGGCCACCAGAAATGGATCCCGCCGAGATAGGCCGAGACCATGCCGCCGACCATGATGTAGTGGAAGTGCGCCACGACGAAATAGGTGTCGGTGACGTGCACGTCCACCGGCAGCGTCGCCAGGTAGAGCCCGGTGAGGCCGCCGATCGTGAAGAGGCCGATAAAGCCCAGCGCATAGAGCATCGGCGTCGTGAAGGAGATCGAGCCTTTATAGAGCGTCGCCGTCCAGTTGAAAACCTTGATCGCCGAGGGTATGGCGACAATGAAGCTCAGCACCGAGAAGGTCAGGCTGGCATAGATCGACTGGCCGGCGATGAACATATGGTGGCCCCAGACCAGGAAGCCGATAAAGGCGATGCCCAGGCTGGCGTAGGCGATGAACTTATAGCCAAAGGGTTGCTTGCGCGCGAAACAGGGCAGCAGCTCGCTGACGACGCCCATCCCCGGCAGGATCATGATGTAGACGGCCGGGTGCGAGTAGAACCAGAAGAGGTGCTGGAAGAGCACCGGGTCGCCGCCCAGGGTCGGATCGAAGATGCCGATGCGGAAGATGCGCTCGACCATCAGGAGGATCAGCGCCATCGCCAGAACCGGCGTCGCCAGGAGCATGATCAGCGCGGTGGCGTAGTTGGACCAGACGAAGAGCGGCAGCCGGAACCAGGTCAGCCCGGGCGCGCGCATCTTGTGGGTCGTGACGATGAAGTTGATCGCCGTGAAGATCGACGAGAAGCCGACGACCGAGATACCCGCCAGCGTCAGCATCACGTTGGTCTGGGCGAAGTTGGTCGAATAGGGCGTATAGAAGGTCCAGCCCGTGTCGACGCCGCCGCTGATCACGGCCCAGAGCGTAAACAGACCTCCGACCATGAAGACGTACCACGACGCGAGGTTGAGGCGTGGGAAGGCCAGGTCGCGCGCGCCGATCATCAGCGGCAGCAAAAAGTTGCCCAGCACCGTCGGAATCGACGGCAGCAGGAAGAACCAGACCATCACCACGCCGTGAACCGTAAAGAGCTTGTTGTAGGTGTCGTTCGCGACCAGGTTGCCCTGGGGCGTGAGCAGGTTGATACGGATCACCGTGGCGGCGAGACCGCCGATGACGAAGAAGAAGGTGATCGACACCATATAGAGAATGGCAATGCGCTTGTGATCGAGCGTCAGCAGCCACGACTTGGCCGTGTAGCTGATGTTCAGGTAGTTTCTCCGCAGCGGCGGCCGGACGGCGATTGCGCTCATGGCTGGCTCCCGGTACTTTCAGCAACACCTATGGACTTGATATAGGCGATGAGCTTCAACAGATCTTCCTCGGTAACCTGGCCCTGGAAGGAGGGCATGATCGGGGGATAGCCGGCCGCGATATCCTTCCGGGGCAGGAGGATCGAGTCGCGGATGTATTGGTCGTCGGCGACGACGGTGTGGCCGCCTTCCAGCGGCACCGGCCGCCCGTAGACACCTTCGAGCTTGGGCGCGTGCACCGTTGCATTGGTGCCATGACAGCCGCTGCAGCCGTACTGGCGGAAGAGAGCGGCACCTTCCTGGGCCAGGCCCTGCTGCTGGCTGCCGCCCGCGAGCCAGCGCTCGTAGTCGGCAGGATCCATGACGATCACGTGGCCGCCCATTTCGGCATGCGACGTCCCACAGTACTCGGCGCAGTGCAGATAGTAGGTGCCGGTCTTGGTCGGTGTGAACCAGATCGTCGTGTAGCGCCCGGGCAGTACGTCCTGCTTGATGCGGAACGCCGGAATGTAGAAGCTATGGATGACGTCCTGCGAGGCCATCGTCAGCTTGATCGGGCGCCCGGCAGGAACGTGCAGCTCGTTGATCTCGCGCTGCCCGGTGGGATGCTGGGTCTTCCACATCCACTGCTTGCCGATAACGTTGATCTCCATCGCGCCGCTCGGTGGCCGCTCCATGCGGATGTAGACCACGGCGCCCAGCAGAAAGGTGAAGAGGGCCAGGCCAAGTGGGACGACGATCCAGGTCCACTCGAGCAGATTATGGCCGCGCGGCGGATTCGTGCGGATGGCCGTCGAGCCGCGCCGGTACTTGACCGAGAAATAGATGATCAGCAGGAAGATGGCGAAGGTGATGGCTCCGCTGAGCAGGAGCAGGTAGATATAGAGTAGATCGACCTGTCGCGCCTGGGCGGAAGCTTGCTGCGGCCATAATGGAAAGTTGAACATAGCCCCTCACACGGAGATCGTTAACCGCCAAGAACGCCAAGAGAGCACGTGCAGGTCAATCGGAACACCTTTCTTTCGTTTCCACGTATG
>JBBSGA010000498.1:0-3981 GCA_038254585.1 Chloroflexales bacterium | reverse complement strand
GGGGGGAACAGCGGAGCGGCCCCTTGACGCGGGAAGGGCAGCGGCTATGCTGTGAGCGGCCAGGTTCGTTTCACCCGCAGACCCAGAACCTGCTCCCTAAATCGAACGAATACCTGTCTCAAAGGGCTTGACACATTCCGCGGATAGGTCGGCACGACCGATATTCCGAGCCGGATCCACTCGGTCCGTCCCAGTGCGACCGCATAGACCGTCAGTGTATCCTGCGACACCGGCCCCTGACCCATCCACACCTGTTCGACGCCGGCCGCCTCAGCCTCCTCGATCAGCCGGACCAGAGCTGGAGGATCGCGATCCCCGATGGAGAGGCCAATCCGGTCGCGGAGTGTCCGTGGTGTGACGGTCGCCGCATGGTGATCAGTTTGGCTCACGTGTTTTCCTTCATGATGGCGCTTCGGTGAGGGTGCGGCGCTAGCGCTTGACCCGAGCGGTCGACCCCGAACCTCCAACGAGATCCTCACGGGAGCATTGCTGGCTTGGGTTGTATGCGCAACGTCCTCCTGTGGCATGCTCCGTCTCCACGACAGCTGGCGCGGACGTCAGGAGCGAGGCGAAGCGCGGACGCCAGGCGCCGTTCGCTGCGCAGTGCCTCGGGTGGCAGGACGCGCTTCGCGCGTTCAGAGGGCGCCCCGATTGCCCGTCGTTGTGGATACGGCTATGGCATCCAACAGCGTGTGCATGCGCAGTGCGTCCTCGAATGTCGGCGCGGTGTGCGTGCCGACGGTGACGTCGCGGGCATACGCGGCATAGAGCTCCCCCAGTTCGAGCACGGAGGACGGCAAGCCCGACCCCGGAAACGAGTCATAGGATGCTGGCACCGGCATCACCTCAAGCGCCTGGCGGTCGCCCGTGGCTCCTTCGACCACGTAGTCATCGCCGACACCGCCGAAGGCCGAGCGGTTGGTAATGCGCAGGTCGCCGTCCTGGCCGGTGATGTCGATTTGGACGCCCGATCCATGCTGCTTGCCGCCTTCGATATGCGCGGACAGGGCAGTGCTTTCGCCGATGCGGCCGATCAGCACGAGTTGGTTGAGGCTGGTGGCCTCGATAACCTCCCCGGTTTCCTCAATCGTGACAACTGGGAACTGATTCAGCTGGCGCGCGGAAATGTCGCTCGGCCAGCCAGCGGCCGTGAACATCATCTCGAGGAAGTGCCCGGCGTAAATTGAAACGACGTGGGTAAAATGCTCTGCCTGTGCCGTCCATGCGTGTGCCTTCCTGCTCCGGCCGCCAAAAAAATTGACGCTCACGTGGATGCGAACCGAGCGGAGCTTGCCCACGAAGCCCTGATCGAGCAGATCCTTCACATAGCAATTGTGAGGCGCAAGCCGCCGCTGGAGGCCGACGACATGGCGAACCCCCGTGTTCTGTGCGAGCGCGACCAGCTCCTGCGCAACCGCGGTCGTGGTGGCCAGTGGCCATTCGCAATACACATCCTTGCCGGCCGCAAGCGCGGCGCGGACGCCATCCGCATGCTGGAGCGCGAGGGTTGCGACGACCACGAGATCCACCTCCGGATGGTTCACCACTTCCTCGACGGTGTCGACGACGTAGCCGAAGCCATGGTCCTTCGCGGCCTTTTCGGACGCCTCGCGCCGGCGCGCGTAGACGGCAATCAGCTCATAGTCGGGCAAGAGATTGAGCACGCGAACATGGCCGTGGAGCGCCCAGTTTCCGGCCCCGAGCAGGCCGATGCGAATGGGTTTGCGGATTGAGCTGGACGTGGGTGTTGACATTATTTTTTGGTCTCCGTGAAAGCTTCATGTTCATTGCTCGCTGCACACGTGAGACTTGGCCTCATGGGCGAAGTCTACCGGGGCCGAGTCGAGCTGACCACGCACAACACGCACAACCACACGCGCGTTTCCATGCACAAGGACGCGCATGCTATGATCACCCTGACGGAGCAGCGGAGCAGGCCAGCCGACAGGTCGAGCATGGTCGAGAGAGGTGACACGCGTGGCCATACCGCACGATGCAGCGTTTGGGGATCTCTTGCGCCGCCTGCGGCTCGCCGCCGGGCTGACGCAGCAGGAGCTGGCAGAGCGTGCTGCCCTCAGCGTGCGTGGCATCCAGGCGCTTGAGTCCGGCGAGCGCCGCGCGCCGCAACGCACCACCCTCGACCGGCTGATCACGGGGCTTGGTCTGAGCAGCTCCGAGCGGACCATGTTCCAGGCGGCAGCGCGCCGCTATCCACTGCCGCCGGCGCCTGCAGAACCGGGCTTCATTCCGCGCACCAACTTGCCTCCAGACCTCACGCCGTTCGTCGGACGCGAGCGTGAGGTCGGAGCGGTGCAGCGGATGCTGCTCGATCCACAGGTCCGCCTGCTGACCCTGGTCGGACCGGGGGGGATCGGGAAGACGCGGCTCGCGCTCCACACGGCCCGCCAGGCGGCGCCTGCCTTTCCTAATGGCGTGTATCTGGTCTCGCTCGCCGCACTCTCCGATGCCGCGCACGTCCTTAGCGCCATCGGCCAGACACTGGGCGTCGTGGAGACGGGAGGCCAGTCCCTCAGAGACCGGCTGACCACCCGTCTGCGCGATACGGCCGTGCTGGTGGTGCTGGACAATTTTGAGCATCTCGTCGCCGCGGCTCCCCTGCTCGGTGAGCTCCTGCTCACCAGTGTTGGGCTGAAGCTGCTCGTGACCAGTCGTATGGTGCTGCATGTGCGCGGCGAGCGCAGGCTCCTCGTCGGTGCTCTGGAGGTGCCTGACCTCAACCAGTGTGCGGACCTCGCGCTGCTCGCCCGCTCCCCGGCAGTGGAGCTGTTCGTCCAGCGCGCTCAGGACGCCTTTCCTGACTTTGTCCTGACTGCCGCGAACGCTCCGGCCATTGCCGAGGTCTGTGTCCGGCTGGGCGGCCTCCCGTTGGCGATCGAGCTTGCCGCCGCTCGCAGCAACGTCCTCAGCCTACCGGCCTTACTGCGGCGCTTCCAGCAGAGCTCCTCGGCCCTCAGCCGCTGGTTCGCCCCCTCGGCTCCCGGCCAGCTCGACCTGCTCATGGGAGGCCCGCACAACCTCCCGGCGCGTCAACGAACGATCCGTGCCACGATCGAGTGGAGTTATACGCTGTTGGGAGCAGACACACAGACCCTCTTGCGGCGGTTGGGGGTGTTCGGTGGCAGCTGGACGATGGACGCTGCCGAGGCCGTCTGTGACCCTGCACAACAGCTGGATGTCTTGACCAACATGGCGGCGCTGCTGGATGCAAGCCTGGTCCAGCAGCTCGGCGAGGTCGCCGGCGAGCGGCGCTTCGGCATGCTCGAGACGGTCCGCGAGTACGCTCTCGAGCGTCTGTCCGGTGCCAGAGGTGGTGCGCCAGCCGATGATGAGCGCGCGCAGATCGAGCAGCGGCACGCCGCCTACTATCAGCAGCTTGCCGAGCGCATCGAGCCCGAGCTGTACAGCTCGGGCCAGGTGACAGGGCTGGCTCAACTGGAGGCCGACCACGATAATCTGCGCGCGGCGTTGCAGTGGGCGCTGGCAGGAAACGCGCCGGACCTGGCACTGAGCCTGGTCGGAGCGCTGGGACGCTTCTGGTTTCTGCGGAGTCATTTCAGCGAGTGGTGGCGGTGGCTCGATATGGCGCTTGCCGCTGTGCCGGCGGATGCTCCCGATGCGGCGCCGGACCAGCGGCTCCTGCGCGCCCGGGCGCTCCTCGGGCGCGGCATGCTGGAGCTGAACCTGCTGGAAACGCCGAGGGCGGTCGAGCTGGGAACAGAGAGCCTGCAGCTCTATCGTGCGCTGAACCACTCACGGGGCATCGCTGCGTCGCTAGTGGTCGCGCATCCGCCGGATCTGGGGCAGATGGAACCGCTGCAGGAGACGTTGACGCTGGCGGCGGGGAGTGAATTGCCGGCGGGGGCGCACACGCTGGTGCTGTCGTTCACGGGCAAAATTAACCAGCAAGCGCAGGGGCTTTTCTATGTGCCGTATCAGGCGCAAGGGACGGGGGCGAAGAAG
>JBBSGA010000497.1:0-4007 GCA_038254585.1 Chloroflexales bacterium | reverse complement strand
CGGTGTGAAGCTGCGTCGCTGATTCATAGTAGTGTTCCCTTCCTGTGACATCATCATACCCACTAACGGGGTTGTCTAGGATTCCGGGACCACTACACTATGTCTTTCGGGTCGCTAACGACACGTATATTGAGTATTGAGGCCCCTCAGGGATGGAAGATGCTCCGTAGCTTCAAGGTGCGCGGCAAAGAGGGACGATTCTTGCAGTACGTACGCATGTGGAAATCCTCCTCCGTGACCACGAATATGAGTATCTATCGCCATATGCGCGCCGGGTTTCGGACCGTGATCTGGTTTGTGGTATCGAGTTTACCCGCCTGTAAAGAGCGCTTTGCGGAGTATGCCTGCCGGTGGTGGCAAGAGTGCGGGTTTAAGACAGCGAAAAGTGGGCTGTTTGATTGGGAACAGAGCCGGGTGACGGTGTTTCGTCGCGTTGAAGTCTTACTGATCGGGATCTAGTGTGCGCTCTGGGCATTCTGGATTCTTGGACGGGCGCATCAACAGCTGCCGCGACGAAAAACTACTACCATCCGACCCCAACGCCGCCGCAAGACGATCATCAAGCAAGCAATTGCGGTCTTTAGATGTGCCGTTAAGCCGTTAAGCACAAGCGGCCGCTCACGCTCGGTTCGCCGCCAGCCCCACGCGTCTTTAACGACGAACGTATGGTTGAGCGTGGAGCTATACGGTAGACGAACAAATGTGTGTCATGCACTCAGAGCGAACACCTATAGTGAAGCCCTTGGCATAGGCGATTGGCCAATTATCAGTGGGGTATGCTCCTTGCCATCATAAGACGGCTGCGGACGTGCAGTAGCCGAGGGACGCATGCGGACGCTATGGAGCGCACGGTGAGCTTCCATCTCAGCAACATCAATGGCAAGCTCGGCCTGCGCAACCGCGGCGAAGCGATTGCGTGGGCGATCCGGCACGCTTTAGGCGCGGACTAGTGCGTCAAGGCCGCGGCGTGGACCTAGCCGTCCTCGCCTACGGTACCCATAGACGAGGTTCCGCCCAACGCCCTCTCGCTCCTGACAGGACGCCCCCTGTCGTTTGTGCCAGGTCCATACCTGTAAGAAATGACAGGTATGGACCTGCCGAAAGTCGCAGGTCCAAGCCTTCAGTAAATGTCAGTCACAAACGGCCGGCGCCATGATATAACAACCATCACTCGGGTGTATACGCAAACTCCCGGTACGCTACGCTCACACATCGAAAGGACTTAACCGACGAACAATGGGAGATCTGTGGTGACGGAAGGCGTCACAGAACGTTTCCTAGACACAATACCGTTCAAATAAGAAGAGGCCGCTTCTAACGTAACTATTGCGCAATCACAGGCCGAATCGCTTGTGAACGCCAAAACTGATCATTTCGCGAAATGCCCAAGCAGGGCGAAAGGGCCTTCGATCCGCCAGATCCCGCGTTCCGAGCATCGCCTGCACGGTGATTCGGGACGGAATCCGGCAACCATGGGACAGCGAGCGGCAGATGCGAGCCCTTGACGACCGAACTTCGGCACGAGCTTCGCCAGTTGGCCCAGTTTAGCCTCGCAGCAACTGGCTCCGGTGATGGTCAAAAGTGATCGTTTTTCGAGTGCCCAAGCGATTCGCCTTCTGGTTGCGCAATACTTACGCTAAGGCATACTGTTGCGTGTCGAAATCAGCAGGTACCACAGGAGCGACCTCTATGGGCTACATGATACGCCAGATTGCCGCGGAACATACGTTGTGCCAGGCGTTGACGGTCGATATTCTCCAGGCCACGCTCACCAATGCGACGATTCATACCGTGCTGACCGCGCATCACGCCCATGCGGACCGGGAACGCAAGTTCACCATGACCGCCGTCGTGTGGGTCTTGATCGCCATGAATCTCTACGGCTCCATCGCCATTAGTGCCGTGATTCGCACCGTCTTCAAATCCCTGCGCTTGCTGTCCCCCGCCGATGACCCAGTCCTGCCTGGCGACAGTGCCTTCCCCTATCGCCGCTATCAGCTGGGCGCCCGACCCCTCGTCGACCTCTTTCACACCGTCTGCGTCCCCATGACCACGCCCCAAACCCCCGGTGCGTTCCTGTTTGGCTTGCGGCTGGTCGCTATTGACGGCACCGTGGAAGACGTCCCGGACACGGCGGCCAACGTGCGGGCCTTTGGCCGGCTCCACGGCACGCGCGGTCCGGCAGCCTTTCCGCAGGTGCAAGGCGTCTATCTGGTCGAAGTCGGCTCGCATGCGCTGCTCGACGCCGGGTTTTGGCCGATCCACACGAGCGAGCGTGTGGGGGGCTTGCGCCTGCTCCGCTCGGTCACGCCCGAGATGCTGGTCATGTGGGACCGGGGGTTCCATGACTACGAGATGCTCTGCGCGGTCCACCAGCGGGGGGCTTACGTCCTGAGCCGCCTGCCGGCGCAGGTCAAGCCGCACCGCGTGCGGAACTTGCCCGATGGCTCGTATCTGGCCCACCTGGCGCCGTCCTCGTATCAGCGGCGCAAAGCTGGGGAACGCCTGCTGGTCCGCATTGTGGAGTACACGCTGACGGACCCGGCCTTGCCCGGCTACGGGGCGCACTATCGGCTGGTGACCACCCTGCTCGACCCGACCGTGGCCCCGGCGTTCGAGGTGGCCTGCGCCTACCACGAGCGCTGGAAATTGAACTCGTGATCGATGAGGTGGATACCCACCAGCGCCTGGCGGGACGGCCGCTGCGCAGCCAGCAGCCGGTGGGCGTGATCCAGGAATTGTATGCGCTCTTGCTGGCCCATTATGCGGTGCGGCGGGTGATGCTGGACGCCGCGACGACCGTGGGGGTGGACCCGGATCGCCTGAGCTTTACCCATGCGCTGCGGGTGATCCAGGAAAGCTTACCGGAGTTTCACTTGGTCGACCGGGCGGAACTGCCGCGCTTGTATCAGCGGCTGGTGCGCGATGGGGCGCGGGAACGGCTCCCGGACCGACAGCCGCGGAGTAATCCACGCGTGGTGAAGCGGAAGATGTCGAACTTCAAGCTCAAACGCGCCGCGCAAGCCCCCCCGCTGCAGCCGACCATCCAGTCCTTTCGGGATGCCGTGAAGGTCTATGGTGCTGCAGACGACGACCAAGCCGACCTGCTCCTTGATTTGTCTGCGCCGCTCGACCTGACCTTGCTTCCAGGTCGCGCACCCGTGGAATGTCTTATTTGAACGGTATTGTTCCTAGACAAGGTCTTAACGCTTTGACGGAAACCCAGTAGCGAAGGAGCCCGGACGATGTCACGTCGACGCAATCCAAATCAGATTCGTGTGGATGCTGTGAAGATGGCCATCCAGAAAGCTAAAGCAGGGTGCCTTACGTGTGGGCAGGACTACTTATCGCTCGCCAAACAGCATGGCGCGACTGATGAAGAGGTCCAGCTGGCGATTAGCACCGCGGCCGAAACGATCGAAAACGAAATCAGCCGACGAGACCTTCTAAAAATGGCGGCAGCAGCCGCAGCTGGAATAGCCCTAGCCACGGTAGGACCGACACCACAGGAGGCTGAAGCCTTTACTACTTACTATGGTACTGATAGTAACACGCAAAGCTGCTGTGGTGTCCCTCAGAACTTCTACGTTGGCCGATTCGGTTATGGCACGACTGGAAGTGCCCAGTACTTCAACACTAGTGCAGCCAACGCGGCGGGCTACAACAATACGTATGAGTACTGGGGTGTACAGGGTCCGGGGTCTGCGCCAGGCACCGACCCATGGACTTGGGGTTCGCAACAAGCGGCCGCAGCAAGATATCAGTATACTCACAATGCAAATGCAGGTTACGCTGGAGGCCTTACGATCTTTGGAGATATCGAACCGGGTTTTGGAGGCTGGAGCGGTGGTAATTACTCGACTGTTGTGTTTTAGTGGATGGACGACATGGTGTCAT
Source organism: Chloroflexales bacterium (assembly GCA_038254585.1). Lineage (GTDB taxonomy): Bacteria > Chloroflexota > Chloroflexia > Chloroflexales > Kallotenuaceae > JBBSGA01. Next base: position 110 of record JBBSGA010000497.1, on the reverse strand, counting down.
GTGCCGACCAGCCCTTGCTTGGCAAACAACCGCGCAAAGACCGCTGTGACGTGCTGACCCCGTTGCAGGCAGTCGTGGGCATAGAGGATCAAGGTCTCGATGAGGGCTTG
>JBBSGA010000496.1:0-4014 GCA_038254585.1 Chloroflexales bacterium | reverse complement strand
TGGTTCTACACCATTCCTCAAAATATTGTTTGCTGTGTGCTTTTTACCTGGGGGGGGCGGGGATTTTACACCCCCCGCACCCCCATGTTCGCGACCACTCTGGGCGGCTCAGGCAAGCTCCACCATCACCTTGTCCAGCGCCGCGCGAGGAGGCCGCGCCACCTCCGCCGGGATATGGGCCAAGGGCGTCTCGGGAATATGCATCTGCGCCGGCAGGGGTGCCCGGCGCTCGTCGACATAGATCAGCCCGGTGATGAACTCCTGCTTGGCCCGCGCCTCCTCCAGCATCTTGAGCGCCCCCCACCGATCAGTGGGATCGTACGTTTCCTCCAGCTTCCGGAGCTGGATTACCGGTCCATCGTGCAACTGCACTTCCTGGACCGTCCCCGGTTCGTAATCCACCACGATCTCCTCCCGCTCGGGGATGAAGGTGATGTCATGCAGGCGCTCCTCGTGCGCCTTTCCATACGGATAGCTCTTGGTTGAATCCTCGGTGTTGTTGAAGGTCACACATGGGCTGATGATGTCTACCACCGCTGTGCCTTTGTAGCTGAAGGCAGCTTTCAGCAGCTCTCGCACCTGCTTCGCATCGCCGGCGAAAGAGCGCGCCACGAAGCCACAGTCGGCAACCAGCGCCTCGATACAGAGGTCGATCGGCGGCAGCTCGTTCAGCCCCGCGTGCCTCAGCTTCTGCCCGACATCCGCCGTCGCCGAGAACTGACCTTTGGTCAGACCATAGACGCCGTTGTTCTCGATAATGTAGGCGATGGGCACGTTGCGGCGGACGAGGTGCTTGAATTGGCCAAGTCCGATACTGCCGGTGTCACCGTCACCACTAACGCCGATCGCGAGGAGGGTGCGGTTGGCGAGGGTCGCGCCGGTGGCGACGGAAGGCATACGGCCATGCAGAGCGTTGAAGCCATGGGCGTGGCCGAGAAAGTAGGCGGGAGACTTGCTGGAGCAGCCGATGCCACTCATCTTAATGATGCGATAGGGCTGCAGCGAGAGGTCGAACGCCGCCGCCATGATCTGGCTCGAGATCGAGTCATGCCCGCAGCCGGCACAGAGTGTCGAGGGGTTGCCCCGATACTCGCCGCGCTCCAGGCCCACCCGGTTGAGCTTGGCGTTGGGCGCGCTATTTGGAGTTGTCGCGGTGGCCATATTGTTCGTGCTCCTGTTCGAGAATCGTTTCCGTAACATACCGCGCCGTCAGCGGCAGGCCATCACAGTGCGCAATCGAGTGTACACGGCTCGCCAGCTCCGGCACTTCCAGCCGCACCAGCTGGCACATCTGACCGTCGTAGTTCAGCTCTACAACGTAGACCTGCTCATGCAGCGCTACGAAGTCGCGCAATGTCTGCTCCAGCGGTAGGGCTCGCACTCGCAGGTAGTTCGTCTCCACGCCGCGCTTGTGCAGGCGGTCCCGCGCTTCTACGATCGCCGGATCCGCCGATCCATACGCAATGATCCCGATCGTTCCCTCTGAGGGCGCGTCCACCACCGGCTTCGGCACCAGTGTCCGAGCGGTCTCGTGCTTCCGCGCCAGCCGCGCCAGGTTCGCCTCCCAGTCGTCCGGCCGCTCGCTGTAGATCGCTTGTTCGTTATGGCCGGTGCCACGCGTGAAATATGCAGCCAGCGGATGGTTCGTTCCAGGCAGGGTCCGGTAGCCGATGCCATCTCCATCAACGTCTGCGAAGCGCTTGAAGCCGCCCAGGCGCGTCAGATCCTCAGCCGTAAGCACCTTGCCCCGATCCATCGGTTGTTCCGGATAGGCAAAGGGCTCACTCATCCAGAAATTCATGCCGATATCGAGGTCGCTCAAGACGAAGATCGGCGTTTGGAGCCGCTCGGCCAGATCAAAAGCAGTGTAGCCAAACTCGAAGCACTCGGCGACAGAGCCGGGCAACAGGCACACGTGGCGCACATCGCCATGACCGAGGAGGTAGGCCTTCAGCACGTCGCCCTGTGAGACGCGGGTCGGCAAGCCGGTGCTCGGCCCCATACGCTGGATATCCCAGATGACGCCGGGGAGCTCGGCGAAGTAGCCCAGACCGGCGAATTCGCTCATGAGGGAAATGCCAGGGCCGGAAGTCGAGGTCATGGAACGCGCGCCCGCCCAGCCGGCGCCAAAGACCATGCCAGCGGCAGCGAGCTCGTCCTCGGCCTGGACGACGGCATAGGTCGGCTCGCCATCGGGTGTCCGGCGGAGCTGCGGCAAGTAGGTATTGAGGGCATCGATGAGGCTGGTCGAGGGCGTGATCGGGTACCATGCGGCGACGGTGACGCCGCCGAAGATGGCGCCGAGCGCCGCGGCGGTATTGCCGTCGATGAGGATCATGCCCTCCGTGGCATGCATGCGCTCGACCCGGAAAGGATCCTCCTTGACGAGATGGTCGCGAACCCAATCCGCAGCAGCCGTTACCACTCCGTAATTCAGATCGATCGGCTTCGCCTTGGCCTTAAAATGACGGCTCAAGGCATCGCGGATCTCCTCACGGTCGATACCAAGCAGCTCCGTAAGCGCACCAACATACGCCATGTTGGCGACATAGTCGCGGAGCTTCGGATCAGCTCCGGAGGCCTTGACGAAGTCCTTGACCGGAAGTCCATAGTAGATAACGTCGTCGCGCGTCCGCGCGAGACTCGAGTCGGTGGGATAGATACACACCCCGCCGGAGGGTAACGCGGCGAGATCGGAAGCGGCGGTTTTCTGGTTGAAGGCGACGAGGATCTCGGTAGCCTCCCGGCGTGCGACATAGCCGTCCTTGCTCACGCGGATGGTATACCACGTCGGAAGACCTGAGATATTGGACGGAAAAAGATTCTTGCCGTTGACAGGTATACCCATCTTGAAGATGGCACGAATGAGAACGGTATTGGCGGTCTGACTTCCGGAGCCGTTCACCGTGGCGACGACGATGGAGAAGTCGTTCACCACCGGTGGACGCTCATCGACCGTGCGCCGCTGCGGTTGGCTTTGGATTTCCAGCACGCTCATGACAACCTGTACCTCCAATTGGCAGGCCCGCGGAAGGGCCAAGGCCGATCAATTATGATTAATATGGCTTCATACACCGGGCCCAGATGCAGGCTCCACGGCACTTCACAGAACGGTTCAACTGGTCAGACAAAATGGCAGGCAAACAGTGGCGCTCAGCATCAGCCCGGAGTGATCTCATCCGCCGGATCGACGGCCGCGTGGTCGGGCTGTTCCGGGCTGATCAGGTCGTCCGGCCCGCGGACGGGAGGCATATTTGGCGTAACTTCAGTTTCTACAGCACCCAGATGTGTTCCCGCGCCAGCTTCGACGCCAGCACCCGAACGTGCGTCTCCATCATGCGATACGAGACGCTGGTCAAGTTGCTCGCGAACATCCGGCGGCTGCGTTTCGGGTGACCGGGGCGCATGGGCGCCACCTGCATCGGCCATATAGCTCGCACTCCTTTGTGACGCTCTTCAATCGCTAGCATCTAGTATACCGCGCCCACGACTGCGGCGCGACCGGTCAGCCCGCGGGAGCGAGGCCCGGCGAGCGTTTGCGCGCAACATCTCGACCCATCGGTCGTCTTTTAAGAAGGAAGAACGAGACGATCCAATCGCGCTCGTGTAAGTCGGACAAAGGATACGACCATGAACAACCCGGGAACGGCGGCGGTCTTAAGTGCGGTGATACCGGGCCTCGGCCAGTTTTACAACGGAGCCTGGCTGCGGGGCGTTTTCTGGCTCATCCTCACTCCCGGTCTTTGGCTAGGAACAGGCGGCCTCCTCGGCTGGGTATGCCATGTTATCGCGGCATATACCGCTTACAGGTATGCGCTACGCCATCGGCTCAGCGCCGATACGTGATTTGTCTCCGCAGGGCCTCGGACCGCTTCTGGCCGGCATCGATGATGGAGCGTCCTGTGTGGTAGCATATCGTGCGTATCTCTGGGGGCGGAGGCGCGCATTCGCCGGCAGCAGAGGTTGCCAACATATGGCTTGAGACTCCCTGTGAGGGAGCGTCCGTCGTGCGGG
>JBBSGA010000495.1:0-4053 GCA_038254585.1 Chloroflexales bacterium | reverse complement strand
GGAGAGCAGGGCGAGAACGACGGCTCGGACGGTGGGAGGGGTCGCCTCCCAGTCCGCTGGCGAAATGCCAAGGGGTGGCTCAAGCTCGCTCATGGCGCTAGAATGCAGGAATGGACCGGCGCTGTCAACCCCTGAATCTGGTCGCCTTGAGTTGCTCCAAGGGCGGCTGAACGGATACGCGGCGCTAAAAATTCGCCTGCTGCACGCCTGAAAATCGACGATTAACCCAATCTGGCCCGTTTCGCGTGAATCCTTGCCGTCCCTCATGTTGCGCGAGGCGGTTCATCGCGTCGATGGTCGCGGCGTCGAGGGCGCCGAGTGCCCGTTTGACGATGCCGACGGTCGCAAGGGCCGAGTTCAGCGGATCATCCGCGGTGCCGGCGGCGCGCAGCGAGTGATGCTCGGTGGTGGCGAGGACCTGCTCGAGGATCAGGCGGTTGTAGTCGTAGGCCGGCGTCAGCGGGACGACCGGGTCGATCCTGGGCACGCGCTTGTAGAAGGACCAGAAGAGGTCACGCACGAGCGCCGCGGCGGTATACACACGCGGCGTCCACTCGTCGATCACCGCCTGCAGCATGGTGGCCTCGCGGCAGGCCTCCTGAAACACCTGCACGTCGTAGCCGTCATGTTCGAGCACCTGCGACCCATCGGCGATCGGCCGCGGCGTAATGGCCCAGCCCTCCTCGTCGCCGACGGTCGCATCCAGGTGGTCCGGCGGGTCCGGTTCGCCAGCCGTAACCGGTTGGCCGGCTGCGCTCAATTCGGCGGGTTCGTCCAGCTCGTCGCGCGGGGTCAGTCGCAGGTCACTCATGGCTGTGCCCTCCGGTCGTACGCGCGGATGGCATCCACTAAGCGCTGCATCCGCTCGTTGCCATCCTGACTGTGGGGGATGCCCAGGTTGGCCACGGCGTCATAGCCATCCGCACTATCGCCGACGACCAGGCCCGCTGCCACGAGGATTTCCTGGAGCACCGCTGCTTGCTGTTCCGCCGTCTTCAACTGTGTCTGAAGCTGGCGAATGTACGTACGAGCATCCACCAGCTCGCCGGGGATGCCATCAGGGCCACGGTTGATTTCGATCAACATGCTCATCGTCCGCTCCTGCCCGTGCCGTCGCTAGCCCGCGACCACCAGCTGGCCGAGCTGCATTTGCATCGCCTTGACCTTGCCCAGCTCCCGCTCGATCTTCTGCGGATTGCGTCCCTGCGCCGGCGCCTGTTCGAGCAGGCGGTCGAGCTGGCCGCGGATGTTCTTGATCTTGGTGAGCGCCTGGATCGCCACCTGCATCTTCTGTTCGTCGCTGTCGCCGCCCCGCTGGGCGCTCATCGCCGGCTCGTAGACGCTCGCGGCCTGGTCGCCCAGCTCGACGGCCCGGCCGTTGAGAGGGTTGGCCAGCTTTGCTACCAATGCGGGCGATGTCCTGGCGCTGCTCTGGGTTGCTCCACAGGGCATCCTTCATGACGATCAGGTCGTCTTCCTCTACGCGGTCGCGGCCTTCCATCAGCGCGCTGTCCTGCACGAAGCGCAGCATCTGCAGCCACCTCCGGTCGCTCGCGATGATGCCCTTGCCGGTTAAATCCTCCCGCAAGGAAATCATGGCCTCGTAGACCGTGTTGGGGATCGGGAGCGTGACGACCATCGCCTGCAACGCTTCGAGATCCGTGAGGTCGAGCGCGCTCGGCGCCTGGCGCGCCTGCGTCGAGGTGCGAAGCAATTGACCGAAGACGGAGTCGCTGACGTAGGTCACCATCAGCCGGGTGATCAGGCGGTCCCAGAAGGCCGCCAGCTCCTCGCCCTGCGGCAGCTCGTTGGATGCTCCGAACAACGAAATCAGCGGGATTTTTATGCGGCCCTGGCCGTCGTCGTACAGGCGCTCATTCATGGCCGTAAGTAGGGCATTACTGATCGCTGTATTCGCTTTGAACAGCTCATCGAGGAAGCAAAAGTGTGCCGTAGGGAGTTTCCGGGTAACAACACGCTGATAGATGCCCTGGCGGAAGGCATGCACGTCGGGAGGGCCAAATATTTCCTCCTCGTTGGTCTGCTTGGTCATCAGGTAGACAAAGAATTGAGCCGATCCGCTTGGTCCGGCAATCCGGTCGCTGAGGGAGTTGATCATGTCGGATTTGGCCGTTCCGGGCGGTCCTAACAGAACGGCATGCTGGCGCGCGAGGACGGTCAACATGATGGCGCGAATCGTTTCATCGCGCTCCAGGAACGTCCGGTTCAGCTCGGCCTCGATCTGCTGGTAGGCACGCAACGCCGGCGCGATGGACGTGAGGCTGGCGGCGATCGGTGTGGCACCGTCGGTAACTTCCGGGCTCCGGGTAGTGGCAGCAGCAGTCATAGATTCCTCCAACGATCCAGAACCAGAGCAGTGCCGGACCCATCTGTTTCCGGTACAAACAATTATACAGGAGTGGAAATGCATTGTCAATAATGCATTACTAATGCTGATAGGCGTGATGTTGAACGCTCAGGAATAGACCTCGCCCGCGCTAGGAGAACCGCGAGCGAGGGAAGGGCGCGGCTGTTTGACGTTGAGTGGGGGGAGCGAGGTCGCAGTGGACGTTCCACTACGCGCGTTAGCGGCCGCGGAGTGGACGCGGGTTCGTCCTTCCAGATTTGTTAGCTGGGCAGCAGCGGGGTAGCGATCTGGATGCCTGCAAAGGGCCGGCCGGGATGCCATCCGTTGTTGCTGGCCAACCAGACCGTACCTGAACGCTCGGCCGCGTCGATCACCGTCCACATCGTCGCGTCGTCCAGGTTGAACGCGATCACCAGCTCGACCTCGACCGGATCGGTGATGTCCACGACCAGCCAGGCGCAGCGCAGCTGGTACTCGTGCAGGTAGGCGAAGTGCCAGACGGATGTTGCTTCCCCCTGGTCGACGTGTGCCTGGACGCACAAGAGGTCGCTGACCTCGGGACACCCCGCCGTCTTCAGGACGATCAGTGAGATGCCGTCGCGCGTGATCCGCGTGACAACGATCGGGATGGCAGTGGCGCGTAGGTGCTGGACCAGGGCGCGAGTATGAGTATCGTCACCAATATGTGACATAGAGGCTTTCTGTGCCGGGAAACAGCTGTCTCCGCCAGGCACGTTGCCGGGTCCGCGGAACGCGCCGCAGGATCGTTGCATGCACGACGCGCTGCGCAGGACTGCACGCTGGGCGTTCCCCCAGGCCGTGGGCTACTTTTTTCGCGACGCGGACCAGGTCAGGTGGCCCTTGCGTTGCCATCGATTGAGGAGCTTGTGCAGTCGCGCGGTTGCCTTACGGTCCGTGCAGTGGCGCGGGTTATATTCCAGGTACCCGCTGATCGTCTCCGCCTCCATCGCGGTTACCCTGCATTCCAGCCGCTCGAGGTTCGTGATTAGGTCTCGGCGCCGCGTCCGGGGTCTGGAGGGCAATGTGAAAGTGCAGCTCGCGCTGGTCGCGCAGGAACGACGGCGAGGCAAACTCCGGACTGTTGAGCCACGCGAGCAACGCCTCGTCGTCGCTGGCCAGGTCGTCCTCCTGGTCTGGCACGTCGCCGATTTCCAACACGTCGTCGAGCTCCAGCACGTCGTCGAGTACGAGCTCATCTGACTCAGCAGCAGCTGCATGGGCCTGGCGTTGCTTGCGCGCAGCGGGGCGATCCACCCAGACGGGGCGGTGATAACACTTTTTGCAGACGCCGGGTGGGCAGTTCTTGTACTGCCAGGGTGGGCGCTGCTTGCATATGCGGCACAGACGTTGCTTGCTCATCATCGCGTCCCCACCTACGGGGTAGGTCGCCTCATTGTACAGTAGCGTTGCTTGCAGCCGCGATCAGTCCATGTGGGCACGGTAGATTTGGGAGGGTCCGTGGTGTCGACGGGTGTGGCTTGGCTATAAGCCACACCTATTCTACCGATAATCATAGTTTGCTTCCTATAGTGGCAAACTTTAAGGTGTGACCACGTGCTCGCAGTGCATCGCGCGTGGAAACCGATTTGACTCGCCATCGGGAACGCCGCCCACGCATGTCGAGCTGAGGTTTCTTCCGTGATCGGGCGCCGACGGCAGCGATT
>JBBSGA010000494.1:0-4057 GCA_038254585.1 Chloroflexales bacterium | reverse complement strand
CGCCCCGGAAGCTGCCCTACCCCTACCGTTCAAAAGCACTGGCCGACGATCTTCCGTTACGACGGGTGGCACCGAACGCGCAAGCTGCTGTCGCTGTTTCAGAATAGGGACGGTTGTTCACGATGCAGCCGGGAGTACCTGGCATATGAGAATCGCCGTGGCGGCTGTCGCCGTCCATCACGGGCGGAAGCACCCGCCGACTGACGCCGCGGACTCCCCTTGCGAAGCCCTGCTTTGCGGGCCGAGACGGGTCATTGGCGTGCTACTACGCGCTCGTACATTGTATGGGCGGTGAGTACATGAGAGTCCCCGAAGGCGGACTCTGCCCTATCAGGCGCGGCGTTCGTCAGCAGCCGCGCCCCGCCCCAGGAGGCCGGGATTGACTTGGCCGATTGGAATTGGCGGGTGGTGCGGGAGTTCATCAAAGGGCGCTACGGAGCTGGACGGGAACAGTTCAGCGGAGACCACCACCTCCTTCCTTCGCGCCTTGCGCGCCAAGTTCTCCAGGCCGCTGGTCAAGCTCTGGGACAACAGCCCCGTCCACGGCGGCGACGCGCTGCGTGCCTATCTGGCCACACCCGATTTGGACCTGCGCCTGGTCCGCCTGCCGGCCTACAGCCCCGACTTCAACGCCGACGAGGCCATCTGGTCGTGGATCCGCGAGGAAGTCACCACCAATACCTGCTTCGGTACCAAGGCGAAAGTCCAAGCGGCCGTCAATCACTTCTTTCAGGACGTCGCCACCCGCACCACGGAGGTCAAGCAACGGTGCCGGGTAGGGTCGGCCGGTACAGGGTGGTGACGACGTACGCGCGGAGGATGCGTCGGGCGTTCGTCAGGTCGGCGATGTACCGCGACGTGGGAAGCATCGTGACTTATGCCGTATATCGCACCAGGATGACCAGGACAGCGGCTTGCTTCGTTCGCTGGCACATTCCCTCCTACCCCCGGCGCCAACGCTGCCACCAGGGGCGCGGGTGGCTTTCATGAGGCGAGGGTGGTAATGCCAGTTGTGCCGATAGCCTGGCATTCTCCGCTTCAAGGTTGCGGCTGCGCTCCTGGTACATCGCCGCTGTTTCCCGTGCTTCACGATGCATGTCCCAGTAGCTTGGAGACGGCGACAACATTGCCACCACTGCGCAAGGATCGTAGAGCGAACGTGTGACGGAGCGCTTGCGGACTGACGTGCTTCGCGTCAGTGCCAGCGGCGATGGTGCAGCGGTTCACCACGTCACCTACGGCCCGAGTACTGAGACGTCCCCGCACGAGCTTCCCGGCCGCTGGAAGGGCCGGCCAATGTGGGCTGGGGTGATGAGGACTGGCGGACACTCTACATGACCGCGCAGACCAGCCTTTATCGTCTGCGCGTGCTGGTGCCTGGTCTGCCGGTCGGCCCATAGGGGCGGGGAGCACTGGCACGTCCCTTGCTTTAACTTCTCTGCCATGTCGGCTCAACGCCGGCACGCTGCACTGCCCGCGCCTCGTGCGCGGACGGCCGTGGGGCGGAAATGCTGCCGTGGCCACCGACCAGGTTGGCGGCGAGGGCAGCACTGAGCACCAGAGAAAGGGAAGCCCTTGTTCCACCACGTCAAAGAGTTGCAGTTCAATGCGCGGGTGTCCGGGCCGGATCCACGCTTTGCCGGCCTGCTGTTAGAGCAGTTCGGGGGCGCCAACGGCGAGCTCAAGGCGGCTATGCAGTACTTCGTCCAATCGTTCGGCGCTCGGCAGGCCTTTCCGGACAAGTACGACCTGTTGATGGACATTGCCACCGAGGAGTTCAGCCACCTGGAGATCGTCGGCGCCACCATCACCATGCTGCTGCAGGGCATCAACGGCGACCTGAAGAACGCCGCCGAGCAGAGCGAACTGATGAATTTACTGAAGGGTCGGGGCACCAAAGAGCAAATGATCCAGCAGGCCATCGTGAGCCCGCAGTTCCTCGTCCTGACCGGCGGTGGCCCGGCGGTGACGAATAGCCAGGGTGTGCCCTGGAGCGGCGCGTTTGTCGAGGCCAACGGTGACCTCAGCGTCGATCTGCGCTCTAATGTCGCCGCCGAGGGGCGGGCCAAGATCGTCTACGAGTATCTGCTCCAGTTCACTGACGATCCGCTGGTGCAGGAGAGCCTGCGCTTCCTGATGACGCGGGAAGTGGCTCACGCGCAAATGTTCACCGCCGCGCTGGCGACGATCCAGCCGAACTTCCCACCGGGCGTCCTCCAGGGAGACCCCCGCTATACCAATCTCTACTTCAATATGTCCAGTGGCGCCAGTGCTCGCGGACCCTGGAACGAAGGGCAAGGCTCGTGGGGACCGGGCGAGAGTTGGACGTATATCGATGACCCGGTCGGTCACGTCATCCAGACGAAGGGGTTGACGGAGAAGCAAACGCCCGAAGGGACGAACCGGACGCAAGCGAGCGTGGCCAAGCTCAATAGTGAGATGAGCGAGCTGCGCAGCAAGGCGATCAAGGCGGCAGTTCCGCCCGGCGGCAGCCAGTGGTCGGCCTATCCGCAAGAGGGGCTGGCCTCCCCCGGCACGTCACCGCAGCCGCCAAGCAGCCAGAATGCCGCCGAGCCGCCCTTGAGTAGCAATGTGACGATCCCGGCTTCGACGCCGATTACTTCTGCCGCCAAGACCAAGTAAAGCCGTCGGCCGGCATCCCCTTGATCGACCGGGAGATCCACTGTAATGGTCTCTCGGTTGGCGGCTCTAGGCACGGCGATAGTCCCGGCGGGCAGGCCGCCCTCACCCTAAGCGATCGGGAGCACCACCGCGTGGGATTCCCGGTCACTCGCACCAGGCAGAAGGAGGCGCCATGGCTACCAATCAGGCGTCGCCCGGCCTACCCGCGGCTGGCGCCTCCGTGCCGGCAGCGGCCGCCTCCCGCCCCGCTGCCACTCAGCAATCTGAGGCGCCGGTCGCGATCGATTACTACACGGACCCACTCTGCCCCTGGAGTTGGGCCTTAGAGCCGCAATGGCGCCGCTTGCGCTACGAATTCGGCGCCCAGGTGACCTGGCGCTACCATATGGGCGGCATGCTCCCCGACTGGCAGACCTTCAGCGACCCGCTCAACTCGGTCAGTAACCCGGGACAGATGGGGCTGCAATGGTTCCAGGTGAGGACACAGTCCGGCATGCCGATCGACGAGCGCATCTGGCGCCATGACCCCCCGGAGTCCTCCTTTCCGGCCTGCTTGGCCGTCAAGGCGGCCGAGCGGCAGGGGGCGGACTGCGCCGAGCGCTACCTGCGCCGCCTGCGCGAGGCGGTGATGTTGGAACAGCGCAATATCGCCCGCGAGGAGGTCCTGCTGGATCTGGCGCGAGAACTCGACGCCGGACACGAGTCGGCGACGCTGGACGCCGAGCGCTTTGCCCATGATCTACACCGCCCCGAGACCCTTGACGCCTTCCGCGAGGATGTCAAGTTGGCAACCTATCGTGGCATTGGGCGCTTCCCGACGCTGACACTACGTCACGTCCGTGGTGTCGGCGTCATCATCGTCGGCTACCGCCCCTACGAGGCCTTGCGGCAGGCGCTGGGCGGCCTTGCCCCGGAACTGGCGCTGGTTACTAACGCGGTCGATGCCGTTGAGTACGTCGCCCACTGGGGCAGCATCACGGCTCGGGAGACTGCCGAGGCGCTGGGCGTCGCCCCGCCACTCGCCGCAGAAGCGCTGGAGGCCGCCGTGGCGGCGGAGGCGCTTACTGTCACGGCAACCGGCCTGGATCCAGCCGGCCGGCTCTACCAGGCGCGGAGTACGATGGAAAAACCGGACGTGGCGGCGTCCACAAATGGCCGGCGGTGCAACACCGAGTAGGGTCTGTCTGATCAATCGACAGCCTAGCAGTTTGTCGGAGAGAACGGAAAAGCGTTGATCGTGGGGCTCCGTTCTCTCGTCCGTGGGTGCACGGTTACTCGTGAGGGGTGAAATCGAGGTCGCCGAGGCGGTGGTAGCGCCGCCAAAGGCCCAAGTGATCTGGTCAGCGCTGCCTGTGGGACGGGAGATGCTCTGACTTGGTGGCCGTCCTGGTCTTACGGGCACAGCGATGCCCGG
>JBBSGA010000493.1:0-4060 GCA_038254585.1 Chloroflexales bacterium | reverse complement strand
GACACGGCGCTGAGCCATGTCCAGCAGCATCCCCAGCACGTTAAACAGCTGATGGCGACGTATCTGGATGAGGTGGTGGCCTTGGCCGCTGCCGCCTCGTCCAAAACATTATCTGAACGACTATAGCACCCCGCCGAACCGTGCCGCTAAAGCAGCTTGTCGTAGAGGAACAATTGCCCGCAGGCCTTGAGCCCGACGGACGCGTACAAGGCTCGCGCGGCCTGTTCTGCCTCCTCCACAATAACCATCACGCTCTCCGCGCCGCGTCGCTGCATCTGTCGCATGCCCTCCAACAATACGGCACGCCCAAGCCCCATCCGTCGGAATTCCGGTGCCGTCCCTACGGGCTCGAACTGCCCGACCTTATTCACCGGATCGACCCAACACATGGCGAACGCAGCGAATCGTCGATCAGGAGCCACCGCGACTATATCGAGCTCACTGTTATACCCCGGTGCCTGCATAAACTGGACGTAACGCTCAGCCTGCACTGCTGCCCCAAACGCTGCCGCTAACACCGTAGCCCGTGCGCTCGCTTCGCTGCCGTCTTGTACATGCCGCACACCGAATGCTGGTGGGAGCTGTGGAATGGGAATTGGCTGATCGAGAGAACGCTGCAAGTACAACCATGGCTCACCCTTGGTATAGCCATGCTGTTCAAGCAGCTCACTACGTGACATGTCTTGTGCATGCACCAGCGTGTAGAGCCCACCATCGACTGCCGGCTGCTGTGCTCGGAGCTGCGTTTCTGCCCAGGTCAGCATCGCTCGTTCGAGCAGACTGCCTCGATGTTGCGTATGCACTTCCAGGTCGAAGAAGCCAAAGGCAGGGTACAAGAGCACGAAGCCAATGAGGCCACCATCCGCATCCTCCCAGAGGTGGACGATCTCTGATCGATCAAAGGCAGCTTGCATATGAAACAGTTGCCACACCAAATCACCGACATGCAGGTGATGTGCACGGTGGATAACACTTCTTACTTGCATGAGGAAGTTCGAGAGGGTTCCAAGGTCGTGCGGACCAGCATATGGACGAGAGGTAAACATCATGGAATGCTCCCCAGACTGGTGGATACGTCGCTCGCCCTCGGTTGTGCTATATCCTAGCCCGTACCACAAAGTTTGTATGAGAATCGTACTTCTAGCGCAAGCGTGGGCGGTCGCCGTGATCGCTAAACGCCGGGCCCCGCGCCGCCTTCAGTGTGCAGGCAGGTAGCCGCGCGCCCGCAGGCTTTCGGACCCGAGGAGCCCGAGCAGCACCGTGTACGGTGTGCCCGCTTTTTCGGGATGATATTCGAGGCGCTCGCGCTCGAACCACTGCGTCTCGTAGTCGCGGCCGTCGGTGTGGCTGGTCTCATTCTGCGCCGACGTGACCGGGAAGCCGAAGACCGGCAACGCGCCGTTGTTGTGCCAGAAGGCGCGGAAGGGCGCGCAGAGCTCATACCCGGTCTCCGAGAAGTGTTCGCAGTCCGTCTGCCCCACGCGATGGCCTGTGTCAAAGTGGTAGCCGAGCCGGCCGAGTAAGACCTTGTACGGATCCGGGTTCTCCGGGTGATATTCCATGCGGGCACGCTCGAAATACTGCACGAGCAAGAGATTCCCCGTCTCGGGACTAACCTCCTGGAATGGGGTGCTGAGGGAATAGCCGAAGAGCGCGAGCGACTCGCGGTCGGAGATGCCGGGATCACCCAGGTCGAGGCCGTGGCTTTTGTAGTAGGGTAGGAACGGACCGGAGACGTACTGGCCCGTAGTGGCGAAGTAGCGCCCGTTGCTTCGCCCTTCCGGCTGGCGTTCCGTCGGCAGCGCCTCGCTCGTGTAGCGCATAAGCGAGCCCCCGACGGCCGCCCATTCGGCGTCGTCGCTTAGGAGCGCGTAGACCGAGGGCAGCAGCGTCGCGCCATTCTTGTCGGGTGTGATCGTGCCGTTGTCGAAGTGCATCCGTTGCCCGGGCCACGGGCTTGCACATGCGGGGCGCAGGGAGAGCCAGCCCCGGCCGCTGCCGGGGATCAGTCCGAACCAGGAGATATACTGCTGGACGGGGATGATACTGCTGGCATCCGCCCACCTGCCGCCGCTGTAGTGCCATAGCAATGTCTGCGCGCACGAAGCAGAGCCGAAGCCTACGACTGCCCAGCCCTCGCCGGCGTCACGCATGATGATGTGCTGCACGACGTCGGGTGGAGCAGCGATGTCTGAGCCAGGTGGGAGCAGGTGAACAGGGAGCGGCGATTCGGTCCACGTTCCTGGTTGGAGATGGGCGATCAGCGGCCGGGCTGCGTCGACGCCCTGCCCGTTCGGGATGCCGAGATGACCGCCCACCCACACGTCCGTATGGCCGGCCATGCTGATGCTCTCAAGCCTGCCGTTGTGCCAGCTCTCCGGCGTCACGTCGCGCCAGTTCGTGCCGTCGAAATGGAGCACGATCGGATGCTCGCGATGCTTCTCGCTCTGGTCCTCGCGCCAGAAGCCAGCCGCCCAGGCGCTGCCGTCGGCCCGGGCTACGACGTCGATGAGCTCGCCGTGGAGCGGGCCGATGCTGCCGTCTTTGTGGATCACCGACGAGGCATCCTGCCAGTAGCCGCTGCCGGCGTAGCGCAGCATGGCGACCTTGGTCGGCCCGAGCGCGCGGTCATACGCGTCCAGGGTAGTAGTTCCTACCACCCAGCCACTGGTCGGTCCAGCCATGTCGATCGCGGCCGGGAAGCTGTTGGCACTGCGCGCCTGGTCGTTGTGCAGATAGCGCCCATCGAACCTGAGGATGTCGTGGCGCGTGATAGCCCATCCTGTCGTGCTGTTTACGAGCGCCAGGTCGACGATCTCGTTGGGATACTGGCGGCCCTGCCCGTCGATCGTCAGTAGCTCCGGGTCGGCTAGCCAGCGCCGTGTGACCACGGCCGGCTCGGGTCTCATCCAGACGAGGAGACTGATCAGGATCATCCCCAACCAACGCAGCATCCACGACGTCGCCATCACATCTCCCGACTCTGACCTGCAGAGAGGTCCACGCAGAACTGGTGTACTCTACGACAGAAACGATCACGGCACGCAAATCGTTCCAGCCAATCGGGCCCTGGTCGTGTGTGAGCCACCCAAGATGAGTGCATACTCCGCGCAGATCCCGGTATCCTTTTCGCCGTAACTTGGCTCTGATCAGTGTGACGTTCACCATAGGCTGGGGTGTCTCGTTTGGAAGAGATCCGTCTGCTGATAGCGAAAGCGACTGCCGCGCGCACGGTGCGTATGGAAAAAGGCGATGCCTTTGGCGAGATCGTGCGCCGCTTCCAGGACCTGGCATTCGGCTGTGCCTACGCCGTGCTGGGCGACTTTCACCTGGCCGAAGACGCGGCGCAGGAGGCGTTCATCACGGCGTGGCGCCACCTCGATCAGCTCCAAACGCCGGAGGCCTTCCCCGGCTGGCTCAAGCGGATCGTCCTGACGCAGTGCAGCCGCCTGACGCGTGCCAAGCGTCTGCCGACCGTGATGCTGCAGACGATGGCCGATGTGCCGGCGCCGGAGGCCGATCCGCATGCCGCGTACGAGAGCAAGGAGCGGCAGCAGCGCGTGCTGGCGGCGATCTCGGCGCTCCCGGAGCACGAGCGAATGGTGACCACGCTCTTCTACGTCAACGACCACTCCCAAAACGAGATCGCCGCCTTTCTCGAGGTGCCGCTGACGACGGTCAAGAAGCGCCTCCACAACGCGCGGCAGAAGCTGCAGGAAAGGATGCTGGACATGGTACGGGAAACCCTGCAGGAGCAGCGGCCCTCGCGCAACCGGCAGTTTGCTGAGACGGTCGCGCTCTTCAACGAGGCGCTCGAGTCGTTCGTCGCCAAAGTCAAACAGGACCGCTACGTGATCGCGGCGATCCTCTATGGCAGTCTCTCGCACGACACCGTCTGGCGCAAGTCCGATATCGACATCGGGTGTGATGCACGTTTTTTCGGGTTAGGCAGTTCGCGCCTCTTCGCACTGACGACGCCGACTCCAGGCTCGACGCCAAGGGTGATCCGCTGCCGGGCGACCGTCCGAGGCGCGTTCACGCTGAGGTGGCTCGGGAGGAG
>JBBSGA010000492.1:0-4073 GCA_038254585.1 Chloroflexales bacterium | reverse complement strand
TGGCTGCCATGGCGATTGCGTCCCATCGCAGCCCATCCTACCACCATCACGGAGGTGGGTAGCGGCTAAAGCCTTGCACTCAAGTGCATAGTTTCGAACTAGCGTGTGGGAACAATGAAGAGATAAAGCCTACATAGCGCAAAAGGAAGGCCACCCATGCCTGTCGTAACACCTGAAAACGATCCCCTCTACCGCCTGCGCCACTCGACGGCGCACGTCATGGCGCAGGCCGTTATGGGCATTTTCCCGGAAGCCAAGATCGCGATCGGACCGCCGGTGGAGAACGGCTTTTACTACGATTTCGATCTGCCGCGGCCGCTCACGCCGGAGGATCTGCAGGAGATCGAGAAACGCATGCGGCGTATCGTCCAGGGCAAACACCGCTTCGTGCGGCGCGAGCTCAGCGCAGACGAGGCGCGCGAGTTGTTCCACGATCAGCCATACAAGATCGAGCTGATCGACGGCCTCGAGCACGGCGCCGACGAGTACGGCGAGAAGGACGCGAACGTGGAGCGGACGGTCATCTCGACGTACAAGCAGGATACGTTCGAGGATCTCTGCCGCGGGCCGCACGTGGAGTCGACGAGCGAGATCAAGCCGGATGCGTTCAAGCTAATGCGCGTCTCGGGCGCGTACTGGCGCGGCGACGAGAAGCGCCCCCAACTCCAGCGTATCTATGGGACGGTCTGGCCCTCGCGCAAGGAGCTGGACGAGTATCTTCAGCGGCTGGAGGAGGCGCGCAAGCGCGACCATCGCAAGCTCGGCAAAGAGCTGGGGCTCTTCTACTTCTCGGACGACGTCGGCCCGGGTCTGCCGCTCTTCACGCCGAAGGGCGAGACGGTGCGCCGCCTGATGGAGGAGTACGTGCGCGAAACGCAGACGCGCTACGGCTACCAGCACGTCTGGACAGGTCACGTCGTCAAGGAGAAGCTCTATGCGCGGTCGGGGCATCTCGAAAACTACGGGGACTCAATGTTCCCGCCGATGGTGGAAGATGCCGAGAACGACCTCGTCTTCCGCCTAAAGGCGATGAATTGCCCATCGCATATGACACTCTACAAGGAGATGGGAATCCATTCGTATCGTGAGCTGCCCCTGCGCTTCGCCGAGTTCGCAACGCTGTATCGCTTCGAGAAGACGGGCGAGCTCAGCGGACTCACGCGCGTGCGCAGCCTGACACAGGACGACTGCCACGTCTTCTGCACGCCCGATCAGATCGAGGAGGAGTTCAGCCGCGCGCTGAACTTGATCCGCGAGGTTCTGAATACCTACAAGTTCGAGGGCTACAGAGTGCGCCTGAGCCTGCGCGGCAGCGAGGGCAAGTACGTGGCCGACGACGAGAAATGGGAGCAGGCGACGAACGCGCTGCGGGCCGCGCTGGACGCGAACGGCGTGGAGTACGAGGCGGTCGAGGGCGAAGCCGCCTTCTACGGACCGAAGGCGGACTTCATGGCTCGCGACGTTCTCGGACGCGAATGGCAGCTTTCGACGATCCAGGTCGACTTCATCCAGCCGGCCCGTCTAGGCTGCGAATACATCGGCGAGGATGGCGCGGCACACACGCCAGTGTTGATCCACCGGGCGGTGACAGGATCGACGGAGCGATTCCTGGGCGTGATCATCGAGCAGTTTGCCGGAGCTTTCCCGGTCTGGCTCGCGCCGGTTCAGGCCGTCGTGATCCCAATCGCCGACCGCCATGGGGAGTATGCCCACAAGGTGGCGGACAGGCTGCGCTCGCACGGCCTGCGGATCGAGGTCGACGACGGCAGCGAGCGCATGAATGCCAAGATCCGCCAGGCGCAGCTCCAGAAGGTGCCTTATATGCTCGTGATCGGCGACAAAGAGCAAGAGGCGGAGGCCGTGGCGGTGCGGCTGCGCAGCGGCGAGGACCTCGGCGCGATGCCAGCCGACGACCTGATCAATCGCATGATCGAGGAGGACCGAACGCGACGCGGGTAGACGGACGCACGGCGCAGCAATTCTCATTTTGACCAACGGGGCTAACTGGTATTCTGTGGCGGTACTAACTCCAGTTGCCGGATCATGAAGTCGAGCAGATGGTCCCAACTCTCGAACACGAAATAGCGGGTCAGGGGTCGAATGTCATTGAAGAACGTTTGCCGTGCCCAAAGTTGTGTTCGAGGTGATACCCTTTCGTTTTCAGCACATGGTTGCTTTCATTTCCTGGTCAAGGGAAAAACCAAAATGAGAATTGCTGTGAGAGAATACGCGTGCTTGACTCTCGCGATGGCAAATGCTACAGTGGCATGTAGCGATTACACGAAAGGAGGTGCAGCATGACAGGCGTATTCCACAATTTGCAGGGCTGTATCTCCCATCCAGCGGTGGGATCCGCCCTGATCTGACTGCACCCCTGCAGGCACGATCGTACTTGTCCTCGAGTTTCCTGAAGTGGGCCCAAGCGTGACGGCGGCGCGTCTGCCGTGGTGTCTTTGCGCACAACCCCGCTAATAGTGGCACGTGTGCCTGCGTGCTTGCCGCGGGAACTCATCCTCCGTGCCCATGGGGTGCATGCCGGTGAATACGTTGATCGCGAGCGGCTAGCGGGCGAAAGCGCTGCAGCGAGCTAGGGCGGGCGTGCTCGTCGGTCGAATGCTGACCGGCCGATGCATGGTGCTCACGCGGTTCGCTTTCGGGGCTTTGCGCTCGCGGTACCGCCAATGCCAGGATTACTTTCATAGTGAAGCTCAATCCCTATCGGGATCCCTTGTTGCGCTTTGTCGCCCCACATTGGCGGCAGGTGACGGTGCTGGCCGGGCTGTTGCTGACGGGCATTGGTCTGGAATTGATGGCGCCCCAGATCGTGCGCAGCTTCATCGACCACGCACAGGCCGGCGAGCCGTTCGAGCGGCTCGTCTGGATCGCCCTGCTCTTCATCGGCGTCGCACTGCTCACGCAGGCCGTGAGCGTAGCCGAGACCTACGTGGCCGAAAACCTCGGGTGGCGCACCACCAATGCGTTGCGCGCCGACCTCGCCCGCCACGTGCTCGAGCTCGACGCCTCGTTTCACGCCGAGCACAGCGCCGGCGAGCTGATCGAGCGGATCGACGGCGACGTCTCGGCGATCGCCGACTTCTTCGCGCGCTTCGTCGTCCAGGTGCTCGGCAGCGCCGTCTTCCTGCTCGGCGTGATCGTCCTGCTCTTCCGGGAGGATTGGCGCGTCGGCGCGCTGCTGACGCTCTTCGCGCTGGCCGCGCTCGCCTTCATGACGCGGGGCGGCGGCTTCGTCGGCGTCCGATCGAGGGCTGCCCGCCAGGCCGCCGCCGACCTGATCGGCTACCTCGAGGAGCGGCTCGCGGGTCTGCCCGACCTCAAGACGAGCGGTGCCGACGCCTACGCGATGCGCCGCCTCCACGAGCGCTTGGCCGCGCGCTTCCACCGGGTCCGCGCCTCGGTCATGGCCAGCTCAGTCTTTAACGGAGTCGTCGGTCTGCTCTTCGCGCTCGCTACCGGCGCGACGCTCGGCCTGAGTACGATGCTCTACGGTGCCGGCACGATCACGCTGGGGACCATCTACGTCGTCTTTCGCTACACCGGCATGCTGCGCCAGCCGCTCGAGCAGCTCTCGCGCCAGATGAACAGCTTCCAGCAGGCGACCGGCGGGATCGTCCGGGTGCGCGAGCTGTTCGCGACCGAGCCCCGGGTCCTCGACGGGCCGGGTGCGACGTTCCCGGACGGCGCCCTGTCGGTCGAGCTCGACGACGTCTCGTTCGCCTACGAAGCCGATCCTGTTCTCCGCGGCGTCTCGTGCCGCGTCGAGCCGGGCGAGGTGCTGGGCCTGCTCGGCCGGACCGGCTCGGGCAAGACGACGATCTCGCGGCTGCTCTTCCGCCTGCACGACCCCACCGCGGGTGCCGTCCGCCTCGGCGGCACCGACGTCAGGGACGCGCGGCTCGCCGCCCTGCGGGCGCGGGTCGGCCTCGTCACGCAGGATGTCCAGTTGGTCCAGGGCACCGTGCGCGACAACATCGCGCTGTTTGATCGCAGCGTGACCGACGCGCGGCTGCGCACGGTGTTCGCCGAGCTCGGGCTCGACGAGTGGCTGCGCACGC
>JBBSGA010000491.1:0-4087 GCA_038254585.1 Chloroflexales bacterium | reverse complement strand
GGTGATCGACACGCGCGTCGAGCAGGTGTTTGCCGACGCGCAGCGGGTGCTACATGCGACGACGCAGCAAGGCTTTCACCTGGTCACGATCGCCGTGCTGGTGAGCGGCGACACGCGGCGGGTGCTCGAACAGCACGTCGCCGTCGTCCTGGAGCGCCTGGGCTCGACCTTGCGCTTGATGCGTGTAGCCGGCGTGCAGGACCAGGCCCTCCGCCTCTGGTCACCAGCTCCGCTTGCGCGGCTCGACCTCCCTCGAAAGAGCTGGAACATGCTCTCGCATGGTGTTGGCTGCTGCGCCGGGCTGATCGGCTATCACGGGGCCAGCCGCACCGACGGCATCCTGTGGGGCATCGACGCCGTACGGCATGCGCCGCTCTTTCACGACCCCTTCCGCGACAACCAGGCCGGACATATGTGTGTGCTGGGCAAGACCGGCTACGGCAAAACCTGGTTCCTCAACATGGTCACCCTGCGCGCTGCGCTGCAGGGCTGGAAGGTGATCGCCCTCGACATCGCGGAGAACGGCCTGCGCGTCGAGCGCGCGGCGGGGATGGGCTGCCGCTGCAACCTCCTGGGACTGCATAACGCGGTCAACATCCTGGACGTCGTCTTTCCCCTGGATTCCCCAGGTGGGTGGATCCCGCTGCAAGTCCAGCACGTGATCGACCAGCTGGCGATGCTGCTGGGGGAGCCGGGGACGACGGCGACCGGCCAGGTTCAGGTGCAGCCACGACGCTTCAGTATCGCCGAGCGCGGACTGCTCGATCGGGTGCTGAGCGACCTGTATGTCGGCGTGGACCCCATGGCGCCGCTTGAGGAGATGCCGATCCTGGGGGACGTGATCGCGCGGCTCGACGCGCTGAACGAAGTGGAAACCAACATCCTGGCGCGTGACCTCCAGTGCTTTCTGTCGGGGTCGCTCCAGGCAACGTTCAATGCCCCCACCACGGTCGATTGGGATTTCGGGAGTGACATCAACTACTTCGACTTCGCCGAGACACGCGTGCCCAGGACGCTGCAGGCCTTTTTCTACGGCCAGTGCGTCGGGGCGATCAATCGCTATATGAACGATCCGCACCGGGATCGCCGCCGGCCGACGCTGCTGCTGATCGACGAGTACCACCTGGTGGCGCGCACGGAGTCGGTGGCGCGCATGGCCGCCGAGCTGGCCAAGTATGCGCGTAAACACCGGATTACCGTGATGCCGGTCGACCAGAACCCTGTGACGTTCCTCGGGGAGAAATGGACGCGCATCATCTGGGAGAACGCGACGGGTAAGGCCATCTTCCACCTTGACGACCTGCCGGCGCGCGAGATCGGGGATGCGATCGGCGACCTGACGGATGACCACATTGCCTGCATCACGCATGCCCAGCCAGGCGAAGCGGTGCTGGTGCTGGGCAACGATGTCTACGTGGCACACATCGAGACGAACCTGCGTGAGTCGCGCGCCTTTGCCGGCAGCTAAGCGAGGAGCGCTCGATGTCTGTCCCAACCCTCTGGAAGCTTCAGCACGCGAGCGCCGACACCTTCGCCAATGCGGGGGCCTTCGCCGCGGCGCTGCGCCAGCATCTGCGGTACACGCCGGCCGGCCTGACCACGGTGCTGCAGCAGATCGGAGAGGAGCAATCAGCCTACGTCATGCAGCCGGGCTGCCCGGGCTGCGCGCTGGACCGCTGCGTGCCTGGCTGCCGGGTGGACTTACTCCGCCGGGTGCTCGCCACCGGCTACACGGAGAGCGCGCTCGTGCTGGTCCGGTGCGGGCTGGTGGAGCGGCCCTACACGCGCATGGCCATCGGCTGGCCGGGCGCTGATGCGAAGCCACTGGACGCCAGCGTGCTCCAGGGCTGGCAGCAGGCGCGCCTCCAGTTGCACTGGCGCCTGCGGACGCGCCCGCGGCCGGCGTTGTGCGCGAGTGCGCTGCTCTGCGTCGGCGAGGGCACGGACGATCCGCTCGACCGCCTGCGGGCGATCGGCTGGCAGGGGCTGCGCGTACCCAGCCAGTTCTCCTGGTGGCGCAGGCAGCCCGCGCCGGCGCCTCGCCTGGCGGCTCGTGCCTGGCGCGGCGACCCGTATCTGCTCACTCCCCTCGCTGCCGCGACGCAGTGGCTGATGACCCCACCCACCCGGGATGGCTCCCTGCTCGACCTCGGGCTAGCCGTGGGCTACGGCAACGCAGCTGCCATCGTGCAGCATCTCCACGACGCGGGCGCACGGGTCGAGATGCTTGACCTCCTCCCCGACGGCTGGACGGCGCGGGTCGCCGCGATGACCGCCACGGGCGACGATCCGCGCCCGATCTGTGGGAGGCCCTGCAGGTACCCGGCGCACCGCTGGAGCTCCGCGACGTAGCAACTGGCACGGTCGTGCTGGACCCGTTGCAGGCGCGTCCGAACGGTGTACTCGGACCACTCCTCCAGTTCGGCACGCGGACCGACGGCACGTGCCGCTGGCGCCCGCTCGACTCGACCCATCACCTGGTCCTGGCCGGTCCCATCGAGGGTGGGGCGATCCTCGGCATGCTGGCGCCGGCGGTGCAGAGCCGGCCGGATCTGCGCGTGGGCGTGCTCGACCTGACGGCGGGCAGGCTCGACGTCCACCTGCTCGACGTGCCCGGCCGCTTGCCGGCACAGGATAGCCGCAACGTGAGCGACGTGCTGAGCGCGATCGGCCGTTTGCCGGATCAGGCGCAGCCCGTGCTGGTCGTGCTGGCCGCTGACGATACAGACGCCGCGGACGCGGCGCTGCTGGCCTGCTTGCGCGTGGCGCTGTACCGCCCCGTGTCGGTGCTGCTCGTCGTGCCAGCTCGCGCGGCAATCCCCGCGTGGTTTCGGGCGCGCTGTCCGGTGGTGGAAGTGCGGCGGCGGGTCGCGCAGTGGCAGGCGCCGGAAGGCAGGTGGGACTGGGCGCAACCGACGGTGCTGCGCCTGCCCTGGCACGATCCCCAGCTGTCCTGGTCGCACCTTCCCCGGGCAGACGCACCGGCCGGTGACGCCCCTGCTCGCACTGGAGGGCTTCTGGGCGGTCCCGCTCGATCTCCGCGGTGTGCTCGGGTCAGGTAGGGGTGAGGCCGCGCGCCTGGAGGATCTGCCTGCCCTCCTGGTGGCCCCGGAGGCGCCGCCAACCGCTCGAGCAGCGGGGCCGGGAGTTGGCTGGTCGTCGCGCTGCCGGGTGTACGACGTGCCGGCACGCGCGGCCACGCACGCCGGATCTTCGGCCGCGTCCACCCAGGCGCAGGTAGGCGCCGCGATGGCCGGAGATGTTTCCCGCGCCCCGCACCTGCCGGAACCCCTGCCGCCGGCGCCCGCTCCTGGTACGCCCGGGAGCGGTCAGCCGGCCCGATCAAGCGGGCTGTGTACCGGGCGACCGAGCTACTGCCTCCTCTGCCGGGTGGATCTGTGCCGGCCACCGACAACCTGCGGTATACGCCGCGGGAAGATGGCGATGGGAATCTGGTGGTCGATCCGCAGCTCCTGGCGCTCACGCTGCAGTGGGCTGAACAGATCGACCCCGACAACCAGGGTGTCTCGATCACCCGCTTCAAGAGCGGCGTGGGCCTGCCGTCGAAGGCGCATAGCTTCCAGTTACGAGATGCGTTGCGGCTCCACGGGCTGATTCGGCGCGAGCTGAAGAAAGAGGGCTGGTACCGGTTGCTGACGGTGGGAGAAGCCGTCACGACCGGCAAACTCCCGCCCGGTCCCTGGTATACCCCACGCCCGGAGGAGTGCCCAGCGGCGACACCATCGATGGCCGAGTCTGCGGACGCGCAGGCGAATACAGTGGATGTGCCCCCTGCGGAGGATGGAGTTGAGATGGCAGCTAGGGGCGTGATCGACGACGAGGTACCGGCATGAGCAAGGGCTCGGGTGTGCTGCTCGGCAGTAGTGAAACCAGGGGTGCCCTCGGGGCGAAGCCGCCCCATCCGGATTGGTGGAGCAGTTTGCCTACTGGCGCGGACGAGCGATGGTCATCGACAGCCGGCACTACGAGCATCACGGGATGCCCTATCAGCGCGTAACCGCCGTGGTGGCGCTCAAGCAGCGCA
Source organism: Chloroflexales bacterium (assembly GCA_038254585.1). Classification (GTDB taxonomy): domain Bacteria; phylum Chloroflexota; class Chloroflexia; order Chloroflexales; family Kallotenuaceae; genus JBBSGA01. Next base: position 42 of record JBBSGA010000491.1, on the reverse strand, counting down.
AGCCACGGCTGCGGGGGATGAGTGTGACCCATGTGCCAGTTG
>JBBSGA010000490.1:0-4103 GCA_038254585.1 Chloroflexales bacterium | reverse complement strand
TGGAACAGTTCGACCGCGGTCTGCACCTCGACAGGCGGCGCGGCCGCCGCGCCATCGCCGCCGGGCGCCGCCGCTGCCCCCAACATCTGGGGCGCAGCGGCCGACACGCCGAACGCCTCTTCCATCGCCTTCGAGAGCTCAGCTGCCTCGAGCAGCGTCAGTCCTTGAATGCTCTCCAGAATGCTCTGAACTTTTTCCGACGCCATTGGATGCCTCCATACAATACTGATTAACTGATCGGCGGACAAGAGCCGCCGGGTCGGCGATAAACCTTAGGCCGCGGCAGCTTCCGAAGACGCTGCCGCGCCTCCCTGCCCCTCCGCGACCTGGGCGAGGATGTAGGCAATATTGCGGGCGACCCCGCTAAGAGCCATCGCGATGCGCGTCGCAGGGGCGTTGACGCCGCCCATGATCTTCGCGATGCTCTGCGGGCGGCTCGGTGTGCTCGCCACGCGATCCAGATCGGCCGCGGCGATACGCTGGCCGGCGAGAACGCCGCCGCGCAGCTGAATCGTGTTGCGTGTCGCGCGGAGGTAGTCGTTGAGCGCCTTCGCCGCCGCGACAGGATCGCCGTAGGCCAGCAGCAGAGTGATCGGCCCGCCAAGAAACTCGTCGAGCCCGTCGATGCCGACCTGGCTCGCGGCGATCTTCGTCAGGGTGTTCTTGGCGACGATCACCTCCGCATCCGTCGTCCGTAGAGCACCGCGCAGGTTGCTTAGATCCGCGACGGAGAGGCCGCGATACTCCGAGACCAGCGTTAGCTGCGAGCGGCTGAGCTTATCTTTCAGCGTCGCAACGTCCGCGAGGTTTTGCTTGTTTGGCATGCTTTCACCCCCTACAAAAAAGATGTGGTCTCGCCCGGACGAGCGAGACCACATCTAGAAGCTTCCGGCAGAGGAAGCGCACCAGCTGTTGCCTCGGCAGGCGGCCTATGGCCATTAAGCTCCTCAGAGCACCGGCTGTCTCGGGCGATGAAGCGACCGTCGATCGCCTGTTTGATCGCTGCTTAGGTCGTGGGCGCTGGCATGGTTTGGGCCTGTGCTGCATCCACCGGGATGCCGGGGCCCATCGTGCTGGTCAGCGTCACGCTTCTAATGTACACGCCCTTCGCACCGCTTGGCTTGGCATTCTTCACCGCGTCCATCAGCGCTGCGAAATTATCGCGGATCTGGTCGGGCTGGAAGGATACCTTGCCGATCACAACATGGAGCAGGCCGGTCTTGTCGTTGCGAAACTCGACCTTGCCGCGCCGAACTTCGCTCAGCACTCGGGGCAGATCGGCCACCTGGACGACGGTGCCACTCTTTGGATTCGGCATCAGGCCTTTGCGTCCGAGGATACGGCCGAGGCCGGCTTTTCCAAGGTCGCCCATGATATCGGGCGTCGCGATGGCGACGTCGAAGTCAGTCCACTCTTCCTTGGCAACGCGCTGAATCAGCTCGTCACCGCCGGCATAATCGGCGCCGGCTTCACGCGCAATGCGCTCGGCATCGCCCTTCGCAAAGACGAGCACGCGCACACTCCTACCGGTGCCGTGCGGCAGCGAAACGGTAGCGCGGACCTGCTGGTCTGCATGCCGTGGATCGATGCCCAAACGCAGATGCGCCTCGACCGTCGCATCGAACTTGGTGAATGCAGTCTCTTTGACCAAGGTGACAGCTTCGTCCGGTGCATAATCCCGGCTGCGGTCGACCTTGCTCGCAGCCTCTCGGTATTGTTTTCCGTGTTTCGTCGCCACTGCTGAACTCCTGGGTGGTGTTGCGGGTCCTCGTCTAGCGTAGTAGGAACCCTCCCACAAAGATGTCGTGGAATCGATGCCACCCGCGCATTATACCGTGCTAATCCTGGATCGCAATCCCCATTGAGCGCGCGGTGCCTGCGATGATCTTTTCGGCTCCCTCGACGTCGATCGCATTTAGATCGGACTGCTTGGTCTGGGCGATCTCGCGCAGCTGCGCGCGGGTGATGCTGCCAGCGGCCGCGCGTCCTGCCGTGCCAGAGCCTTTCTCAACACGGGCCGCTTTGCGCAGCAGGTCGGCGGCGGGTGGAGTCTTTGTAACAAAGGTAAAGGAGCGGTCCGAAAAGACCGTGATCTCGACGGGGATGATCATTCCGGCATTCGCGGCGGTACGCTCGTTATACTCCTTACAGAACCCCATGATGTTGATACCGGTTGCGCCGAGCGCCGGACCGACCGGCGGCGCCGGGTTGGCCTTGCCGGCCGGTAGTTGCAGCTTGACAACCGCTGCTACTTTCTTGGCCACGGTGTGCTCCTCTAAATGCTGTCAGTAAGCGGTAGTCGACGCCCGTCGCGTTCCGGCCGGCAACCGCCTACCGAGTTCAGTCAACTAAACGTACTACCTGTAAAAAGTCCAGCTCGACTGGCGTCTCGCGGCCGAAGAACGAAACGAGCACGCGCACCTTGCCCTTTTCCTGGTCGATCGCATCCACGACGCCTTCAAAGTCAGTGAAGGGCCCGTCCGTTATCTTAACTGCCTGTCCGACCTGGTAGTTGACGCTGACTTTCGGCGCTTCGGACTCCATCTGCTTGAGGATCGACTTGACCTCGGGCTCCTCTAGGGGAGTCGGGCGCGTGCCGAGGCCGACGAACCCGGTAACGCCAGGTGTGTTCCGCACGACATACCAGGAATCGTCGCTCAGGATCATTTGAACCAGCACATAGCCTGGGAAGACTTTCTTTTCGACGGTGCGGCGCTGGCCATTCTTTATTTCGATCTCTTGCTCTGTCGGCACGATCACGCGGAAGATCTGGTCTTTCATCTCCATCGAGTCGATGCGGTGTTCCAGATTCTGCTTGACCTTGTTCTCGTAGCCGGAGTAGGTATGAATCACGAACCAGTGGGGCTCATCTACTCCATTTACAGCCGCTACGGGCTCTCGTTCAGCCATCCGTCTTTCCTCGATCGTGGTGTCGGTAGCTTTCGGCTAACGAATCGCAAATGAATAGAGCGTATTCAGAATCAGATCCGCTCCACCAAGCAAGAGGCCCATCGCCACCGAAAGGCCGATTACCACATAAGTGAGCCGCAGCGCCTCGTCACGCGTAGGCCAGGTTACCTTGCGCAGCTCGCCGCGTGTTTCGCGCAGCCAACGCTGCAAGCCGCCTTCCTGCTTCTCGTTCACCAATGCCACCTTTGGCTCCTCCTACCCAACTTACTTGGTCTCGCGGTGAATCTGGTGATTGCGGCAGCGCGGGCAGTACTTGCGAAGCTCGAGACGAGCCTGGTCGTTCTTGCGATTCTTCTCGCTCGTATAGTTGCGCTCGCGGCATTCACTGCAAGCTAGCGTAATGATGATCCGATTCCCTTTCTTGGAAGCCATAGTGATACCTTCTTTTAGAGTAATCTGCAATAGGTGATGCGTGAGCACAACTCACGCATCACGGTTTATGCATCAGATTAGGCCTCGATCTTGGTGACGACACCGGCGCCTACCGTCCGCCCGCCTTCGCGGATCGCGAACCGCAGCCCTTCCTCCACTGCCACCGGCGTGATCAGCTCCACGCCCATCTGCACGTTGTCCCCCGGCATCACCATCTCCATCCCCTCCGGCAGCGTGATGTTCCCTGTCACGTCCGTCGTCCGGATGTAGAACTGCGGCCGGTACCCCGGAAAGAACGGCGTGTGCCGCCCCCCCTCTTCCTTCTTCAACACGTACACCTCGGCCTTGAACGTCGTGTGCGGCTTGATCGACCCCGGCTTCGCCAGCACCTGCCCGCGCTGCACGTCCTCGCGCTCGATGCCCCGAATCAGGCAGCCCACGTTGTCGCCCGCCACCCCTTCGTCCAACAGCTTCTTGAACATCTCTACCCCGGTCACCACCGTCGTCGTCGCCTTCTCGGCCATGCCCACGATCTCGACCGTCTCGCCGACCTTGACTCGCCCGCGCTCGATCCGCCCGGTCACCACCGTGCCCCGCCCCTTGATGCCGAAGACGTCTTCCACCGGCATCAGGAAGGGCTTGTCCACGTCGCGCTGCGGCGTCGGGATGTAGCTGTCGACCGCGTTCATCAGTTCGAGGATCGGCTGATACTCGGGGGCGGCGGCGTCCTTGCTCGGGCTCTCCAGCGCCGCCAGCGCCGA
>JBBSGA010000489.1:0-4105 GCA_038254585.1 Chloroflexales bacterium | reverse complement strand
TGCGAACATCACTGGGGCTGACACACGTCGCCTTCCAGTCTCGGCTGATCGGTTTGACCAACGCCCAGGTGTTGCGTGGCCTCGAGCTACTCGCGACCCACGTTGCCCCGCTCGTGGGTGGTGAACTTTCGACCCCCGCGCAGACCCCAGACCTCGGGGCTATGGTGCCTGGCGATGCCAATCTAGCCAAACGCTGACTGCTACTGCCCCGTAAAGCTCGGTTGGCGGCCTTCCTGGAAGGCGAGTCGGCCCTCGGCGGCATCGTCAGTCTTACGCAGCAGCTCCTGTGCATACTGCTCCCACTCACCCTGGGTGAGAAAGTCTCGATCCATGCCGCGATAGACGGCGCGTTTGGTCACCGCGATCGAAAGCGATGCCCCGTCCGCGAGCCGGTTCGCCAGCGCGAGCGCATGGTCAAGCGCCTCGCCGTCCGGCGCGATCTGCTCGACAAGTCCGAATCGCAGCGCATCCTCCGCGGGGATCGGATCGCCGCTCCAGAGCATAAGCAATGCACGCGCAGGTCCAACCAGGCGAGGAAGAGTCCAGCTCAGGCCGTTATCGGGACCGAGACCGCGGCGCACGAAGCCGGAATAGAGCCTGGCGCCTGCCGCCATCACCCGCAGATCACAGGCACAGGCGATCGCCATACCGGCGCCCGCGGCGGCGCCGTTGATCGCCGCGATCACCGGCATATCGAGTCTTCGCAGCCGGTCGAGCCAGCCGGAGTTCGGCTCAATTTTCTCGGCCGGGGTGATCGCCTGCTTGTACGCCGGTCCGGCACCGACGCCGAGATCGGCACCGGAGCAGAAGCCCCTGCCTGCACCCGTGACCACCAGAACCTTCGCATCGCGTCGTGCGGGCAGCGCGTCGATCAGACGGCGAAGGCTATGGCGCATCCCGCCCGACAGCGCGTTCAGCTTCTCGGGCCGGTTGAGCGTCACGATCACGACGCCGTCCCGCTGCTCGACCAGCAGATCCTCGAACTCGCCCCAGTCCGCGGCTGTGCCGTCCATGCGCTGCTCCCATACGTACTGTATGCACATTGTGCGAAGATTCGCAGGCAGCGCGCAAACAGGGAAGGGACGGTGCTCCTCAACCTGCGACCGCGAATGGTTGAGCGGGATGAAAGTGCTGTAGTACGCTTTAGCAGCCCCAGATCCCGGGATAGCTCAGTTGGCCAGAGCAGCGGACTGTAAATCCGCGTGTCGGAAGTTCGAATCTTCCTCCCGGGACCGTGACCCACGCGTGAAACTCAGTCCAATAGCGGGGTTTCACGGCGTCCCGGAACGGCCCTGGAACAACCAACCAATGTTGCAATGGTGATGCAGCTGGCACTGCTTGCACAGGTCCAGCATGTTCGCGATCTTCGCGCGGCCGCGTCCCTGCATGTCACGATCGGCAGCATCTGTGCGTCGTATTCTTGGATGGCGCCTCGGTGACCGGGCGCTTCACTATTCCGGGTGTGGGTTCGGCCAATGGCATCAGCGAACGCAGAACCGACTTCGGCGTATCTCGAACACCGCGACCTCCTGATAGGCATCGCTTACCGCCTGCTCGGTCGCGTTGCCGATGCGGAGGATGTCGTCCAGGACGCCTGGCTGCGATGGACGAAGGTTCGGCAGGACGAGGTCGAAAATCCGCGCGCCTTCCTCGTGCGCATCACATCCAATTTGGCGTTGGACCGGCTTCGGCGGATCAAAGCGCGTCGCGAAACCTATGTAGGTGAGTGGTTGCCGGAACCGCTCCTTACCGCGCCGGATGCAGCGGAGCGTGTCGAACTGGTCGAGTCGATCTCTGTGGCGATGCTTGTTGTTATGGAGACGTTGTCGCCTCTCGAACGTGCCGTCTTTGTCCTCAATGAGGCGTTCGGGATATCGTACCCCGAACTTGCCGATATCCTGGGACGCAGCCAGGCGGCTATCCGCCAGATTGCCCACCGTGCGCGACGGCACGTAGAGGAACGACGTCCGCGCTTCGACCGCGACGCGGCGACACGCGGGCTGGTGACTGAACGGTTCCTCGCTGCCGCAACCAGCGGCGATGTGAAGTCGCTGTTGCAGGTTTTGGCCCCGGACGTAACGCTGGTCGCGGATGGAGGCGGTCTCGTCCGCGCTCCCTTGCGCCCTGTGTCGGGCGTGGACAAGGTGGTGCGCTTCCTTGTCGCCGTGCAGGCGCGGGAGTCCTTCCCCGCGGAGACCTTCCAACTGATCACAGTCAACGGCGGACCGGGCATCGTCGTCGGTGCACCAGACAGCGTCCCCTCAATCCTGATCCTCGACGTTGGCGATGGGGTCGTCCAGACGATCTACCTGGTGTCCAACCCGAACAAGCTCACGGGCCTGCACGCGCAACCGGCTCGTTGAACCCGGCATACGCCTGCTGCGCCAATGTCATACCTATCCCTGCACGTGCGTCATGGAAGTGAAGGGAGATACGAACGAGCCCTTCAGTACGTACAGGAGGATCAGGTGATGACGCAACAGAACGCGTCCATGCGACCAGACGTGGTGGTGGTTGGTGCCGGCGTGGCGGGGCTAACGGCGGCGGCCTTCCTCGCACGAGCGGGTGCCGCCGTCACGGTCCTGGAGCGGTCCCAACACATCGGGGGCCGGGCGGCGACCCGTGACGAACACGGATTCTCCTTCAATCGCGGTGTTCACGCGCTCTATACCGGTGGCGCCGCGAGCAGCGCGCTGGCGGAGCTCGGCGTGACGTACGGCTTCGGCATTCCCAAAGCCACCTTTGGTCTGCATGACGGGCGCATTCACACGGTGCCGATGTCACCGTTTGGGCTCTTGCGAACCGACCTTCTGGACCTTGGCGGCAAGCTGGAGTTCATGCGCTTCCTCGCGGGCCTGGGCCGGGTGCAACCGCACACGCTCGCCCACCGGAGCGTTCACGACTGGATCGACGACTCGGTACATCGGGATGGTGTCCGCCGGATTCTGACTGCCTTCGCCTACACCTTCGTCTACAGCAGTGCGCTGGATCTCGTCAGCGCCGAGGTGTTCGTCGCGAAGCTGAAGCGGTCACTAAAGCACCCCGTCCACTACATCGACGGAGGCTGGCAGACGCTCGTCGAAGGCTTGCGCCATGCGGCCGAGCAGGCAGGTGCACGGATCGAACACGCCGCACCGGTACATGCCGTCGAGCATGTCGGCAAGGTTGCTCGCGGTGTGCGCCTGCAGGACGGACGCACCATCCCGGCAGACAGCTTCGTGCTGGCCGTCACTCCAAACGAGGCAGCGAGCCTGCTCGGAGATCCGCCGGATCTGCGAGCGATGGTCGACTCGTTGCTGCCCGCTCCTGTCGCATGCCTCGACGTGGCGCTCACCCGCCTTCCGGTGCCGGAGCATCCCATCGTCTGGGATCTGGACGGTCCGCGCTTTCTGACGGCTCAGTCGGTCTATGCGCGGGTCGCGCCAGCGGGAGGAGCGATGGTGCATCTCTTCAAGCAGCTCGATCCGAGGCATCCCTCAGATCAGACGACGGATCAACGGGAACTCGAAGTGCTCCTGGATGCGGCGCAGCCCGGCTGGCGTGAGCTGGTTGTGAAGCGCGTCTTTCTGCCGCGGATCAACGCTGTCGGCGCACTGCCGACGGCCGGCATGGGCGGATTCGCCGGAAGACCGAGCGTGCAGGCGTCAGGCATCGCCAATCTCTACCTCGCGGGCGACTGGATCGGCGCGGAAGGCTTCCTCGTCGACGCCAGCATTGCCAGCGCAAAGGAAGCCGCGCATGCGGTTATGCATGGCGCCGGTACCCGCGTGCCACATGGATCGATCGTCGTCTGATGCAGGGCGCGTAACTGTAGCCGCTCAAAGATCGTCGCCGATGCCGTTCGCGGGCACCAACAAAATTAGTTTGATGCACGCACCAGATAGCCTGCAATGGTTACGGTATGGTAATGACCAAACGGTTACAGTACAGTTATGTCTCGAAGTAAAGCTGCTGTCGTCGACACGGCCAAGCTAGCGGAAGGAGGCGGACCCTGCATAGCCCGACTGCGCGCAAGCGACGCGCGAATTCCCATCGAACGATCCGTGGGTTCCTACCCAGATACGGGCGGATAGTTGAAAGGTGTGACACATCATCATGAAGAAGT
>JBBSGA010000488.1:0-4108 GCA_038254585.1 Chloroflexales bacterium | reverse complement strand
ATATGGTGGCCGAGGAGACCGAGTGGCAGGGCTAAGTCCCGCGGCTCGCGCGCAACAATGAGCACCCGTCTGAACGCAGCCGGGCGCCGGCCTGACGTCGACTCATCACACTGAACAGGAGGTATCGCGATGGCCCAACGCCCGGGAATTTTCCCGACCTTTTTTCTGTCGGGCTTCGAGTGCACGACCTTTCATTGGCAAAACCAGGGCCGACGCGATCTCGTCGAGGAGCCGCGCCACCGGACGCACGCCGAGGAAGATTACGACACGCTGCACCATCTTGGCATCGCCGTCGCGCGTGAAGGCATCCCCTGGCCGATGGTCGACCGGGCGGGCCGGTACGACTTCTCGCTCGTCGAGCCAATGATCAGGGCGATGAACCGCTGCCAGATCCTGCCGATCTGGGATCTGTGCCATTACGGCTACCCCGACGACGCGGATCCGTTTGCCGGCGATTTCGCCGAGCGCTTCGCCCGCTACTGTCGCGCGGCTGCCGAGTACGTCATACCGCGCGTGCCTGGGCCGCACTACTTCACGCCCATCAACGAGATCACGTACTTCGCCTACAGCGGCGGAGACTGGGGCTGGGTCGCCCCGTACACGAAAGGCAAGCAGAACCGCGACCGGCTGCGCCTCTCCTTGTGCCGCGCGGCCATCGCGGGTGCGCATGCCATCCGGGAGGTCGACCCGGAGGCGCGGATGGTCCAGATGGACCCGCTGATCCAGGTGGTGGCGCCGCGCGACCGGCCGGACCTCAAAGAGGCCGCCTGGAACGAGACCTACGTCGACGGCTTCATTGCCTGGGACATCCTGGCCGGGCGGGAGCACCCGGAGTGGGGCGGCAGCCCCGAGGTGCTCGACATCGTAGGCGCCAACTGCTACGCCTTCGGGCAGATGGAGTTCAACGAGCACGGACCGCACAAGGCCCTGAACCCCGACGACGACCGCATCGAGCCCCTCTGCGATCTCCTGCAGGTGGCCTGGGACCGCTATCACCGGCCGATGATCATCAGCGAGACCAGCGGGCTCGGCAAAGGCCGCACGCCGTGGCTGAAGGACGTGACGGAAGAGTGTATGGCCGCGGTGAACCGGGGCATCGACCTGCACGGTATCTGCCTGTTCCCGGCCGTGGATATGCCGGATTGGCACACGGGAGCCTGGCTGCACAACGGTATCTGCGACCTCGAAGCGGCGGACGGCGACTTGCGACGGGTGCCGTACCAGCCGTACGTCGACGAGCTGCGCCGCTGGCAGAAGGAGTTCAAGCGCGTGACGGTGCTGGACGAGGATCCGTTCGACGAGCCCGTGGAGCTGCAAGACGTGATCGACGCGGCCCGGCGCCTCCGGCCGAAGTCCGACAAGGATTGGTCCTGAAGTGCTATAAGGGCACGTCCTGCATGTGCGCGGCAAGCTCACTCGGCGCCATCGAGGCCGGCAACCGTCAATTCAGGGAGCGTTTACCCGGCGTCTCCGGCGGCATCCACGAGCGTGCTACTCACGCTCAGCAGCGCCAAGCCAAGGTGCGTGATGCGATTGAGGACGCCGTGGATGCCAAATTCGCGCGAGCTCACGAGGGAGTGGCATACGCCACTCCCTCGTTTTTGCCGCCCGGAGACAGGGCTGCGGCCCTAGCGGACGTCGATCTCGCCCTGCATCCAGGGATGGATGGCGCAGAGATAGTAGAGCTGCGTTCCCGACGGGGCAGAAACCTTGGCACTAACCGTCTGGCCCGGTGCCACGAACAAGGAATCACCTACAGTCACCGGCGGCGTACTGTTCGTGGGAGTGTCGAGACCCGGAGCGCCGGCCTCGATCACAGACACCTGAGCCGGCGTGAACGCATGATGGGCGTTGAGTATGGTCCGGCAGAGACCGGCTGCGCAACGGAAAACCAGGGGCACGGACGTGGGAAGGTCGCGCTCGTTGACGAGCGACACCGTATGCGGCGCATCGGTGTGGTTCACGAACGTGAGCGTACCGTTCTGGTCGATCGAAATCGTGCCTGGCGCGTAGTGGAAGGTGGCGTTCAGGACGGCATTGGGGATCAGGTGTTCCTGGCCTACGATATTGACGGTCCGGGATGGATTGGCGCTGGCACTGCCACCCATGAGAGCGATCAATGCGATCGTGAGCGTGAGCACGACGAGCTTGCGCATGAGAGACCTCCTGTTTCGTCTTGCGGAAAAGGATCGCGAGCGGCCAGTTGCTCCATAGCTCCTTGCTTCCCGAGGAGTCACGCCGCGGCGTCGTAGACGGCGCGGCAGCTTCGCGTGCTGTCCTGCTGGCGATCACCTCCGTTTCGGTACACGGCGATCGGCACACCGATCTCGATGGAGGGTTCGAGGCCAGCAAGAAGCCTCCGGTCGCACGGTCCGGGGCCGATCTGCTGCTTGCTGCTGAGACGATGGCGCCGACTCTACCTACGCCGCGGACGGCGTCGATGGATGCAGCCAGCGCCGGAGGCGTGATGTGCTGCCCAGCCCCGACGGCTGGTAGTGGGAGCATTGGCCCTTGTCGTTCGCACGTTTGTACGCTATCCTTGGCCTCGAGCATGACGACAAACTCAGAGGGAGCATAAGACCGTGACGGAACAGGCAGAGCTAGGCCGGACTCGCCGTGGTTTCAACGGGGACAACAACAAGCTCCTCGCTGAGGATCGCCCGGCACACGATTGGTATCGATTCGTTCTTTCTTTCCCGCCCCACCTCGTCTGTGACTACCTTCGCGGTTTCGAGATCGGGCCCGACCAGCGCGTACTAGATCCCTTCTGCGGCACGGGAACGACACTTGTCGAGTGCAAGAGGATGGGTTTCCCAAGCGTCGGGATCGAAGCGAATGTGATGGCCCACTTAGCCAGCACTGTCAAAGTCGATTGGAGTCCGGATCCGGATGGCTTACTTGCTCATTCCGCATACGTCGCCGAGGCTGCCCTGGCGCAGCTTGACGCCGACGGTATCGAGGACGATCCGTTGTTCCAGGCCTGGCGTGGCGGGCCTCCTGTACGAGAAACGCTGCGAGCCCTTTCGAACGAGTCGTATGCCCTGATCCTAACCGGTTCTATTAGCCCGCTTCCGCTTCACAAAACACTCGTCCTGCTTGACTGTTTGAAGCAGCATCGGGACGAGCGCTTTAACCGGCACCAGTTGCTTGCGCTTGCAAAGGGACTGGCGGGTCCGATTGGCAACCTGCACTTTGGCCCAGAGGCTGGCGTAGGACCGGCCAAAGCGGATGCCGCGGTGGTTGGCACCTGGCTAGCTGCGATTCAGACGATGGCGGACGATCTGCGCGAGCTTCAATCGAAAAGGGATGTGCCTGCGGTTGTCCATCAAGCTGATGCGCGGCAGATCCTCCAAGTATTGAAGCCTCGGTCGGTCGATGCAGTTATTACTTCTCCACCGTACCCGAACGAGCAAGACTACACCCGCACTACACGACTTGAGTCTGTCCTGCTCGGCTTTATCCAGAGCAAGGAAGACCTGCGACAACTCAAGCGCAAGCTAGTGCGGTCGAACACGCGGGGTGTCTACAAGGGTGACGATGACGACCTTTGGGTCTCGAACCATACAGAAATTCAACGCATAGCGGATGCTATCGAGGCGCGGCGGATCGCGCTGAATAAGACCTCCGGCTTTGAACGTATGTATGGCCGTGTGACCAAGCTCTACTTCGGCGGTATGGCGCGCCATCTATCTGAGCTGCAAACTATCTTGCGTCCCGGCGCACAGCTCGCTTATGTCGTGGGTGATCAGGCATCCTACTTACGCATTATGATCCGTACCGGGGAGCTATTGGCGGATATCGCGAAATCATTGGCCTATGAGGTGGTCGGAATCGATCTCTTTCGAACTCGTTTAGCGACGGCTACATAGGAGTTGCTTCGCGAAGAGGTAGTTGTCCTGCGGTGGCCGGGCAAGGCATAGACGGGGCATTAAAGGTGGCCGACGAACAATTCGATGACGTGGACGGCTCTGAGTTAGAAGGCCCGCCGGAGGAAAGCGCCTCTGCTGAGCCCATTTAACAATTCGTATGGATGCTGGTGGAGGAATAAGCCGTCCACGAATATGACACGAATACACGAATAGATTACACTGAAAGCACATATGCCTCT
>JBBSGA010000487.1:0-4121 GCA_038254585.1 Chloroflexales bacterium | reverse complement strand
TGGTCGTGGGCAACCCGACGGACCCCTTCAAGACGTGCAAGTCCATACTGTAAGAACTGTGGGTCGCCTGGCACCACCACCGCGATCGATCGATGGCCGGTGGCGATCAGGTGTTCCGCCGCCGTGACGCCGGCCTCTTCCAGGGAAGCTCGTGTGTCTGCCTCAGTCGCCAGCATGCTCAACGGCTGGATGGCGTGGATGCCTGCCTTGCGCAGGAGCTCCAGCGCCTGGTCGTCGAGCGGACGCTGCATCAGCACGACAGCGGCTGGCCGCAAGGACGCCCATTGGCGTGCTGCTGCGGCGCCCTCGACGGAGCGATCTTTGTGGAACATGACGGTGTAGCCCAGCTTGGTGAGCCGATCGGCCAGCTGATCATAGTAGAGGAAGAGCTCCCGACTCGACGGGAGGTCCAGAAAGGGGATCAGCACCAGCTGGCTGCGCCCGGCGGCTAGCGCGGTGGCCACGGCATTGGGGATATAGCCCAGCTCCTCGGCTGCGGCGAGCACGCGTGCACGGGTCTCCTCGGTGACCCGTGCATCGGGCACATCGTTCAGCACAAAGGAGACGGTTGTGCGCGAGACGCCCGCCAGCCTGGCCACATCTGTGCTCGTTGGTGGACGCGCTGTGCTGGGGTTCTGCTGCCCCGATGTCTTCGGCATAGCGCCGACTTCTTCACCTGACTTGAGCATAGAGTCTCCTTGAGCCGGGCTCCGTCGTAGGTGTTCAAACACCTGGCAACGCAGAGTACCGGCCACATGTCTATCACAGCGTTCGTGGAGCATCAACGTGACTCGATGTATGAGCAGTCCATACTCCGGACGTTTGTTCAGCCCCTAGCCGATGGCTTATCACTTATAGGAGCATGGTCGTACAGCGACAGTATTGACCAGTGGCAGAGTCTGCGTGCTCGCCAGCACTATTCGCTCCTATCATACCGCTAACGCGAGTAATCAGTCAATAGTCAAATTGACCAAAAATCGGGTCTTGACATCTGTCCTGATGTCCCATATACTCCTGATAACGCGCGTAATCAACTCAGGTCAAACATGTTCTGAGACCACACCTGATTGGAAGAGCAAGAAATGAGGCTTTTCAGCCTTGATTGCGCGCGTTATCAGTATCATGGTGTGTCTGCACGTCGTTCGAAGAACATAGAAACGTCGTGAGAAATGCAACATCGACTTCACAGTTGATAACGCGCATAATCACGTGTCATCTGCAATCGACACGACCTTTGGCGAGGTCTAGCGCATGGTGACACACCGCCCGGATGTTCTGGCTCCCCGCACAGGAGCCGGCATAGGAACCGTATGAGCACATCTTATGAGGAGAACGCTAGCACGACGACCACGGCCATGGAGCAGCGCGCGGATGCGCTGCTCGTCACCATGACGCTCGACGAGAAGGCGGGACAGCTCAGCCAGTACTTTTACATGGCGGGGTGGGCGCTGCAAAACGAGTTCGTCGAGGCTGAACTTCGTGCCGGGCTTACCGGCAGCCTCTTGTTCGTCTCTGACCCACGTCAGACGAACCGATTGCAGCGTATCGCCGTCGAGGAAAGTCGCCTCGGCATCCCCTTGTTGTTCGGCTTCGACGTCATTCACGGCCTGCGCAGGATCTTCCCTGTGCCGCTCGGCCTGGCCGCCTCCTGGGATCCGCAGCTCGCCGAACAGGTCCAGGCAATTGCTGCGCGTGAGGCGCGGGCCGTGGGTATCCACTGGGCGTTCGCACCCATGGTCGATATCGCCCGCGACCCACGCTGGGGTCGCATCGTCGAAGGCGCCGGCGAGGACCCCTATCTCGGCGCCCAGATGGCTGCGGCGCAGGTGCGCGGCTTCCAGGGTGACGCTCTTGGCGCGCCCGACCATATCGTCGCGGGGCCGAAGCATTACGTCGGCTACGGTGCCGCGCTCGGCGGACGCGACTACGACGAAGTCAACATCTCTGAAGGTGAACTGCGCAACGTCTACCTCCCACCCTTCGCTGGTGCGGTTGCGGCAGGCGCCGGCAATATTATGACGTCGTATGTTGGCATCGACGGCGTGCCCGGTGTTGCCGACCGCCGACTGCTTACCGACGTGCTGCGCGGCGAACTCGGCTTTGACGGCTTCATCGTCAGCGACAATGGGTCGGTGGCCGACCTGGTCACGCACGGCTTTGCCCGCGACGAACGTGACGCAGCAGGGCGAGCCATCAACGCCGGCCTCGATATGGAGATGTGGCTCGGCGTACGCTTCACTCCGAATGCGTATCCAGCAGCTAGCGCAGGTGCATTCGGCACACTGGCCGACGCGGTACGCGCGGGCGAGGTCGATGAGCAGCATCTCGACGCGGCCGTCAGGCGCGTCTTGTTGGTGAAGCTGCGTTTGGGCCTCTTCGAGCATCCCTATGTCGACGAGACGCAGGCTGGCAGCACCGTGAGCGATTCCGGGCACCGTGAGATTGCGCGCAGTGCAGCGGAACGGTCGGCAGTGCTCCTGCGCAATGAGGCGGGTCCCCGCCAGCAGGTGATGTTACCCCTCGATCGTTCCGCCGTCCGCTCTGTCGCGGTGATCGGGCCGTTAGCGGACGACACAAAGGCCACACTCGGATCGTGGGTCTTCGCTGCCGATCAGAATGAGACGGTGACGGTCCTCGACGGGCTGCGGCGTGTGGCAGGTGAGGGTATCTCCATCGAGCATGCGCCCGGCGTATCGATGCCAACGCGACTGTTCCCCTCACCATTCGCCGCGATGGACCAGATGCTTGGCGGTCAGGCGCCGCAGGTCGTGCCGTTCGACGAAGGGGCGGAGTTCGAGCGCGCCGTCGAACTGGCCAGCACGGCCGACGTGGCCGTGCTGGTACTGGGCGAGGCCGCCGACATGAATGGGGAGGTCGCGTCTCGCTCGACGCTCGATCTACCGGCCGCCAGTTGGAGCTGCTAGAAGCGGTGACGGCCACCGGCACGCCGGTCGTGTTGGTGCTCATAAGTGGGCGGCCGCTCGATCTGCGCCGTGCAGCTGAGCTGTCGAGGGCGATCCTCGCCGTATGGCATCCCGGCACGCAGGGCGGGCTCGCCGTGGCACGGCTGCTGTTTGGCGACGTGGCACCCGGCGGCAGGCTGCCATTTAGCTGGCCGCGCAGCATCGGCCAGGTGCCGCTGATCTACTCACGCCTCCATTCGCATCAGCCGCATACGAGCCACACGCGCTACTGGGAGGAGGAGAGCACGCCACTCTACCCCTTTGGCTTCGGGCTAACCTACGGTGAGGTGGCATATGCCAATCTGACCCTGAGCTCTTCATCGATCGAAGCGGATGACACCGTGGAGGCGACGGTCGAGGTGCGCAACGCTTCCTCACGCGTGGTCGAGGAGGTGGCCCAGCTCTACCTGCACCAGCGGTACGGCCGCGCCGCCCGCCCGGTGCGGGAACTGAAGGGCTTTCAGCGAGTGACGCTTGAGCCGGGGGAAACCCGCACCATCCGTTTCGCGATCCCCGCTTCGGCGCGGCGCTACTGGAGTGTGGCCGACGGACACTATGTCCTTGACCCGTCGACCTTCGACGTGTGGGTGGGCGGCGCCTCGACCGCGCAGCTGCACGCCGAGTTTGTGGTGCAGGACGGCGTGGCTGCTCCCGCCATGGCGGCGCATGCCCGGCTGATCGGAGAGTAGGCACCCACTGTTTCAGGATGTCGTGGCGGCGCTGTGCGGGCGGAACGTGAAGCACAGGATGGTTATATGGGTGCGCGGACTGAGCATCGCGCACCGCGAGTCGCGAAGCTGGTCATGAGACCGCATAAGGAGTCACGAAGATGATGCATGAGTCCATCGAGGGCGCGCCGGCCGTGCCGGCCGCACCCCAACCAACGACGGAGATTGGCGAGCCTGTCGCACCTGGTACCTCCATGACCCTCCTGGGCGGGCGGCCGCTCCGGAAGTACATCATTTGGTTCGTCGTAGCCACTCTGGCTGTGAATACAGCATGGATCAGCATGATGCAAATTCTGCTGCCGAATCACGTGCGATAATGCAACCCCTTTTCTGTAAAAGTCGTGGATTCCCTTTCGGATACCTGCTGGTGGTGGTGGTTAGTGATCAAAGGTGAGATAGGCTTTGCCCGTCTCCCAATCCTCACTGATTT
>JBBSGA010000486.1:0-4134 GCA_038254585.1 Chloroflexales bacterium | reverse complement strand
GCGCAGCCTCGAGGCGCTGCTGGCCACGCTGCCGGCGGAAGGCGAGTAGCGCCTCGACATAAAACGGATCGGTTTCATGCCGGTTCTTGCAGGCGTCATCGGCTCCTGGGATTATCCGCGCTCCGATTTGGACCGATCCGGCGAGTGGAGCGCGACCCGTAGAAACGACGGAGCCGGCGCAAGCGAGATCGGTGTTGTTGGCATACTGCGTGACGCAATTGGCTTGTGGCTCGCGGTGCATTCGGCCGAGGCATACGAGATCACATGGCGCGAGGGAGTCAGGGGCAGGACGGTGGTGGAAGACGACATCCGGCACGTAGTGCAGCAATTCAACCTGGCGGTGAACCGGCTCCAACAGGGCGATGCGGAGCCGATGTTCGCCGTGTGGTCGCACAGTTCGGATGTGACCCATATGGGCCCACGCGGTGGACGGCAGCAAGGCTGGGACCAGGTGCAGGTCTTATTGGTCGCAGGCAGCGGGGCTTGCCCTGAGCTCCCCCGGCCAGGTTATCGCCGGCGGAACGGACGTCGTGATCGGGGTGAGCGGCGAGCGAGCATACACCAGCGCCATCGAGCAGGTGCAGGTGCCCCAGGCCGGCCAGACGCGGCGCTTCGATGATGATGTCATTATTGGGAGGACCGGTGATCACCTTGGAAGTCTGACGGCCAGACGTTAGGAAAGTAGGCATAAGGGGCAAAGTCATGTTTGATGAGAAACCGAATGCAAAATACGATCATGTTTTTGCGATCATACGCGTCGACACGTTTCACGATCCCGAAACGCCGATTGACTACCGTACAGAAAATATGAGCTAAACAGCGATACGTGCCACCTCTGGTATGCTCTTCCATGCTTGTGACCTTTCAGTCTGGAGGAGCAAAATGAGTGACACGTACCGCCACTATGCTGCCATAAAACAGGGCCTCATGCAATTCTATCACCCCCGTCCCACCGGCCATCAAGAACGTCATTTGAATACCCTCGTTGCCATGATCTGTGGCTTGAGTGGTGGGCAACGTGCCCATCTCGCCACCATCGCTGATCATGCTCCTGCGCATGGCGCCGACCAGGAAAGTCTGATCACCCGTTTCCGCCGCTGGCTCAAGCACGACGCAACCACCATCAAAGGTTGGTTCCTGCCCGTCGCCAAGGCCTTGCTCGCCAATCTGGCCCAGCAACCGCTCACGCTCGTGATCGATGGGAGTGTCGTCGGGCGCGGCTGTGTCGCCTTGATGCTGAGCGTGGTCTATGACGGCCGGGCTTTGCCGCTTGCTTGGGTTGTGGTCACGGGCAAGAAAGGCCACTTCCCGCAGCAGACCCATTGTGCCTTGATTGCCTAAATCCAAGCACTCATTCCTGCGACGGCAGAGGCGACCGTGCTGGGCGACGGGGAGTTTGACGGCACCGAGTTTCAGGCGGCACTGCGCAAGCTCAACTGGCAGTATGTCTGTCGGACGGCCCCCAATCTGCTGATGACGGTGTATGGACAGCAACGCCCCGTCAGGGCGATGGCCCCGGGACCGCGGCGAACTGCTGGCGGTGCGGCCAGCCTGGCTGACGGCGGAGCAGTACGGTCCCGTCAGCATCCTCGCCATCTGGGAGGCGGGCTACGAGGAGCCGCTCTACCTCGTGACGAACATGGCGGATCTGAAGGCGGCGTTGGCGCTGTATCGCAAGCGCGCGCATATTGAGACCTTCTTTTCTGACCAGAAAAGTCGCGGTTTCCACATCCACAAGAGTCATCTCAGCGATCCCAAGCGTCTGACGCGATTGCTGATTGCCTCGTGCCTGGCGTATCTATGGGTGGTGTATTGTATCTGGGGGTGTGCGCGCTGCACGACGACTGGCGAAAGCGACTCCATCGGCAGGATCGGTGCGACTTGAGCTTGTTCCGGCTGGGGTTGCGCCTGCTGGCCCGCTGTCTCAAGGACGATATCCCCCTGCCAGACGGCTTCCTTGTCCCAGTGCTTGTACCAAGCACACCGCTTCGTCAGCCGCTCAAACATGCCGCTTAATCAGCACACATTTTCTGTGCGGTAGTGAAAACGCCGATCCCGGATACCATTACGGTGAAAAAGATTGTCTGGGATAAGGCAATGGCAGAGCAGGAAGTTGCGCGCCTCAACGAGCTGAACAGTGCGAAGCGATCTGTCTACTTCTGGCAGGTCACGCGCCTGGAACGTGTTCCGATAGGAGGATGAGCTCGCCGGCGATGGGGGAGCGCCGTCCGGGGAACATGTGTCGAATCCGATTCTTTGATTTCTGATCCACCGCTTGTTCATCTCCGATCGTCGCTCGGCGCCTCTACGAGCGGCGGCCGTAGGGAGTACCGCCGGAAAGGGCTTGATCTATTAGAACATACGTGCTATAAATAGCACACAACTTGGGAGCCAGGAGCCGGAGTCAGAGGTAGTAACGTCTGACGCGTGCAGCTGGCACGACCTGCCAGAGCGTAGACCGCGCGGCCAACCCCTCTAAAGGGCTTGGCCGCGTTTTGTTTGCCGGGAAGTGAGCGCGTATGACCGAGAAGCATGCGACCAACTCCGAAGCACACGACCTGCGCTACCTCACCGAGAACGGCCGCGAGGTGCTCGGCTGGCGCGTCGTCGACGGCAAGCCGAACCTGGTGGTCGTGGGGATCGGCTTCGCCATCGCCGCGCAGCCGTCCGAGGATTTCGAGGTCTTCAAGACGCGGATGCTCGAGCTCGCCTCGCGGCTCGCGGCGATGCACTATCCCGTGCAGCATCTGACATTTCACCGGCGCGAGGCACAGCGCAAATTGCCGTGGGCCGAGTTCGAGTGCGCCACGCCGGGGGCGGCACTGCCAAATGTCGAATGCTGAGGGTTGAGGGAGGGTCGTATGAGCGAAAAGCGACGATGCGCGTATACGGACTGCCGGGCGTGGCCGGTGCGGGGAACGGAGTGGTGCAAGGCGCATCCGGAGGGCCAGCCTCGTAGTCCCAATCGCTCGGAGCGGAAACGTGGCGGCAAGGTCGGCAACCAGAATACACGCAAGCACGGCGTCTACGCAGAGTACGTGCCGGTGGTCGCGCTCAAGGATGCGCTCAAGCTGCCGCCGGGCGACCTGCGGCTGGAGATCGCGGTGACACGCGCGGTGCTACGGGAGATCCTCGATGCAGATCTCGATACATCCGCGCTGATCGCCGGGCTGGAACGTGCGACGGGAGCGCTGACGCGGCTGCTCAAGACCAATAAGCAGATCGGGGCGGAAAGTCAGGACGAGCTCGAACGGGTCGTCGATCTGGTTCTCAAGGACATCGGACTGGAGGGTGGCCATGGATAGAGCCTACGATGCGGTCGCAGCACTGCTGGGAGATATCGAGGCCTTCTCCCGGCTTGGCATCCGGACGCATCCACTGCGTCCGTACCAGGTTGAGCCGGTCGAGGCGGTGCTGGCGTCGGTGCGGCAGGGGCTGGGCCTGCAGTTCGCGTGGGTCTTCTCGAGGCAGTCGGGCAAGGACGAGGCTAAGGCCCAGCTCTACGCCTACCTGCTCGCACTCTATCAGCGCGCCGGGGGCCAGATCGTCGAGGCCAATCCGACCTACAAGCCGCAGTGCCTCACCGCCAAGCAGCGCCTGCTCGACCGCGCCCGCTCGTGCGTCCTCACGCGCAAGGCGGCACCGCAGGAAGGGTTCAAGGTGCGCCTGGGTAAGGCGCGCATGATCTACCTGTCGGCGGAGCCCGGCTCGAATGTGCGCGGCGAGACGGCGTCGCTGCTGCTGGTCTGCAACGAGATGCAGGACGTGACCGCGGCCAAATGGGAGGCCGAGTTCGTCCCGATGGCGGCCTCGACCAACGCCACGCGGCTGTACGTTGGCACAGTCAAGACAGGGAGGACGCTGCTGGCGCAGAAGATGCGGGATCTCCGGGCGTTGGAGGCGGCCGACGGCGTGCGGCGCGTCTTCCTGATCGACTGGGAGCGCGTGGCCGTGGATAACCCGGCCTATGGCGCGTTCGTACGCGGCGAGATCCAGGCCAAGGGCGCCGATCATCCGTCGATCCTGACCGAGTTCCGGCTGCGTGAGATCGACAACGAGGGCGGCCTCTTCCCGGCGCGGCGGCGCGAGCTGATGCGCGGCACGCACCCCCGGCTCCACACTCCACTGCCCGGC
>JBBSGA010000485.1:0-4138 GCA_038254585.1 Chloroflexales bacterium | reverse complement strand
CTCGAGGCGTGGAGTGTCGTCCTCCCACAGCCGGTCAAAGTCGGTGCGCAGGCTCTTCGCGACTTCTAGCTGCCCCGCGGCTCCCGACTGGAAGACCAGTAGGGACTCGAAGTTCTCAATCAGGCCACCACGCGATTCGTTGGCCGAGCCTTCGAAGGCGACGTAGTTACCCTTCGCGTCGGTGAACACGCCGATCTTCTCGTGGTAGATGCCGAGAGAGCGCCCGCGGGCAACCACAGCGATCTTGATCTCCAGCCGCTGATGCGCGACTAGCCAGGCTAGGAATCCGAGGCGTTCTCTGATCGGGTCCGGGTAGGCGTCTCCTTGGAGTGCCCGGACGAGCGCATCCTCGATCACTTCGTCTCGTGCGCGATACCCACGCTCGATCGCATCGACATCCTCGTCCGACAGATCGGGGGAGGCGATGAGCCGCATCGTCCCATCATTGGCGATGAAAGCCGGGAGGCCCGAGGCAGCGGCAGCCAGTGCGTGGCTGCTGAAGTACCCGACGGCGCGATCGTAAGCGACGGCGCGCGCCAAGCAAGGCAGGTAGAAGTCGTTCAGGAGGTCGTCGTCGCTGCTGCGATAGCGGATTCTCAGCCTGAGATCGCTCAGCAGTGGGCTTTGGGCGGTCATGAGCGCCTACCTGGGCAGCTCATTCGCCGAGACCGATGAGTTGGCGGAGGATGTCGTCGTGGTCGTCGTGCGGACCGACATCCGGAACCAGGTCAGCGAGGTCGCTTTCCTGACGTCCCCGTAGCCGTCGCCGGATGTTCGTTGGCGTTCTCTCGGCGGCGTCGAACCCGAGAGCCGCACCAACTACCTGGAGGCGGTCGGCGACGGTATCGAGCGTTGCTCCCACCTCGAGCACGAGCCGATCCAGGCCGTCGGCCTTGCTCAGGGCCCCCTGCCTCGCTACGACGAAGTCGGCGTTGAGTTCCGGCAGGAAGCGAACGAAGAGGAGATCGCCGGCTTCGCAGTCCAGCGCACTTGCGGCTTCGCGTAACGAACCGATGTGTGCTTGGCGCCCCCAGCGAAGCGTGACGTCACCATGCCGGGCATGCAGCATGGCAGTCTCGCCCGGGCCAACTCTGAGGTGCTGCATAACGGCGATCGGGATCGAAAGGCCAGACCCCCGGACGACGTCGGAATCCACAACGATGCGAAGGGCCCACTGGTCCTCGATCTTGAAGCAGGCTTTCGTGTGCGCCATGGCGCGGAGCTCGAAGCGACGGTGATCGCCTGCCGCTATTCCAATGCTTCCGTCAGGCAGGCGCATGAAGAGCGGGCCGCCGGCGTAGGCTCGCACCGAGGTCTCCGAGACGCCAAACTGAGCGCACAGCGTGTCGATCAGGTGATCCAGCGTGGCGCTGCCCCCCTGGCGCTCGATCTCCTGGGTGATCTCGTCCTCGATCTTCGTGTACTCCTCTCCGCCCCACGAGCTGAGCCCATAGCTCTTCTTGCCTCGTCGTAGGAAGCGCGGGTCGCCCTGAATCTGGCCCAGGAGCGAGCGCACGTTGGTCTCCGGCCCGAGCGCGGTTACAACCTCCTCGATGGTCTTGGGCTCGCCTTGAAGGGCCAGCACTTGTTCGGCTTTGTCCGCCATCGAGCCGCGCCAGCTGATCACCTGGCCGTCCAGGATTCGGAAGCGGCAGGCGTTCGTCAGCCACTCCTCATGTTCCGGCTCAGGAATTCCCGCGTCAGCGAGGATGACCTGGGCATCCTCGTAGGGGATGGCCCGATTCTGGGCGGCATCCTCGAGCGCCGCCGAAGTAGCACCCACGAGCCGCTCGGCCGGCGCGCGGATCGCCCACCGGTCGAGTACCTCGTAAGGGCCGGCAAGCTGCAGCAGCACGCGCATCGGCAGGGTGTCGTCCGTCGATGCACCGTCAGGTAGCAATGCGGCGCGGATAGGTGCTCGGAGGCATTCAATCGCGGCGCAGCTACCCAGTTCCCGGCCGAGTCGTGCCGCCGCTCGGGCGACGACGGCGTTCGCCGGGTCAGCGATCCGGCGGTCGATCTCTTCACGCGCTGCCTTCTCGATCTGCCGCACGCGTTCGCGCGTTATCCCAAGAGCGGCACCGAGATCATCGAGCGTGCGCTTCTGGCCGTGCGCGAAGACCCGTCGCTCCAGAATCTCCCGCACCCGAGCGTCGCATCGCAGGACGCGGTACATCGCTGCGTCGATGTCGTACAGCGACGCTTCTTCGCCGGCGAGAGCAAGTGATCGGCTCGATAGGCGGCGCCATGCGCTCACGACTTCGGGGGGCGCATCGGTTTCGGTTGCGAGCGCCGCCAACGCGTGGCCGAGATTGCTGAGCTTGAGCTCGGCTGCTGCCCATGCGCTGATCACGCGGAGGTCTGCGTCCAGCTCGAAGGGCGAGCTTGCTTTCGGAGCCGGCACCAAGGTGAGGGCCGTGATGGTGGCCTGCCGTACAGCAAGGACGGCGAGCTCGTGGGCTCGAACCTGGTCGCCATCCGGCCATTCACGGATGTCAGAACAGCTCAGGCGCCCGAGCGCGGACCAGGACGCGATGGCGCGGCCGTTGAGGAGAGCAACAGTCTCATCAGACAGGTGATTGACTCGGGCGGGCTGCCCAGCCGCCCGCTCGAGGTCGGGAAGGAGCCGACCGAACTGCTGTGAGGCGAGGTGATCGGTTTCCGCGATCCAGCCCCCCAGCGGGGCGGCAAGTGGCGCGACGATCCCGAATCCTTCGTAAGCCAGTTCGCAAACGACCGACGTCGCAGGCAGGTCAGCAACTTCGATTCCGGCTTGCGGCAGGTGACATCGGCCGCGCAGCGCGGCCGCTCCGGCATCGTCGCAGCTCGCTACCGCAGATAGCACGTCGGGGATAAGCAGCGTCATCAGTCCTTCTCGCTAGTCGATAGTCGATGTTGCGGACAGAATGCTGACGCACGCAGGCACCTTCGTTGATCACGCGTTCTGCGCGACCGTCACGATTTTTCGCGCGGAGAGTCGGGATCCGTACCCTCCGACGCGGTCCAGGATTGTCCAAGGTCATCGACAATGGCCGCAAAGCGTGCCTCGAGGAGTCGGCGATACATTCTTTCATTGTGCGGACGTGATGGCAGCGGAAACTTGAGCGCAAGCCTCGCGGCGGCGGCTTCAGCCGCCGTAACGACGGCCCGATGTGCCCAGCTACGAACGAACTCCTCGTAGCGCCTCTGGCTTGCCTCGTCGGCGTGATCGCTCACCGAGGCTTGAGTCGCGGGTCGGGGGACTGCGTCGGATCGCAATTCCGTTCCCAAGACGTCAGGCCTGGTTTCCCAACAGCGGCCGCCGGGACGGTGCGGATCCTCGGTGGGGTGACGTTTGCCCATGCATCGATCCGGAGCTTACCTGTTTGGTTCTTGTCACTTTGGCTTAGCTAGAAGACCATCGTATGGTGGAGGAGATCCTTGAGCAGTTTGGGCAGAACGTTAGGGCTGCCCGGCTGGCCTTGAACTGGACGCAGGAGGAACTCGCCGGCGCGGCCGGACTCTCCGTTCCTCAGATAAGTCGCGTTGAGCGTGGCACTCGCGAGGTCCGGCTTTCGACCGTCGTTCGGCTGATCGCAGCCCTTGGGGTCCAACCGAACGATCTGTTCGTGAACCTGTCGATGAACGCAGATCCTCGCGGGCACCGCTGAGGCCCGTCGCCGTCTTACGTCGGCTGCTCCGTGGAACCACCGCCCGTGTTGCTGAGGCGCGTCCGTTGTTCAGCTCCGTTAGGAGCCCGTCACCGCGGTCGATCAGCTCGTAGGCGACCCGGTTTCGACCGCGTAGACGATGTGCTGGAAGGAGTCGCTCGCACTTCCTCGGCGCCCGGAAGATGGCCGGGGGAAGACTCCATTGCGCGCTGAACGCCGCCAGCGGCAACCGGCCTGCCGTGGTGGTGGCCAATCTGTCGGGCTTCGACGGCTCGCCGGAGTCGCTGCGCACGCTGCAGCTCGAGTACGGCGCCGAGATCGGCCGTGCCGTGGTCAACTTCGACGGTCCGATCGTGTTCTGTGTGGTCTCGCGCTACCACGGAGGAGCGTTCGTGGTGTTCTCCGGGACGTTGAACGACACGATGGAGGTCATCGCCGTCGAGGGCTCCTACGCGTCGGTCATCGGCGGGGCGCCGGCGGCGGCGACG
>JBBSGA010000484.1:0-4171 GCA_038254585.1 Chloroflexales bacterium | reverse complement strand
CGTACGTGCGTACCGACAGACCTCCCCTCCGCACGCCTGCATTATTCTGATGACCACGTCGCGAGATGGAGCTCACCACGCAGCGGCGTTGCAGGTTGCAGGGCATCTCCGCAAGCCTTTCGAGTTGGACGACCTGCTTGACATGGTGGATCACCACGTCCGCGTACACCCGGTCACAGCACCGTTCGGGTAGTAAGTAGCGCAGATGTAGCGCAAGGCATCGCTGCTCCAGCGTTACATCTGCGCTACATGGCTGCACTCTGCGGGAATTGCGGGTGTGGCGGGCGCGTTGCTAAGCTTCTGATAAGGGATAGAAGCAGAGATGGCCGACCTGTCGTGCGCGGCGCTGATAGCGCCGGTGGGAGAAGCGATGCCAGCCCTGGACGCGGCCCGAACCCGGATCTCCGCGTTGGAGACGAATCTGGCGACGCTGCAACAGCGCGGTGGTACTCGCGGCCGGCCAACTGTTTGCCTAACCAGAGGGGATTGGGCGGAAGGAAGGACCGATGTCCAACGGCACCTCGGAGGAGAAACTGCGCGCCTGCTGGCGGGCGGAATACGCGCGGCCCTTCGTCGGCTGGGACTTCTCCGTGTTCGGCGAGCGGCGCGTCTCGCTGCGCCGACATGACACCTGGGACTACACCGCCAACGTGCTTGCCGCGATGGAGGACGCCCGGTGCATGCTGGACATGGACACCGGCGGCGGGGAGAAGCTGGCGGACCTGCCGCGCCGCCCGCCATTGACCGTCGCCACGGACGGCTACGCGCCCAACCTAGCGCTGGCGCGGCGGCGGCTGGAGCCGCTGGGCGTGCGCGTGCTCGATGTGCGGGACGTTAGCCGCCTGTCGTTCGGCGTCGGGCAGTTCGACCTCGTCACCAACCGCCACGGCGCCTACGACGCCGCTGAACTTCTGCGCGTGTTGCGGCTGGGCGGTCGCTTCGTCACCCAGCAGGTCGGCGGACGGACCAACCGCCGCCTGCACGAACTCCTCGGTGATCCGACGCCGGTCAGCGACTGGCGCCTGGCCAAGGCCGTGCAGGAGCTGGAGGCGGCCGGCTTCCACATCCTGGAGCAGTGCGAGGAGTTCCCCATCGTCCGCTACGCCGACGTCGGCACCGTCGTCTACTACCTGAAGGCTGTCCCCTGGGAGGTCCCCGACTTCTCCGTGGACCGTTACTTCGACCGCTTGCTGGCGATGCACGCCCTGATCGAGGCGGACGGGCACCTCGACGTCGGCTTCCACCAGTTCTTCATCATCGCGCGCAAACCGTCCACACGATGATCGGCGGACAGCAGCGGATCGCGACCGGGGTAGGCGCGAGTCCTCGGCCGGGCGCGGGATTGCAGCCGACATGAGCGAGCAGAAGGAGGACCCGATGAGCCCCGAGGCCCGTGACTACCTAGACGAGGTAATCGACCACCTCCAACGGCGCTCGATCAAGCGCGCGGCGGTCGATTGGGCTGCCCTCCGACGCGACGTGCAGGCAACGGCCAGAGATGCCCGCACCACCGCCGAGACGTACCCGGCCATCGTCCTGGCCCTCGAACGTCTGGGGGACGGCCATAGTGTCTTCATCACGCCAGAGCAGGTGCCCCTCCTGCGGGAGGGTCAGGCGCAGACCACTGGTCTATCGGTCGTCCGCCCGGAGGGCGTGGTGGCGAAGGTACTCCCGCACAGCCCGGCCGCGCTGGCCGGTGTGCAAGCAGGGGACGTGATCGAGCGGATCAACGGGATCGCGCCAGCGGGGATGGACCGGGCGCAATGGCGGGCCGTCTTGCGCGCGCCGGTTATCGAGCTGCAGATCACGCGGGCGAGCACAACGTCGCGTCTCGTGGTGACGCTCCATCCCGCAGTCTGCCCGATAGCGATGAGTCCGGAAGGACGATGGCTCAAACCCGGCTTCGGGTACCTCGAACTCCCCGAGATGAGTGGCTCCGCGGACCGGGCAGCAGTGTACGCAACGGATGCGCAGCGCCACATCCGCACACATGATCAGCGCGAGCCGGGTGGCTGGATCGTGGATCTGCGGCGCAACGGCGGCGGCAACATGTGGCCGATGCTCGCGGGCGTGGGTCCTCTCGCCGGCGAGGGCCTGCTCGGGGCATTCGTATCTCCCGACCGGATCGAGCACTGGGGATATCGCGCGGGTCAAGCCCACATGGGACAGCATGTCATGGCTAAGGTCGACGAGCCGCACGTCCTCCGGCGGCCGCCGCCGGTCGCCGTCCTCACCAGCCGGCTCACCGCGAGCTCGGGGGAGCTGGTGCTCCTCGCGTTCCGTGGGCGCCCGAACACGCGCAGCTTCGGCGAGCCGACCGCGGGTGTGCCCACCAGCAATAAAAACGTGATGCTCAGGGATGGGGCTGGGCTACTCCTAACGACAGCGCTTGGCGCCGATCGCACCGGCCGAACCTACGACGGCCCGGTCATCCCCGATCAACTCGTCGCCGTTGATTGGACTCGCCTGGGCCGGCCCGGCGACGTGGTCCTGGAAGCCGCCCTCGGCTGGCTGGGTGAGCACGTCGGTGCGTCCTAACGGGGCCAGCCGTGACGCCATGCTGACCCGCTTGATTTCGTGCGTGCTCCTGTGCAGCGTTACATGAAGCACCCGAGGGAGTGGACGAGAGGGGCGGAAATCATCTATTCCGCCCTTATTCCGTCCTCTGCCCCGTGATGTGAATGAGTGCGGAGCATTGATTGGATGGATCGAGATCATCGAACCAGGCCACAAACTCTTGGACCAGTGTTAATAGCAAGAGATATATGCCGGGCTGGCGCGGTGTGCGGACGGTCGCACGGCAGCGCAATGAGGTACCCGGCACGAGTGTCTCTGGTAGCGGTGTCCGTATGCCCTCGTTCTCGGCCAACAGGGACCGTGTGTCCGGATCGAGCCATTTGTAGGATATCGACACGGGGTTCGGGGACGCGGAGACCAAAAACGCCGTCCCGTGGTTCTCGATCGTGCAGGGAATCTCAACGGTCCCGTCCGACAGAAGGGAAGTGGGGAACGTCGCTGTCATGGTTACACGGCAGGTGTCAGCAGGAAGCGGATCGGAAGTTGCCCAGAGACGCCGTGGCCGCATACCAAGCTGGTCAAATAATGCAAACTGATCTTGCTCCATGACACGCTGGCGGTTGGTGCGGAAGCCGCGGCGGGCGCCCTCAACGAGCGCGGGGGGCACCACAATGACGTCATATACTTCCCGACAGGGCAGGGTGAACCGATCTCGCACCGTCCACGTCTGGCGATCTATCACCGCGATACTTGCCTCTGCCTCCCCTGCGGGGTCAGGATCAGATCGACTGGCACTTTCCCCGACGACGAAAACGTCATCGCCGATGGCCATTCCGCGTGTCCAGGACCGAAGACGGAGTTGATGTCGGATGATGCCGTTGGTCGGGTCAATGTGAAGCACCTCGTGACACCCCGAATTACAGATGGCCCACGCACCGTCGAACACGCGAGGATGGTGAGGGCAGGTCAGTCCAGAGAGCAGGACCTCACCGGTCCGTACGTTAAACACGATGCCAGCGCCGTCCTTCGCGGTCCCCGCCCACTGTCGCGGCTCACGAAACCGTCCGAATGCCGTGACGTACAGATCGCCCCCATGCAGTAGCAGACTGTTCAGATGCCAGCAGTCTCCCGTACCTTCTGCCTGCCACTCACGAACCACGGCACCGTCTGGGGAGAGCCAAACGATGCGGTTGGTCGAAGTTGCGGCGATGACGACGCTGGTCCCATCCCAGAGAATGTCATGGAGATCAGGGAGAGAATCCAAGCGCAGATAGCGATGGATTCCGCGTTTGTCATAGACAAGAAGGTCAGAGCTTGTTCCTTGGTCACCGGCACACCAGAGGATCCGCAAGAGGTGGTCTCCAAAGACATGAAGGCCAGTAGTGCTCAGACGGTCGACTTGCTCAACGGTTTGGCCATCGAAGGTAAAAAGACCTCCACCGGTGTCATCTCCGAGCCCAGAGATCAGGAGCATGGCTTCCTCGCCATTGGCCGAGAATCGCGCCCTATTGCTCATGATCTGCTCTTTCCATGTGGCATTAACACCCTTTGGCTCGTCTGGCTACCCAAGGACTCGTCGTTCCAAGCCTATCACTAATCTCGATAACGCTGCAGCAGCGGAGCTTTGCGTTATGCCATCGTGCCAAGATTGCGG
>JBBSGA010000483.1:0-4182 GCA_038254585.1 Chloroflexales bacterium | reverse complement strand
GAATATGACACGAATACACGAATAGATTACACTGAAAGCACATATGCCTCTCGCAGGAGAGAAATAGGCGTTGTCTACTGGTAGTATCTGTTGTTCTACCACGGACATTCGTGTATTCGTGTGTCATTCGTGGACGGCATCGTTCTAAAAAACCATGCCTGCTATTAATTGTTAAATGGCCTCTCACGTCCATGAACCGCTACCAACGTATCATTGAGCGGATCTTTCTCTCCCGTTACCGGCCGGGTGCAACTCGCGTCGAGCTTGAGCGGGAGGATCTGGTTCAAACGGCATCAGAATTCTGTGGGTCTATCGAAAACGCTCGTTAACCGATTAGGTCAGGCATAGGTCGCGGATTATCACAGCCGCCCCCCACTATCAGAATCTCCCACTGCACCCCCGCGTGAAAGTGCGGTAGGATGAGGCCAACGTCGCCGGTCACCCCCATTGATTCGCTCTCCCCCCAAGCGCGAAGCGATCGTCGTGCCGGCAAGAACGCGGCAAGAAGGGCACTTGACGCGTGCCCCGGAGTAGGCTATGCTTGTGCTCGAAGCGCTTCGACTAAACGCTTCGACCCCCCAACTGCTGCTTTGGTCGTGCGTTGAGGGGTGCTGATTGCCGACAATGCTCGATGTCGCGAGACGCGCAGGCGTGGCACTCAGCACCGTCTCCTACGCCTTGAACGGGACGCGGCCGATCTCTGCCGAGACGCGGCAGCGGATCTTTGCGGCGATCGACGAGCTCGGCTACCGGCCGCATGCGCTCGCACGAGGCCTAGCCAGCAAGCGCAGCCGCATCTTTGCACTCCTCTTCTCTGCTCCCGAACGCGGCCTGGGCATGACGGAGCTTGAGTTTGTGATCAGCGCCTCCGAGACCGCCAGGGAATACGGATACCACCTCGTGCTATGGTCGTCCGAGATGCGCGATGTAAGCGAGCTGCGGACGTTGACCCAGCAGGCGCTGGTCGACGGCGTGATGATCATGGAAGTGCACCTCCACGACGAGCGCATCAGCTTGCTGCGCGAGATCGGGCTGCCCTTCAGCATGATCGGGCGCTGTGCGGACACGACCGGGATCAGCTACGCGGACATCGACTTTGAGCAGACCACGCGTGACGTGGTCGGCTATCTCTCCAGCCTGGGACACAGCCGCATCGCTTTCTTGAACCATTCCCAATCGGCATTCGACGCCGGTTACGGCGCGACGGTTCGCGCGCACAGTGGTTTCGCGCAGGCGATCGCGGCGGCGGGGCTGATCGGTCCGGCGCGCCTCTGTCGCGACGCGCCGCGGGCGGGATACGCCGCGTTCGACGAGCTGCTGGCCGAGTGCCCGGCTTTGACCGCGTTCGTCGTCATGAATGAACGCGCGATCCTCGGCGTCATGCAGGCCATCGCGGATCGGGGCCAGCGCATACCCGACGACTTTTCGCTCGTTACGATCGTCTCGTCGCCGCGGGTCGCGGAGATGACGATGCCGCCCTTGACGACGATGGCACCACCGGCCGCCGAGCTGGGTCGCCGGGGCATCGAGCTCTTAATCCAACAGCTGGAAGCCCCACGGCGTGACGTACCACAGGAGCTGCTGCCGTGTCGTCTGGTCGTGCGCGGCAGCACCGGGCCGTGTCGCGGGACTCCCGTGCGCCAGCCCATCGATCAGGGTGGTAGTGAAGGGGTCGGAGGATGAAATTCACAGACGGCAACTGGTTGATGCGGCCGGGAGTCCGCGCCTCCCAGCCATGGCAGCCCGTGCCGGTGGGGATCGACTCGATTGCCGCGGTTGAAGGCGGCTTGGTGGAAGGCGACGCGAGGGGCATGCGTGTAACGCCGGCGTATGCCGCGGACCGCCTGCGGATTTGGCTGGACGATGCGCGTCCGGCAGGCGAAGACGGACGGCGTGGTTAAGCGCGTTGGGCGCGAAGGAGATCAACATGGAGACGGAACAGAGGCTCAGCCGGCGAAAGTTTCTGCGGATGTCGGCGATGGCCGCCGCGAGCACAGTCGTCGCGGCCTGCGGCGGCCAGGCGACAACGCCGCAGGCGGGCAGGAGTGCCGCGCCGGCCGGCGGTGCGGCATCCGGAACGAGCGTCGCACCGGTCGGCGGCGCGGGCGCTACCCCGGCGCTGGCCGCAACCGCCGCCGGGGCGGGTGGGGCCGAGGCGGTCGCCTCACAGGTGGCGGGCGCGACCAGCGCCCCGCTCGCCGTGCCCGCTAAGCTTGGCGAGTCCCCCCTGCTTGCAGCCCAGGTCAAAGCTGGCAAGCTCCCGCCGGTCGAGCAGCGCCTGCCCAAGAACCCCTACGTCGTGCCCCATGCGTGGCTCACGCCCGGCAAATACGGCGGCACGATGAAGTGGTCGACGACGAGTACCTGGGGCCTGGGACATTACGTGCAGGAGAGTATGTACGGCAATTCGCCGCTGCGCTACCTCAAGGACGGCCAGGAGCTCGGCCCGGGTCTCGCCGCGTCATGGGAGCACAATGCCGACACCAGCCAGTGGACGCTCCACTTCCGCGAGGGGCTCAAGTGGTCCGACGGACAGCCCTGGTCGGTGGACGACATTATGTACTGGTGGAACGATATGGTCCACAATCCCGACGCCAACGAGCTGCCGCCCGACGATCTGCGCTCTGGCAAGGGAACCATCGCGGAGCTGAAGAAGATCGATGCCAACACGCTGCAGATCACCTTCGACTCGCCGTCTCCGCTGATGGGCGACCGGCTAGCTACCTGGGTCAAGTGCGGCATCGGGCCGCGCTGGATGGCCCCAATGCACTACCTGAAGCAGTTCCATCCCAAGTACACCCCCAGCGTCAAGGACTACAAGCAGCACAGCGACAAGATGGACTTCGCGGTCAACCCGGCCTGCCCAACCATGACCGGCTGGATGCTCCAGGAGTACAAGGAGGGACAGCGCACAGTCTGGGTGCGCAACCCCTACTACTGGGTGGTCGACAAGCAGGGCAACCAGCTGCCCTACCTCGACAGCATCGTGGTCACCGGCTACCAGGACCCGCAGGTGGAAAAGGTGAACATCATGGCGGGCAAGGTCGACTACGTCCACGGCGGCTTCGGATCGGTCGATCTGGTGGATATCGCCGGGCTGAAGCAATCGCAGCCGCAGAGCAAGCTGGATCTCCTGCTGTGGGATAGTGGATCGGGAACCGCGTCGATCTTCTTCTTCAATTATGACTACAAAGACGACAAGATGCGCAAGCTGATCCGCGAGCCGAAGTTTCGCCAGGCGCTCTCCTATGCCTATAACCGCCCAAATGTTCAGAAAACGATCTACTACAACACGGGCGAGCTGACGACCGGCACCTACAGCCCCAAGTCGATCGAATACTTCTTCAACGACGAGGCCAAGCAGCGCTACGCCGAATGGCGCGACAGCTACGTCAAGTACGACCCGGAGCAGGCCAAGAAGCTGCTCGACGCGATCGGAGTCAAGGCCGGCGCGGGCGGCAAGCGCACGATGCCGGATGGCAGCCCGCTGAAGATCACGCTCGACTATCACTCGGACGCGGGCCGGGAGCACGTCAGCAAGAACGAGCTCCTCTCGAAGGACTGGCAAGCGGTGGGGATCGACGCTACGATGAACCCGATCCCGACCAGCGGCTATGACACGGCGTGGTCCGCCGGAACGGTTATGAGCAGGACGGACTGGGAGGCAAGCGATGGGCCGAGCCACCTGGATAACCCGACCTGGCTGGTGCCGATCGAGGTGGCCCGGTGGGCGCCCTTGGAGGGGCAATTCTACAGCGTGCGCGGTACCCCTAAGGAGACCGCCGAGAAGGACGTCAACCCATACCAGCGCAAGCCGCCGCGCCTGGCGCCGGAGCCGGGCGGTCCGGTCGACAAGATGTGGAAGCTCTACGACCAGGCCAAGGTCGAGCCGGATGCCGTCAAGCGCTACCACCTGGTCTGGGACATCATCAAGATCCACGTCAGCGATGGCCCGTTCTACATGGGCGTCGTCGCCAACTACCCGCGCATCACGCTGGTCAAAGCCGGGTTGAAGAACGTGCCGACGCGGGACGATTTGCCCCTGCATGGTTATGTCAATACGTGGATCCATCCCACGCCGGCGGCATACGACCCGGAGGCCTATTATTGGGATAACCCGGAGCAGCACGCGTCGGTTAGTATTGGCCAGATCGCGTGTGCGTTGACAGACTGGAGGTCGGG
>JBBSGA010000482.1:0-4193 GCA_038254585.1 Chloroflexales bacterium | reverse complement strand
TCCGTCGCGCCGCGCGGCGCATGACCACGAGATAGGGGCGATGCGGCTGCCAGTATAGCATGGTGCAGCGGGGTCGCATGGTATAATCGCGACGCCCCTATATATATAGAGAAGAGCGATCGGGATACAACAATGGGACGGCATCGCTGGCGTGACTATAACTTGTATCTTCTCGGAAGTGTGCTGGTGCTGCTTGGCTTCAGCCTCCTGATGGTCTATAGCACCATGGTCGGCAAGAATGCCGTCAGCTATACAGGGTTCTATAAACACCTGCTCTGGCTGTCACTCGGCCTGATCGGCATGATGACCTGCACGTTTTTCGACTATCACAACCTTCAGGTTCTGGCCGCACCGATCTACGTAGCCATGCTCGCATTGCTCGGCATAGTATTCGTCCTCGGCGTCACTCGCCAAGGCGCACAGAGCTGGGTTGGTAGCTCTGCCTTCTCATTCCAGCCCTCCGAGTCCGCCAAGCTGCTGTTGATCATTGCGCTCGCAGCCTGGTGGAGTGCCCGTGAGGAACGCGGAAATAGCTGGCTGACCCTCATCGTATCCCTGATGCTTGCGGCCCTTCCCCTGATTCTGGTCCTGCTCCAGCCCGATTTTGGCACCGCCATGGTCATGGGCTTCGTCTGGCTGGCCATGGCGTGGGCAGCAGGGCTGCGCTGGACACATCTTGTCGCGCTGGCCCTCGTGGCCGTTCCCCTGGCATTTCTGGGGTGGAGTCATGTGCTGAAAGATTATCAGAAGGGACGCCTGCAAGCGTTCACCTTGACGGAGGACAAGCTCGCGACGATCGCGGATCCCGCGGTCCACGACTCGGTAGCGGCCGTCTTCTATAACGTCAATCAGAGCAAGGTGGCGATCGGTAACGGTGGTCTGCTCGGGCAGGGCTGGACGGCCGGGACACAGAGCCAGCTGAATTTCTTGCCCGTACAGTACACGGACTTCATCTTTGCGGTAACCGGCGAGGAGCTCGGCTTCGTCGGCGCCTCGCTCCTGCTCGGCTTCCTCTGCTTCGTCATTTGGCAGGCGATCACGACGGCCTCCCGCGCGCGAGAAAGCTTTGGCCGGCTCATCGCGATCGGTATAGCCGCGCTCATGTTTGTTCATACTCTGGAAAATGTGGGTATGAACATGGGTATTATGCCGGTGACGGGCATCCCGCTCCCTTTTATCTCTTTCGGCGGGTCGTTTACGATCACCATCCTGATGGCAGTCGGACTACTACAAAGTATCGAGATCCGCCGCCGCTCTCACGCGTTCTAGCGAAGCATGTAGCTCACTAGCCGGGCCACCGGGGTGTGGACTATCCGCTCCCGGTGGCGTGCTGCTCCTCTGCCTCGAGCTGTGGGACCTGGTCCCAGGACCCCTACAACAGATGGGGGATAGCGATCGGTCAGTTCGACGCATTGTCGCACACAACGGCCGCTCGCTATAATGCGACGACCTGAACGGCCGGCGGGTCCCTTAGCTATTGTACGTTTGGTTACGGCTCAACAATCTAGCTCACATTGAACACATGGAGGGCGGTAATGTCGCTGCTGAAAAAGAGCGGGGCAAGCACGCGCCTGATTACGCCAGCTACTGACGCTGATAATCGGACGCGCTCCTTTCCTGATCGCCACGGCAATGACAATCGGACGCATATATTTTCGGAAGCCGAGCTCGGGCGGCCTCCTGAGCCGCGGCCTGCTAACGCGGCTAGCGCTACCATCAGCCTCCCCTCAGCCGCTACCGGGAGCCCACCGAGACTCGTGAACGGTACCGTTCTTCAGGGGCGCTATGCTGTCGAGGGTCTACTCGGCGTCGGCGGGATGAGCGTGGTCTACCGCGGACGCGACCTGCGCTTCAAGGACGTCGTACGGACCTGTGCCATCAAGGAGATGTACCAGAGCGCGCCAGACTCGCAGACACGTTTGCTTACGCTCAAGAACTTCGAACGGGAATCGGGGCTCCTAGCCACGCTGAGCCATCCGGCCATCCCTAAGGTCTATGACTTCTTTCAGGAAAACGGCAAGATCTATCTGATCATGGAGCTCATCCCGGGACGCAACCTGGAGGCAGTCTTGGAAGGTTCCGACTTTGCGCTTGACGAGGTGCGCGTTGGTAGCTGGGCGCTCCAGATTTGCGATGTTCTGGAATACCTTCACGGCCATGAACCCGAGCCGATCATCTTCCGCGACCTCAAGCCGTCGAATATCATCATCACGCCCCAGGATCGCATCGTACTGATCGATTTCGGCATCGCCCGTATTTTCGAGCAGGACCAGCGACGCGGCACGATGATCGGCACGGAAGGCTATGCACCTCCCGAGCAGTACCGTGGCATCGGCAATCCCCGTGTCGACATCTATGCGCTTGGCGCTACACTCCATCACTTGTTGACCGGGATCGACCCGCGCTCTGAGACGCCCTTTACGTTCCATGAGCGGCCGATCCGCAAGATCAACCCGGCCGTCTCGCCGGAGATGGAAGCGGTTGTGGCGCGGGCAGTGGAGTACAACGCCGATAGCCGACCGACGTCTACTCGGGAGATGAAGACCCTGCTGCAAACTGTTCCCGCGCTCCATGGTACTGCGGGCAGTGGCGCTACACTGGCTGCACCGACGATTGCTAGGAGCGAAGGCACGCGCCTCGTCTGGAAGTTCAAGTGTGCTGACGAAGTGCGCTCGTCGGCGCACGTCGGGGAGGGGCTGCTGTACATCGGCTCGTACGATACGTACCTTTACTGTCTTAAGGCAGCCACCGGCGAGCAGGAGTGGAAACGCCCGACCCAGGCAGGCATCTCGTCGTCGCCGTCAACCTGGGGTGAGCTCGTCGTCGTCGGCTCTGAAGATGGCCTGGTCTATGGAATGGATATGCGCAAGGGCAACCTACGCTGGACGTTCCGCACGGCCCGCGCGGTGCGCTCGTCGCCGAAGATTACGGATCGCGTTATCTACGTCGGTTCGGATGATCAGCATGTGTATGCGATCGATGGGCTCAACGGCCGTAAGCTGTGGCAGTATCGCACGTGGATGCCCGTGCGCTCCTCGTGCGCCATCGGCCCCGAAGCCGTCTACGTAGGCTCGTCGGATGGGCACGTCTACTCGCTGGATGCGATGAAGGGCGGCCTGCGCTGGAAGCAGAAAACACAGCAGGGCGTTATCTCGACTCCGGCCATCGGCAACGGGCTGGTCTTCGTCGGCTCGATGGATGGGCATCTTTATGCGCTCGACGCCGAGGGCGGCTGGCCCGTATGGCGCTTCAAGACCGGCCACTGTGTGAACGCCTCGCCTGCCATCTCCGGCTCGCGCATCATCGTCGGCGGCGTCGACGGCAACCTCTATGCGCTCGAAGCCAAATCAGGCAAGCTTGCCTGGAAGTATGAGGTCGGCGCACAGATCACATCGTCGCCCCGCGTTAGTGACGGCAGTGTCTTCTTCGGCGGCGTCGACGGCGTCGTCTACAAGATCGACGCGGCGAACGGGTCGCTCATCTGGAAGTACACCACGGACGGGCCGCTGGTTTCTTCACCGGCGGTCGCGGACGGTGTAGTCTATGTGGGATCGCTTGACCATCATGTCTATGCCCTCGAGGCTTAGTGCTCTGTCAATCATCAGGTGACGAGTTCATACAGCTGTTCATATGCTGCTTGACAGAGCACGAGCACCAGATACGGTTTCAAGAGGAATCAGCCATGGCAAAAACGGTGATCGTCCATATCGTCGGCGAGGACCCGGTGATGGGGGAAATTGAGCAGGATCCGAAGCCAAGCGACAACTTTATCTATGTGTCGAACCTCCGGCGGCGTGACGGCAAGGACGTCAATTACCTGTCGCCGGGATGCGAGGCCGTCATCTTCCCTTGGAGCCGCGTGACCTTCGTCGAGTTCATGGTCGACGCGAGCGCGCGCGGCGATGTCGTCGACTTCTTCCGCCTGGACTGACCTCCGCCCAGGAAGCGATGTGGCACCGACGCGCTATACGGGGGCGCGGGACCCTGCAAAGAGCTCCGCGCTCCTGACCAACGCAATCTCATCCACCCGCGATCTCTGCGTAAGCTCCGAGCGCGGGAAGCCAGGCACCGCGGATATGCCGGCTCCTTATCTGCTCAATCGTCACGTCATTCGCGCCACGGGTCACCGGCGCGCAGTCCGATCGCCGAGCCCTACTGGGCGACTGTGAAGGGCGTCGGGTCCCGAAGGGCGT
>JBBSGA010000481.1:0-4214 GCA_038254585.1 Chloroflexales bacterium | reverse complement strand
GCTCGCCCAGGACTTTGATCTGGAGCGCGTCCCGCAGCACGGCGGCGCGGCCCGGTGGCGGATCGAGCGTCACGCGCCAGCGGGCTCGCGCCTTCGAGCGCGGATCGGTGATCGACCAGGCAGCCGCCAGCGGCGACGTGAAGGCCGGCACCAGGTACACGACGTCAACCGTGTCGCCGCGCTGATCGGCGGTCACCGGAGCGCTCGGCACGGCGTCGAGCCCGTTCTGCATGACGAGTCGCGGATCGAGCGTTGCCCAGCTCAGATCCGAGGTCAGCGGCATCACATGCACGATGACGCGGTACGTGTCGGCGGGCAGGCTCGGATCCTGGCCCGCGCCGAGCACGGTGATCGCCCGGACGCGCAGCATGAGGCCATCCGGTCCGACGGCCACCGGTTGGTCAAGCGGTTGATCCGGGTGCGCGATGATCCGCTCCAGCACCCCATGGCGTGGCCTGGTGTCGCCGGGGCGGCAGGCGTTGAGGAGCAGATCGGCCTCGCCGGGGACCTGCTCCTCCAGGCGATACACGCGCGTCGGGATGTCGCCCGCTGCCTGCACCTCCAGCGCGGTCGTGCGCTGGAGCATGTCCGATGGCAGGCAGAGCTGCAGTGGCCTGAGGGCCGTGCGCTGCCATGCTGCGACCCCTGTGGCATCTCCGGGCCAGTGGAGGGCGTCGGTCGATGATACTGGCAGGCTCGTGCGCACACCGCTGCGGTCGATCGCGGTGACGGCCACGACCGCCCACGGCTCCACGGCCTGCCCGTTGACCTGCAGGACGCCCGGCGCCGCGCCCGGTCCCGCTTCCGTGCCGCGCGGCCAGGTCCACCACACGATCACCACCCCAACGAGGAGCAGGGCCGCGACGAGCGTCCACAGCCGGCGCTGGTCGATCATCCCCTCCGGCACGAGGCTGTAGTCAGCAGCTTGCGGGGCATGCATCAGCGCCGCGATCTGCAAGCTGTACGTGCGATCGAAGAAGGGGGTCACGCCAAACCCGGCCTCCTGCCCATCCGCGCGCCCTTCGGCCTCCGCGAGCAGGTCCGCCAGGGTCTCGCGCTCGACCGTCTCCGGGTCAAGCGTGCCCGCATGCACTGAACTCGTGCCTTGCTGCCTGGCCTCAAGCGCGGCTTGCACCGTCACCCGGCGCGCCTCGCACGCCCGCTCGAACACCACACGTCGCTCGTGCGGCAGGCGCTTGAGCGTCTGCTCCGCGGCCGCGCGTTGCTCCTCCCAGGCATGCTCCGAGCGCTCGAAGCTGGGCGCCTGTGTCGCCTCAGCCTGACGCGTCTCCAGGAGTTGAACCCGCGCCGTGAGGTAACGATGCCAATCGCGCCACCAGGCTTTGACGTCGGCCTCGTGGCGTGCGTCGACGCGCGTGGCGGTGTCGAGCGTAGACCGACTCCCGAAGAACATGTTGCTCTCTCTCCCGGATGCACCTGGCTGGCAACATCCGCCGCAGGCCCTCCATCGTCGATGTACGGCCAGCGTAGCAGCCCGGGAGGAGGGGGAGTATGTGCGTTAACGCACAAAATGGCCCGATTTTTGATCGCGTCGGATCAAGCAACCGGGCTGCAAGCGACCCAGACGGAACCCTAACGGGCTGGTGGAGGTCTGCAACGCGTGAGGTTCGACACAACGCCTGGCTCGTTGACGTTCCTCACATCTTGCGCTACAACTACCACATAACCACAGAGGCGAGCACATGAACATCGACACGCTCATTGGACAATATCTCGAGCCGAACCCCCATCGGCCAGGGCGAGACGAGGCACGGCTTAAAGCGTACGGCGTGGCTGTGTGGGCGCTCGTTGCCTATTTTCAGGCAGCCGATCGTGACGTCGACCGTGTCGCCCAGGACTACGCCGTGCCACGCGCAGCGGTCGAGGCGGCGCTCGCGTACTATGATCGCTACCAGTCGATCATCGATGCGCGGATCGAGGCGAATGCGGCTGAACGTAGCGACACGGTACAGCCGCCCCTCGCAGCGCGGTAAGCCCTTGTGGCATCGCTGTACACCGACCATAACGTTGCCCTCCCCACGGCCACGGCGCTCCGTATTGTCTACGGCCATGACATTGTTACCGCGCGCGATCTTGGGCTGGAGCGTGCCGATGACGCCGTGCATTTCTTGACGGCCGCGCAGCAGGGACGAATCCTGATCACCCATAACGCCAAGGATTTTGTCCTCCTCCAGGAAGCCTGGCTGCTCTGGAGCGTCGCGTGGGGTGTTGCCCCAACACACGCCGGCGTCCTCGTCATTCCGCACCGCTGGCTACCGCCCCAAGCAGCGCGAGAGATTGACGCCTTTCTCAATGACCACCTGATTCACACGCTGACGAACAGGCTCTATGCATGGCGATCGGGTGTTGGATGGACAGACGTCGATGGATGAAGATGAACCTCTGCGAAGGCTCATTGTCTGCATGGCTGTGCCCGCGCAGCATGATCTCGGTCGGCCCCTTCGCTGGACAGTGCATGGCGTGTCACCTTGATGCATGCTCGCACCTGTACCCGTGTCATACCGCCGACGTTTTGTACCCTCCTACATCGATTGGACGCGCTAGGGCGCTGCGGAAGGCACGGCGATCGTGATCGATACCTTGCCGGCTTGGACCTGATCTTGGGGAAGCCGCATACGGAGACCGAGCGCCGGCAGTTGCACGTAGAGCGCAGTATCAGCCGGCACGTCGCGGGTGAATGTGAGATTGCCGCTGGCCGGCGTCATCGCCTCCACGAGCACGTCGCCGAAGATGGTCACGATCTGCACCCGCATGCCAACCACGACCTTGGTTTCAGCCGGCGTCCGCATTGATGCTGGCGCTCGGTTGTGGGGTGGCAACGCGCCTTCCACGATCGTGACGGCGATCTCCACGGGAAGGCGCGGCGGTACCGGTGCCCCCGTAGCAGCCTCGGGCTCAGGAACACCTTCCACCACCATCATCGTTGGCGTCGGCTTTGGTGTGGGCGACACATCGGAGATCGGAGGCGTTGTCGTGATAGCTGGAGTCGCCGTGAGCGTGGCGGCCGCCGCCGGCGCATCGGGGATGGCGCCCGGCAGTGGCCGCAGATCGGCCGCGTACACCCAGCCCGGGACCACCGCGCTGAAGGGCTGCACGCGCACCCAGGCGCCGCGGGCCTGGCCGAGCAGCTTCACCTGCTCGTCTTTCCGCAGGACCTGCACGCCTTCGCTGCGCGTGCCCGCAGCAATGTGCAGGAAGGTCTGCTCGACCCCGACGATTGCCAGTCCCTTCGGCGCGTCCATGATGGCCGGTACGTCGGCGGCCGAGGCGGCGATCCCACTATCGCTCGGCGCGCGGCTTCCAGACGCCGAAAGGCCGCCTCCCCCATCGGGAGAAGGATCCTGACCTGCAGTCTCTCCTGGCAGCGGTCCACCATCGACGATCAGCAGATCTGAGAGTGGCACACGCAGCGCCAGGGCAGCCCTGGCCATCCAGCCGGCCCGCTCATCCGGCGTGACCACGCGCAGCCACTGTGCCGTGCGATCGCGGCCTAGCACGCGCACCTCGATCCCGCGGCTATACATCGCGCGGATCGGATAGCGTGCACCAGGACCTTCCCGAAGATGGAGTGCTTGCGCGACAACGACGGCGCTTGTCGATTGTACGGGTGTCCCCATCGCCTGGCTGACCGCGGCTGTTGCTGTGAGCGACGGCTGTCCGGGAGTGGCTACCTGCACTGGAACTGCCGGCGGCGTCGGGGAACCGGAGACAGATAGCCGCATCGTGGGCACGGCCGATACGGTGGGCTGGGCGGCGTGCGCTGGCTCCCCAGGGGATGGTGCCATCCGGGACGGAGTTGCTGCTGTCGACGGTTGCGCGACGAGGGTGCTCGCCGGCGGTCGACCCGCCTCCAGTGTCCGGGCTGCCGTGCTGGTGATCTCCGGCGCATCCGGCGCTCGTTCGTCCACGGCCTGTCCTGCCAGCGGCACTGCGAGCGCTGCTGGCGGCCGCGTCGACGCGCAGAGCA
Source organism: Chloroflexales bacterium (assembly GCA_038254585.1). Lineage (GTDB taxonomy): Bacteria > Chloroflexota > Chloroflexia > Chloroflexales > Kallotenuaceae > JBBSGA01. The sequence continues at coordinate 226 of JBBSGA010000481.1, read as the reverse complement.
GCGCCAGGACGACGAGCTGCGGCACGGCCGTGGAGCGACCTGGTCGAGACCGGGAACGGAACGATTCAACTCCCATATTGCATGCCTTTCACCGATGACACAACGCGATGAACGAAGCGCTGCGCGCAGGTAGTCTCGTTCGTACCCCTGCTCGCTCTGGTCCTGGTATCCATGTTGACACACGTCCTCCTGCTGGTTTTTTAAGCGACAGGAGGAATCCCCATGC
>JBBSGA010000480.1:0-4231 GCA_038254585.1 Chloroflexales bacterium | reverse complement strand
TCATAGCAGGCTTGGTCATCCAGCACCTCGTCAAGTGGAAACAGCAGCATCTCGCGCCCTCCTTCACTCGATGGCCTTCGACCATCGGTGCAGCAGAACGGATGCCGTCGATGCCTTACACCTCAAAACCGACATGAGCCTTTGGTGATTGTGTTTGCGTTCAAACTCTTCGAAAACCTTCCGATCATGGGTGGCCTTCCTTGCCGTGGGCTTTTTACCTGTTGATGGGCGGACGTTCCTGGTCCAAAGATGCTAGGAGGCGATGGTGGCCGCTGAACTTCCAATGAGTCCGATGAATGCTCGTCCATAGTGGGTATTTCGTCCTCTTTAGTTATCCATGCGGCTTTCCGACCGCTTCCGTTCTCTCAATCTGGCCCGAGGATCAGGATGCGCAGTCCTGGCCCACACCCAGTGAGTGAGTTCTGCTGCAAGGATACCGGGATGCGCGGTCACTGCCATGGGGCAAATGAGCCAGCTTTGCCTAGCTCAAAAGCGGTAGGCGGCTCTGGCCAAGATGCGCGGTTGATTCTGATCAGTGGGAGCTGGAGCGGAGGAAGCTGCGCTCGAACGTGTCGGCGGCAGGCATGCGCATGGGGCGCGTGGACCGCTGCCGCGGGGCACAGCTTTTTGGGGTGGGGATGTTGCTATACGCGGCTGCGTCGCGCGGGGCTCTCTACCGGCTTGACCATCTGAGGGCAAAGCTCGGGTCGCCTTGATTCCGCGGCGGCATAAAGGGTATTGAGCAAGGAGAGGATCCCGAAGACGAAGACGAAGCTGATGGCGATGGATACGAGCATAGTAAAGGACTCCTCGATGCGCGCCTGGCATCTGCTGCGGTGAGGTGCGATGGGCTACATGCCGATAGGTGTGTTTCGTGGATATCGCAGCGAGCCGTTCAAATCCGTGCGAGATTGACGACTGTAATGACCAGCACGGCGATCAGCGCGAATGCTACTAGAATCGTGGCGGCAAGATAGACTTCCCATTTGATACTGAATGGATGCCAATCGAACATGTTCTTTTCGCTTTCTATAGGCGCGAGGCATTCCGCTCGCTCGACGCAAGGCAAGATGTCAGGATGCGGTCGGCTGGCTCATCATGGTGAGGCGCTCTGCCTGATCGATGATTGCAAGCAGACGGTCGAATTCCAGGTCGCCGGCAGTTGTATGCTGCCCGGCAACGCATATAACAGCCCGGGTATCGCCGTCAGGATACAGCATGACCCACACGAGCGCGTACCGCTGAACGACGGGGGTCAGACGACTACAGAGCACGAGCTCGGGATCGAGGCGCGCAACTTCGCCGTCCAGCTCATCCGGCTCGACGCAAAGCACGGCGTGACGTGGACGAAGCGCCTGCAGGGCGGCGGCCATCACTTCGCGATAGGCGCGCGGGTCGTTTGCGAGCACGATATGCATCTGGTCCATTGATGGCAGTCCTCCCCAGGATGAGCGAGTAACAGGATGTACTAGAGAAGTGAGGAGACTGCAGCATACTTGTTCTCCCCGAGCCCGACGACCGATGCCAGTCGAGGTGAAGCATATCAGAGCCAACCAGGGCTGGCATCGTGAAGATGACGTATCTTTTACTCCTCCAAATGCGGTAGATGCTCACCCTGCCGGCGGTCAGGCGATCTTAACCGCGCCGTGGCGTACTGCAAAGACGAGCGCGTGCAGACGCGAGTCCACGCCGAGCTTGCCGAGGATGTTGACCATATGGGTGCGCGCCGTCTCGGTGCTGATACGGAGCCGGTCGGCGATCTCCCGGTCGTTCAATCCGTCCGTGAGTGCCTGGAGGACTTCGCGCTCACGTTTGGTGAGCCGGCTAAGCGAGGCCTGTGCGTCACGATTTTTCTCACGCTGCTCGCCGACGAGCCGGAGCATCTCGATCAGCTGGATGGGCGACAGCAGCTGCTCGCCCTGGCTGAGGCGCCGCACCGCGTCGATGATCTCGCTAATGCGGGCCGACTTATTCAAAACCCCGGCCGCTCCGGACTCGACGGATCGGGCGTACTGGAGGCGGTCGGTGGTGGCGGTGAGCACGAGGACCATCCCCTCGGGGTTGGCCGCCCGCAGCTCGCGCACCAGATCGACACCGTTGCCATCGGGGAGATCGAGATCGACAACCGCGACGTCGACGTCCTTCAGAACGCGCCGGGCTTCTGCGAGCGTCCCGGCCTGGGCGACGACCGTGAAATCGTCCTCCCGCTCAATCATGAATGCCAGCGGCTGGCGGAACGAGGCATGATCGTCGACCAACAGAATACGAATCATAGGATCTCCGCGGCGCGAAGCCCATACACCGGGCCAACAGTGGGTTCACAGTGCGTGTAAGCGCCAGCCCTCCTTCTAGAATATCACTGTATGCAAACCATAGACATGCCCAGCGCACAGCTGCGCGAAAGCGTACAGGGGAGCGGCACTACCGGGTGTTAGCTCGCGGTTGGCGCGCTCGGCGTGCGGCAGGATCGTGCACCACCTCCACAGCCCGCAGCTCGAACCCGAAGACCGAGCCAACGCCCGCGGTCGAGCGCACTTCAAGGTCGGCCCCGTGGGCCTGAATGATCCGCCGCGAGAGGTAGAGCCCGAGCCCGACTCCGGGGACGTTGCGGCCCTCCAGATCACGGCCACGTCCAAACTTCTCGAAGATGCGGGCCATATCGTGAGGATGGATCCCGTTGCCATGGTCGATCACCTCGAGACGTACGCGTGCTCCGTCGACGGTGGCACGCAGCTCGATCGGCGCGCCGGGCGGGGAATATTTGGCGGCGTTGCCGAGCAGGTTGCGCAGCACCTGGCCAATCCGGTACGAGTCCGCGCACACGCCGACCTGTGACGGCGCCTCGACGGTCAACGGGTGATCGCCGGGCAGCGTTCGAGCATATGACGCGGCATCCGCGATGAGCAGGGCGAGCGACATTGGCTGGAGCTCGACGGCGAAGTCCACGCGCTCGACGGCAGCCGCGGCCTGCATATCGGCGAGCACGGCAGAGAGCACGTTGGCTTCGGAGAGGATCACGCCGATGGCCTCAGCCTGCTGATCGGGGCCGAGCTGTCGGGTGGAGAGCACATCGGCGAAGCCGCGGATGGCGGCCAGCGGATTGCCGAGCTCGTGCGCCACCATGGCGGTAAAATCCGCTTTCAGGACGGCCAGCTCGCCAAGGCGCTGGCTTTGCTCGCGCTCGGCCGCGAGCAGCACCGCGCGCTCAGTTGCGATACGCCGAAGCTCGAGGACGCCGCCGACGGCGACGACCGTGGCGAATGCGAAGCGCAGCACATCAGCCGTCGTCAGCACAACAGTGTAGACGGACGGCCAGAAAATAGTATGCAGCTGCGAGCCAGCCAGAAGCAGCATGGCGATGACCAGCCAGCCACCGTTTTGCTCGCGACGGTAGTGGCGGATGGCGCCGGCAACGGCGGCAATCGCCAGCGCAAGCGGCAGTGATGAGAGCACGAAGTGCCAGGCAGTCAGCGCGGATAGGAGGTTCTCGCGGCGCACAGCAGCCGCTTCCAGGTCAGCAACATGCACGAGAGGCGGCAGCAGCGCTGTCCCGCCCACGACCATAATGCTGAGCGCGGCGAAGACACTGAGCGTGATCAACATAGTCCGCCGCGTGAAAGGCGACGGCGTGCCGGGGAAGAGCCCTTCGAGAAAGAGCGCCCCGGAGACGCAGCGGACGACGAGCGACGCGTAGATCAATGTATTAAGGTCGGAGGTGATACTGAGCAGTGGGGGAAGATAACCGAACACAAGCCCGCCGAGGCCCGAGACCACGAAGCCACCGGCTACCCAACGCAATCGCTCACTCGACTGTTCGCTTGGAAATAAAAAGAGGACCAGAGCCCCGAAGAGCCGTGCGAGCGCGGAGGCGGCTTCGACCCCGATCTGTGCCTTTGGGGAAGCGACCGCGGACCAGCCTCGTCCGACCGTCAGGCCGAGCAGGAGCCAGGCGATCATCAGGACGGTCAGCGCTACGGCGCCGAGCCATAGCTTGCTCCCGGCGTGGTCCCGCCGGGGTCCGCCATTCGCGCTTGGCGTGTGGCCGCCCTGCAAGGAGCCGGCGCCAGGAGCTCTGCCGCCGTTTCTGGCGTTCGTCGCTGGGGGGTCGATGTTCGCCATGGTTCTGTCACCTGCTAGGAATGGATCGGCTACCTCCAGTGCAAGACCCGGAGCTGCGAGTGTATATATGATAGGGGCAAGCTGCCTGCCCCGGGTAGGGGAGGACAAGTTG
>JBBSGA010000479.1:0-4253 GCA_038254585.1 Chloroflexales bacterium | reverse complement strand
CCAAGCTCCTAATCGGGCAAACTGCACCAGGGTACTGTCGGTCTTGACATTCGGCATGACCCGGCTAGGATACCGCAGGACGGGGTGCACCAGGGCAGTTACTTCCCGTTCTGGCGCCCGGCCGGGGCGTGCAAAGCTCCTGAGTAACTCGATGGTACGTCGGGTTACCGGTTCCAACAGGAGGCCGCACCATGCTCACCCATATCTTACACAACTCTGAACAGCTATGCGCGTTCATCGACCAGCTGAATCTCGACCTCTCGCAGCCGCAACGGCGGCATCTCCTCAACTTGGTCGATGCCGTGTTGGTCTGCGAGTCGCGCAAGACCCTCGCCAACCTCCGGCGCGCGTTCGTCGAGGGTCCCGATGTCTCCAACATAGCTGACTGCTTACGCATCAGTCCCTGGACCGCCCACACCCTGCGGCAGAGACTCGGTACCTTCATGGTCCACTGGGCCGTTCAGCAGGCCGAGCAGGCAGACTTGCCCAAGCACATCTATATCAATCTCGACGACTCCATCGCACCAAAACACACAGCCACGCCCCATCTCGAAGGCGTCGACTGGCATTACGACCATCTCGAAAGTTCCAAGCGCCAACCGCGCTACAAGAACGGCCTGACCTACCTGGCCTGTACGGTGACGCTTGGCACCATCCAGGTCACCTTCGATCTGCGCCTCTATCTCCGCGAGCGGACCGTGCGCCGCATCAATCGGCGACGGCGGCCCGTCCAGCGGCTGCACTTTATCAGCAAACCGCGGTTAACCCGTCAGCTACTGGAGGCCCTGCGCCCCCTGCTACCAACGGGATGGGAGGTGACGGTTCAGTTCGATTCCTGGTACGCGTCTGCCCGCCTCCTCACGTATATCCATCGCCAGGGCTGGCACTGCGTGTGCGGTCTCAAGTCCAATCGCAAACGCAATGGCAAACGGCTCGATCAGCACGCCTCCGCCTTACGGCACCAGCGGTATACATCGGTAACGGTTACCGCTGCGGACGGCAAGCAGACCCCCTACCTGGTCCGCGACCTGCGGGGTCGCTTGGAGGACCTGGCCTTCGATGTCCGCGTCTTTGCCTCGAAACGGCATCCTCGGGATCCACGCCCGGCGTCCTTCGCCAGGACGGATCTCACCCTGCCTGCCACCACGGCCTTGCAGGGGTATGGCCGGCGCTGGTCGTGCGAAATCGACAATTTGTACCTCAAGACCCAGTTGGGCTTGGCCGATTTTCGGGTCCAGCGCTACGAGGCGGTGGAGCAATGGTGTGGGGTGGTGCACCTCGCCTGGGCCTACATCGAGTGGCGCTATGCGCAGGACCACGCGTCCCAGGTGCGGTGCCCGGCCGACATCATCCGACGGCATCGCGACGAGCACCCCCGTGACTGGTTGACCGGGGCGTTGCAGATGGCCCTCGAAACAGGTGCTATCGAGCCCGTGCTCCAGCGCTTCTTGCCTGCGACGGCCTAAGCCGCTGGCTGTCGTTACGATGATGCCGTCTTCCCAGGGTGCTGAACGACAGTCCTCGGCACCCCCAGATTCCTGTGGCCTGCTCAGCAGGGAGCTATGCCCGATGGAAACCACCTCATATCCCTATTGTCGCCAGAGTACAGATCGTTAATCCACTTCAGAAAGGATAGTACGAGCTCGCGGCGATGTAGGCTCAAGGCCCTGCTCGCGACCGATGTTGACAACGGACATCTGGAGCCTGTCGACCTCCTTTCTGGCCCCAAACACCTGGCCGCGCGCCGTATTGTAGTCGAGCAGACCAGATTCGTGCTCGCCGCTCCGGCGGCGTAGCCCGGTCGAGGAGCACGAAGTTTACCGCGTACCGGCCATGGCTACGTCCACGCCCGCATACCGTCAGGACATGCGCGAAGCGCGCATCGGTGAGGTCCGAATGGCTCCGTTCGACCGGAATGCACGGCAGTCTCGACGGGCCGACAAGGCGAGTGGCGCTATACTCTTCTTGGACGCGGTTCGATCAGCCGGTGTGTCCCAGTAGGAGCCGCCCTTTCCAAGGTGTCACAGGAGGCTGAGTACGGATCGCATTCCAGCGCAGGTCACCCTTATATTCGACGGTGGGTGAGGCTTCTGAACGAAATCGGCGCGCCTCGTGCAGGCGCTTGATCGCCGCCACCGCGTGCGGGTGGTGCCGTTCCAACAGCCGGGCGCGGCTGCTGCCTATGGCCTCTCCGTCGCCCAGTGCCGTTCAGCCGTGTGGGGCATAGCGCCCGGGTGGCAGCGCGCCGCAGGGGCAGCGGCGATCAACCTGGTCGTGGCGGTCGCGCTCGGGACACGGCTGCCGCTGTGGATCTATACGATTCCCGGTATCCAGCAACTGCAAGACAGCGCCTACGCCTGGGTCGCGCGTAATCGCCAGCGGCTCCCCGGTGTGACCCCGTACTGTGAGCAGTACCCCGACCAGTGTGGTGGGGCGCGGTGACCGTTCCTGCCCGGGCGTGCCTGCGCCACGCCGGATTGATCGACCTCTCGTGGATTTGTGGGTGCCCTCGTGGCCCGACAGACCCGTCCTGCAACACTACGGCGACCAGGCGCTGCGTGGTCTTCGCGGGGATGGTAATGGGCAGATCACAGGCGGCACCTGGACGACGTGGAAGCCGGTAGTGCGAGTATCGAGAGGAGACGTGGCGTGGTAAACGATGATGGTCTGCTTCGAGCGGTGCTGGCGCACTGGCGGATCGTGGACGTGGCGACCGCCGAGGCGCTGCACTACAAGGGAACAGTCGTCCTCGTGACGACGAGCGGTGGCGACCGGGTCGTGCTCGCCGTACCTGCTTCCGGACGACGACGCGGCTTCATTCCGGGAAGTGATCTTGGCCTGTCCCTGGCTGCTGTAGCGGCTGGATGTACGTCTCCGCTGTGATTGTCGCGTCCTGCGCTTGCAGCATCGTGCGCTTGGGCACATCGAGATGTCCGCAGACGGTGACTACGAGCACCGCGCCACGTTGCTGCGCCCGCTCGGTTACCTCACGATACAATGCCACACCTGTCGTCACCCACTGTTCGGGCGCGGCGACGGTGAAATCGTCGATCCAACATACAGGGCCGCCTGGGTCATAGACGGGCGGTGCCTCGCGCACCATGGCCATCACGAACCCCTCGAGCGTGCCGTCCTCGTGTTCGGCGACGAGGGAGATAATTTGCTCCTGGCCGAGCATGTGATTGGTGAAATAGCGGGTCTGCACTTCGATGCCTCTTTCGGCTTTACGCCAAAAGACCGGCGAGTACGTCGCATACTCCGTGCGCTTGGCATCCGCACGTGCGGCTATCGCTCGTACATCCGCCTCGGTCGCATCACGTATCTGCATGGCCACCTCCGTCACATGCTCCCTGTATGCTACGATAGCCTGTGTAATGCGGCCGGTCCCATCCAAGCCAGAAGCTGCCGAGGTGCTGAACGCCCGGCCTCGCGTTTCAGCCGCCGTGCTACGCGCTGCAGGCAGCGAGGTGCTGATGGTCAAGCACCGGCGACCGGCTGGGGCCGAGTATTGGCAACTGCCGGGTGGCGGTATGCTCACCGGAGAAAGTCCGGAAGTTGCCGTCCTGCGCGAGCTGTACGAGGAAACGGGCCTGGTTGGCCGGATCATCCGCCTGCTGTTCACGATCCCCTACAAATACGGGCTGTCGACCACATTTCTCGTCGAGGTGGATGCTGGTGCAGAGACTGTCCTGGGCGTCGACCCGGAGGAGGCTGACGCCGATCATCGCAAGCTGGTTGATGTGGCTTGGCTACCGGTGATGGATATGCGTGAGAATCCGGAGGTCAAAGAGTTCCTCCGGGCACTGTGAGCATGCTGCGTAGTGACGTGCCCCCTGTACTTCGCGTATCCGGGCGTTCCAGTCTCTCGCGCCGGTGGTCGTGCCGCCGAAGTCTCGGAAGCTGAGCGCAGGTGGCCCGGTGTTCACGTGTGGAACGGGAGGGGCAGCCGGAGATCAGCAGCACTGCTCCGGCCTGACGAGGTGGGCATGGGAGATCGTGCGTGTGTGGTTGTGCTGGAGCATGACCGGGTGCTTATGGTACGGCAGACCTATCGGGGGGAAACCTTCTGGACCTTTCCTGGCGGTGGGCTCCTCCCCGACGAGTCGCCTGGGGACGCGGCGATTCGCGAAGCCAAAGAAGAGGTCGGGCTTGACGTCGAAATCATCACGTTGCTTTGCCAGACTGTTCGAGCGACGACAACGGGAACCTACTATTGCTACCTTGCACGGGTGGTTGGTGGAGAAGCGCGGCTG
>JBBSGA010000478.1:0-4260 GCA_038254585.1 Chloroflexales bacterium | reverse complement strand
TAAGAGGTTCGAGCGCTGCGGGCGACATGCTAAGTGGGGCACTAATGGTCAGCATACTCCCTTTACGTATCTTCTCAATAAAGCGGGGGTGAGAGGCTGAGGAGAAGTATCTCCGCAGCGTCACTTCGATTTCTCGGTATACTTGTCGCACGATGAGCCGCCCGAAGCCAGACACGACCCTGCTGGATGCACTCGACCTCAGTGCCATCCAGGATGTTCACGCCCAGCAGGCCATTCGCCTGCTGCTCAACCTCGTTGAAGAGGTCAAGCAGGAAAACCGCCTGCTGCGAGACGAGAACCAGCGCCTGCGCGACGAAAACAATCGTCTCAAAGGTGAACAGGGCCAGCCCCGCATCAAGGCCAACACGCCCACCCCACCCTCGTCGGATTACTCGTCCGAACAGGAACGCCACACGCCGCGTGGCCGTGGCAAACGCACCACGCGCGACCCGCTCCCCGTCGACCGCGAGCAGCTCCTGACCGTCGAGCCCGCCACGTTGCCACCGGATGCCGAGTTCAAGGGCTACGAGGAGGTCATCGTCCAGGATCTCGTGGTCCGCACTGACAATGTCCTGTTCCGCAAAGAGAAGTTCTACTCGGCGACCGAAGGCAAAACCTACCTTGCTACGCTGCCCCCCGGCTACAGCGGCGAGTTTGGTCCCGGCATTCGTGCCTTGGCGGTGATCTTCGCCTTTGCCTGCCAGATGACCGAGCCGAAACTCCTGGCCTTCTTCCAGCACGTGGGCATCCAGATCTCGGCCGGCGAGATTTCCAATCTGGTGATCAAAGGGCATGCCGCCTTCCATGCCGAGAAAGATGCCGTCTTTGAGGCCGGGCTGCGCAGTAGTCCCTGGCAGCATATCGACGATACCACGACACGCGTGAATGGGCAGAATCACCACTGCCATATCGTGGACAACCCGTTGCATACCACCTATCTGACGCTCCGCTCCAAAGATCGGCTGAGCGTGCTCGACGTGTTACGCAATGGGCAGCCGCGTGTCTTTCGCTACAACGATGGTGCAGAGGCGTGGTTGGAGGCAGCGGGGGTGTCGGAGCGTGTGCGGCAGAAACTGACACGCCTGCCGCGCGACCAGGAGCTGGATGAAGCGACGCTGTGCCAGGTGCTGGATGAGCAGTTGCCTGGCGTGGGCGTGCAGGCGCGCAAATGGGTCCGGGATGCGCTGGCGGTGGCGGCGTATCAGGCGCAGGTGGAGTGGCCGGTGGTGCGACTGCTGATTTGTGACGACGCACCGCAGTTCACGTGGATCACGGATGAGCTAGCGCTCTGCTGGGTGCATGAAGGACGGCATTACAAAAAGCTGCAGCCGAGCATGGTGCTGCACCAGCAACTGCTGGCAACGTTCGTGAGCGACTTCTGGGCCTTCTACGACGAGTTGCTGGCCTATCGGCAGGGACCGACGATGGCGCAGCGGGCGCGACTGGAGCTCCGTTTTGACGCGCTCTTTGCCACAGAAACGGGCTATTGGGCGCTGGACGAGCGCATCCGACGGACGCGCAGCAAGAAAGGCTGCTTGTTGATGGTACTGGAGCATCCGGAACTGCCGCTGCATAACAACCCGGCGGAGTTAGGGGCGCGCCAACGCGTGCGTAAGCGAGCGATCAGTTTCGGACCGCGCAGCGCAGAGGGAACTGCGGCGTGGGATACCTTCATGTCGTTGGGGGCGACGGCACGCAAACTGGGGGTCAACTTTTTTGACTACCTGCATGACCGGCTGTGCGGAGCACAGCAGATCCCGCTGCTCGCGACGATCATTGAGGACCGTACGAACGACCTCAACCTCGGTGCGTCCTGGGCTCCTGCTTAGTGCGTACCCCGGCTTTTTGAGAAGATACCTCATAGCTGTCATTATGGTTGCCAGCAATGATCCCAGTCGTCGCAATAATAAACCCATTTTTGTCAGTTACCGGCAAGATGTTGCTGGTCTTCGCTTTCTTTCGGCCTTGATAGGCGACATTTTCGCCCCCTTTTTGTATCCGTTCAGCCCCTCTTGATGAGCGGCTCACATGATAGCGCACGAGCGTCCGATTTGACAGCGTTCCCGTGATCCGCGAAGCTATGAGCATGCATGCGTTGAGCCCGCCGCCGGAGATCTCACCGCTCGATTGGGCGACGACGCCCCCAGCGGTCCGCGCCCTCGTGCATGCGTTGCGTTCTCAACTCCAGGCCGACCACCTCCTGCTGCACCAGCAGATCGCTACGCTGCAGAGCCGTGTGGCAGAGTTGGAGGCGCGCCTCAATCAGCACTCCGCTAACTCGTCCAGGCCTCCCTCAAGTGATCCGCCAAGTGCACCGCCGCGTCCGCCAAAAGCCGCCACTGGCCGCAAACGCGGCGCACAACCCGGTCACCCCGGTCAGCACCGCGAGCTGCTGCCGCCCGACCAAGTCACTGAGCTGGTCGTCCATCGGCCGACGGCCTGTCCGCACTGTCAGTCCAGCTTGCCCGACGCCCTGCCCGCGAGCGGTCCCGTACTCCGCCAGCAGGTCTGGGAGCTGCCGCCGGTCGCACCCAGCGTGATCGAGCACCAGTTCCCGACGGTCACCTGCCCGCAGTGCCACCACGCCGTGCGTGCTGAACGTCCGCCGGATCTTCCTCCTGGCAGTTTTGGGCCGCAGCTGGTGGCGCTGGTCGCCCTGCTGCATGGCCGCTATCGCGTGAGTACCCGTGAGCTGGTGCTGCTGGTGGACGACCTGTGGGGCATTCCGCTGAGCCTGGGCAGTGTGCCAGCACTCTACCAGACGGTCAGCACGGCCTTGGCACCGGTCTACCGTGAGGTCCAGACCACAGTCCAGGCACAAGCGGTGGCCAATGCCGATGAACCCCCGTGGAAGGAGCACCACCAGCAGCGCTATCTGTGGGTCGCGGTCACGCTGGTCGCCACGCTCTTCCTGATTGGACGTCGCTCACGCGACGCGTTCACAAGCTTGCTCGGAGTTGGCTTTGGTGGCATCGTCGGGTCGGACCGCTACAGCGCGTATGCCCACCTGCCGCTGGAGCAGCGCCAGCTGTGCTGGGCGCATCTCAAACGGGACTGGCAGTTCTTCCGTGAGCGGGATGGGCCGGTGGGGGTCTGGGGTGAGGCGGCGATGGTCCAGATTGGCAAGCTGTTTGTGAGTTGGCACCGCTTCCAGAGTGGCGAGGTAGATCGCGCCGGGCTGCAGCAGGAGTTGGTGCCGGTTCAGTCCGAGTTGCGCGGATTGGTGGAGCGGGGTCGCGATGAGTTGACGTGGAACAAAGCGCGTGGCTTCTGTCGCGAGTTGCTGATGGTGTGGCCCGCGTTGTGGACGTTTGTGACGATGGAGGGGGTGGAACCGACCAACAACGCGGCGGAACGAGCGTTACGTCCAGCCGTGCTGTGGCGCAAAGGCTGTTACGGGACGGAGAGTAGCGAAGGAAGCCGATTTGTCGAACGGCTGTTGACGGTGGCGACGACCTGCCGGCACCAGCAGCAGGAAGTACTGCCCTTCATTGCTCAGGCGGTCGCTGCCCGGTGGGCCGGACTCCCTGCTCCCACACTGATGCCCACCCCCTGAACGGATACCTTGATAGGACATAATGTTTTGCCCGTTTTCGTCTTTCTCGATGGGTAATGCTTCCCATTGACACCCCGTATAGAGTTTATACAGGATATAATTGAAAATCTTATAGAGCGGTTGTTCACTCACATAGCCCCGCTTTGCTTTCGTGAGATACGGTTCGATAACGTGCTGAAACTGCGTTTCGGTGAGGTGTGTTGGAATCTTGGTCATGATCTCCGATCATTTTTCTGAACCGTACGTCTGGCCCTACACTTTACTACGGACACGGTCGCTACAAAGTTTAAGTTAGTTCCTATATAAAAAGTAGTTGCTATACGTATTGCCGGTCACATTATGGATCGACTTCCTTACGCTGTATGCTATCAATAATTAACAGAGAGTCACATTAACGCCTGACGTTCGATCGAGTGGCAACCTATGCGATACTGCGTGCATGAGGCTTGACACACCTCGCAACATGCTGTAAATTGTCGACAATCGACAAAGAAGCGCCGCACCTGCTGAGCTCCATCGTTCAAAGCTGAACATTTCCGTTCGCAGGACCCGGCCTTTCCAACGTCCTTACATCCTCCCATTGGCCGGTGGTCCTTGTGCTTTCACGTGGACGCGGTTCCCATTGCTGGTCATCATGAGTAAGAGGCACGCTATCGTGGAAGATGCTCCGAAACTCCGCTTACCTACTCGGCTCCGCCTAGTCG
>JBBSGA010000477.1:0-4270 GCA_038254585.1 Chloroflexales bacterium | reverse complement strand
ATTCGTGGACGGCATCGTTCTAAAAAACCATGCCTGCTATTAATTGTTAAATGGCCTTTGAGGTGTGTACGATGAAATGTGCTATGTGTGACGCCGAGGATGCCCGCGTTGTCTACGTTTCCCGGAGCTACGGCACGGGAGACGACTTGCTCGTCGTCGAGAACGTGCCAATCGTCAGTTGCCCATCCTGCGGTGAGCGATATATGACGGCGCAAACTCTCCATGAGCTGGAAGCAATTAAATCCGAGCGCCGCCAGAGAGCTGCGCCGCGTACGGTAGCGGTCGCGCAATTTCCCGGAACCTCTGCTTCGGTTCCCGTCTAGCACCGGCTCGCCACGCCTAGCCAGCGGGCGCGGCAAATGCTGCGCCCCTACGACTTAGGCCGGCGGCTTGAGCGCCAGTAATCTACGAAGCAGACCCGGTGCGCCGGGGGAGCCGATGACTGCCGCGTGGACACGCGCGGCTAAGGCCTTGTCCACCGCGTCTGTGTGCGCGATTGCATTACGGTCTATACGAAGCTTTTCGATATCCTGGAAGAGCTGCCACAGCTCTGCCTCGGTAAGTCCGCTTGGCATGGCTACTCGATCGGCCAGCGTCTGCCGGTTTCCGTTGTGTTTGCCTAGAGCGTAGCTGAAATACGGTGTCGCAAAGGTAAACTGCTTGGGCTGCATCGGCGCGCCGTCTTGTGCGAGCAGTGCCGCGCCACACGGCTCGTAGATACGCCGTTGCATCTCGTGCTCCAGGGCACGCACGAATTGCACCGCGGAGGCGGCCCAATCTTCGACCGACGAGCCCTGGAAGTCATGCCACACGTACTCGCCCGAAACGAGCATAGTACGAACCGTTGCGGGCAGGCCGTGAAGGTGCTGATCGTCACGCCAGTACGGGGCGAGTGCCCACTCGAGAGTGAGTGCAATCTGCGCGGTATCAGCTCGGGAGAGCTTGATATACGTTTCGGTCAGCTCGCCGATAGCCGCGAAGAGCGCGTGCCGGGCATGCTCAGCTTCATCGGTTTCATCGTCTTCGGCCGGCCGGCGAAGCTGGCTGCGCAGCGTCTCGATCGTGGACGTGAGCTGCTCCTTCGTCAGCACACGGCTCACAAACGGCGGCACGAGGCCCTCGGCACGATCGATGATGTGGCAGAGCTGTGGGTTCTTGAGGCAATCACAGCGCGGGCAGACCGGATTGACCCGCCTCGCGCTCACGTGCGGCTTCGGGCAAAAGGCCATGACCTCGCCACAGGTCGGACAGCGCAGCGGCCGCGTGCCGTCCGGATTGCGCGTGTCGACGTCCTGCCAATAGCCGATACAGCGCACGGGAGGTCTCTCCGGCAGCCAGATGCATACCTGATCGAGGATCGTCGCCAGGCTGGAGTGTAGCTCGTCGATCGGGACCAGCGGCTGCAGCTCGTAGAGCTTGATCTCCACCTCGGGCAGGATCGAGCCAAGGAAACGATCCGGCTCCGGGAAAACGTGTGCGGGGATGTCGTGGATATCGGGCAGGATGAGCCCACCCTTCGTGGCGTCGACGAGCTGGAGGTCGGCCAGCATGCGCTTGACCGGGCCACTGGTGCGGTCGGCATTGTCGCCAAGGTAGCATTTCGCGTCGAGCACAACGCCCGGCTCGCGCCAGATCCGCTGCCCCTTGTACGTCACCAGGACGGGGTCCGAGCGGGTAATGAAATAATCGGGCCGCTCCCCGGGAGCGCCGGCCCACACCAGATGCTCCGCCGGACTGCGGTCGTAGACGAAATGAAACGTGCGCCCCGCCCAGGTGAAATCGAAGGCGAGACGGCCGGCTTTGATCCGCGGATCTTCCAGCAGCCCTCGACTGTCGAGAAACTCTGCGAGCTCCAGTGCGATCCAGAGCTGGTAAAGCAGGCCGAGCGCCTCCTGTTTGTCGAGCGTCGCGGAGCGCGCGAGCTCGGCGGGCGTACGGAAATGCAGCCGCTCGAAGCGGCGCCACCAGTCGATCAAGTCGCGATAGGCGTTCGTCGCGCCCCGTGCAGTGCGCTCGACGGTCTCGATCAGCTCGGGGAGATCGAAGTCATCCGCGCTGGCGGCCAGCTCCTGGAAGTGCAGCGTACCGAGCTCGCGGCGGATGCGGTCCGCGATCTGCGCAAACTCATGGCGCTCGGGCTGTGTCAGCGGCGCGTCGGTGAAGAGCGGTGTGCTGCCGGTCCGGCCGAGCTGGCGGGCGTAGCGCTGCAGGATCGCAACGACCAGGCGATTTTCGGGCGTATCGAACGTCCGGCTGCGCAAACGCGTGGCAAACTGCACCGGCGGCTGGCCGGGCCGCTCGCTCCAGCCGCGACGCAAGGACGCACCCCCGTCGATCTGTCCACGCATGGGCGCTTCCTCGACCAGATTCTCGCGCGTCGCTTGAAAACTCATCTGCCGTCGAATGCGCGGCAGGATGTCGTCCAGCAGCTCATCGGCCAGCGCCACCAGCCGCGTATACTCGTCGTAGGCCCGCAGCTCGGGCGGCTGCGGCAGCGTGCTGCGGGCGTAAAGCTCGCGGAACCTGCGGCGGAAGGCGCGCCGGTCGAGCCGTAGGAGCCGGCGTGCCACCCGCCGCTGGAGCCGCTGTGTGAGCTCGACCTCGCCGATCGCCGTCATGAGCTAGAGCACCCGCTCGAAGAGGAAGCGCTCCATGCGGCCTTCGAAGCGCGGCAGCCGGGACCGAGGTACATCCGCGTGGAAGAGCGTCGCCAGGACCGCGTCGTCCACGGATTGGAGCTCCTCCGCCACGATCTTCTGAGCGCCCTCGACGGAAAGATATGCGTTGCCGCCGGCGTCCTTGACGCTCTGGAGCGCCAGCATCTGGGCGTTACACCGCTTCGGGCTCGCGAGACCGGCGAGCATTCTCGTGTACTGTTCTGCGAAGCTATGCGGGTCGTCGCTGCGCAGGTAGGCCAGCAATACCTCGACCTCGTCCGGGAAAAGGATCTGCAGCTGGTCGGCCAGCGTGTCGGCAAAAGCGGCGTCCAGCCGGGCCAGCCAGCCCGTCTCGTCGTTCGGCTCCAGCTCGTCGAGGAGGCCGCCGCCGAGGTAGTTGACGGTCCAGGCGATCGCCTGAGCCGTGCCGAACTGCCGGTAGAGCCGGATCACCTCGAAGAGGCGCCACCCCGCCTCGAACTGGCGCCGGATCGCCGTGTCTCCCTGCCAGGTGTGCTCCCACGGCACGTCGTCGCCCTCACGCAGCTCCAGGATTCCGTTCCAGCGCAGGCCGTCGGCGGCCATAGCCCCGCCGCTCAGTCGCACAAGCTGAAGTAGCGCTTTACGCAGCACCATCGCCTGCTCGGCGGCGCGCTCGTCGCGGGCCGGCGGCAGCACCTCGATGAAGGCAAAGCGCCGCTTGAGCGCCTCGCTGATCTGGTTGAGGAAATGGCGGTCGAAGGTGTTGAGCGTGCCGATGATGCGGAAATCCTTGGGGGTCGGCAAGCCGGCTGTTCCCGTTGCCACCGGCACATTTAGCCTGTTGACGCTCCCTCCAAGCGCGGTCATGGCGTCGCCCAGGGCCAAATCGATCGGCGCACGGTTGAACTCGTCGATGACCAGCCAGCGGCCCCGATATTCCTGATCGTCAGAGCCGTCGGCTTCGAAGACACATTGCCGCTTCGCCGCACCCCAGCCATCCGGATCGTCCTCGTCGAGCTTCCAGTTGTCCATGATCGTGCGCGCCAAACAGCCGTAGGCGATCTCGTAGCGGATCTGCTGCTCCTCGTCGGCAACCGGGACGATACCGCCGATGACGTGCCGCGGCGTCCATTCGTCCGTCGCCGTGACGACGCGCACGGCGTATGCGGTCGTAGTGGTGGGCACCTTGGCGAGTGGCGAGCCCGTGGCTGTGAAAGCCGTAGACGCGACCGGCCCGTCCTCTTCGCCCATCCAGAGCTCGCGCGGCAGGATGCGTGCAAGCTCGGTTTTGCCCGTGCCGGGTGGTCCACTCAGGATAATGTGCTGGCCCAGCACGAGCGTGTGATAGACCCGGCGGATGAGCTCCTCCGGGACGAGGAGCTGGCGGCGCAGGATGGCGATGCGGTCGCGTAAGCGATCGGCTTGCACGGCGTTCAGGGCTTCATCTTCAAACGCGGTTTGAGCATCGTTAGAGGCCATTTAACCACCTGTCCGACCACTTCTAGTGAGACAAGCCGTCCACGAATACGCCACGAATACACGAATAGGTTCGTGCTGAATAGGCGTGTCTCGTAGCGGAGAAATATGCCGTGTCTACCGGCGAAACCTGTTATTGTTCCTCGGACATTCGT
>JBBSGA010000476.1:0-4293 GCA_038254585.1 Chloroflexales bacterium | reverse complement strand
TAACTGCATCCGGATAGGCGGCGATGAACCCGAAGCGGTCGGCGACATTGTTAAAGTTGGTCAGACCGGCCATCCCGCGTCCGTTGTCGTAGGCGCCATGAAATGCCACGACCAGGGGCAGCGCCGTGGTGCCGGTGTAGGATGGAGGCAGATGCACATGATAGGTGCGTAGCAAACCTCCCACCGAGATTGAGCGGTCGTCGACGCCGCCCCAGAGCCACGCTGCTTGAGTGCGACGGACAGAAGTGACAAACAAGGCGGCCAGGATGCACAAGGATAGTAAAGTTCGAATCCAGAGCTGGCGGC
This sequence comes from Chloroflexales bacterium, assembly GCA_038254585.1. GTDB lineage: Bacteria > Chloroflexota > Chloroflexia > Chloroflexales > Kallotenuaceae > JBBSGA01. Next base: position 3,987 of record JBBSGA010000476.1, on the reverse strand, counting down.
TGTGCTGAACGCCGCGCTGCGCCCGATGGGCGCGTGAGGCGAGACCGATCGAAGTAAACATCGAGGTTCCTTCCGGATCAAAGCCATTCATGACATGGGATGGCGTTGCTTACAGAAAAAGGACGAAGATCGTCTCATGTGTTGTAACTGATCGTTGTGCAGGTTGCATAGCCCATGGGTCCCGTCCCCGAAGGGACAGTGTAATTGCCATGAGCCGGTTTTACATAAGCGCCAATCCGTCGTTGATGGCATACGCGTGCCGGATCGTTAGGTCTTCCAAGATGCTCCACGCCCTTGATTGATCGCCTGATTTCTGGGTTGACGTACGTAGACCTTCGATGCTAAGCTGCGTGGACCCTGTGGAAGCATTCCCGGCTTCCGCCAAGCAAGTATCCTCGTGGCCCAAGGTATGGAGCATCGCTGAGCCACAAGCCGGGATTGGCTTTGCGGGCCTACGCGTGATAGAGCAGATACTCCGCTAGAAAGTGCCAGCGAGCTATGCAGGCGAATTCTTCCCGAGGCATGGTCTGAGCGATCACATTGTTCCACGAGCCGAGCTTCGTCGTGCCCACATCCGGTTGCTGCGGATCTACGCGGCCTAGTCATCGCTATGGAGTTGCTCATGGTTGCTGCGCTGCGCATCGTCGATACTCCATCCCTTTCCGAAACTGCACCGCCTACCCTGGTCCCAACAACCACCGAAACATTTTCGGCTTGGGAGCAGGTCCAGATTGCTCGCCATCCCAATCGCCCCCATACCCTCGACTATATTCGCCATCTGTGTGTGGACTTTTTCGAGCTCCATGGCGATCGAAGCTTCGCTGACGATCAGGCGATCATTGGCGGCGTGGGGCGGACCAGCATAGGAACGGTCGTCGCCCTCGGCCACCAGAAGGGTGGCAATACCCACGAAAACACCCGCCACAACTTCGGCGTGCCCTACCCGGAGGGCTATCGAAAAGCATTGCGGTTGATGCGACATGCTGAGAAATTTGGTATGCCGCTCGTCTGCTTCCTGGATGCTTCGGGGGCACAGCCGTCGGTGCCGGCTGAGGAGCGCGGCCAGGCGCAGGCCATTGCGCAGAATTTGATGGCCATGGCCAGCCTAAAGACGCCGATCGTCGCCGTGGTTATTGGCGAGGGCGATTCAGGAGGAGCGCTGGCGCTCGGGCTCGCCGATCGCCTGTTGATGCTCGAGCACGCCATCTACTCCGTAGCCTCGCCAGAAGCTAGCGCTGCTCTTCTCTGGTCGGACGTCAGCATGGCCTCTGAGGCCGCGAGCGCGATGAAGATTACGGCCCAAGATTTGCTAAACCTTGGCATCGTCGACGAGGTTATTCCGGAACCGGCCGGTGGCGCACACGTCGACCCGGACGCCATTATGTCCCGTACCTGCGCCGCCATCTTGTGTCATGTCGCTCATCTGGGTCGTCTTGATCTGCGCCAATTGCCCGATCGTCGTTATACAAGGTATCGGGGCGTGGGATCCTATTACGAGCGCTAGAGGATCATTTTGAAAGGATCGGCTATGCAGAGCGGCACAACCACCGCAGCCCACTCCGAGACAGCATTGCTTGAGCGCCTAAAGCAGCTAGTTCACCGGGCAATCGACGAGAAGGATCAACAGCTTGTAGACATGGATCGCGTCACAGCCGAGACGGAGTTGGCCTCTTTACCGCTTGACTCGTTAGCGACTGTTGAGCTGTTGTACGAGATCGAGCAAACATTCGACATTGTCGTGCCCGAGGAGAAGTCATTCGATTTCCAAACGGTCGGTGATGTTATCACCTATATTCAGGAGCAGTTGGCCTCTAAAGCGCGCTAGTGAGGTGTATCTCTGGCTGGCCGCACGCATGTGAGATAAATCGTATGACGAGACAATCTGTTGATGGAAGCGGGGTGGCCGAGGTGAATGGTCAGCATGCCCGGCAACAGCGCCATATAGCTTTGAAGCAGCGCCTGGCGATTGAGGATGATCCTTACATCACAACACTCAGAGATGCGATCCGTGCGGCAGGAGAACGTCCGGTCGATCCGAGCAGTGGCGATGCAATTATTCTGCTCGACTCGCAGGGTAGGGAACGCCGTTTGAGCTACGCAGAGTTATGGAGTGGGGCGCGAACGGCAGCGGCCGGATTACGTACACGCGGTGTACAAGAAGGCGACCGAATCCTGCTGCTCCTCCCGACGTCGGATGCCTATATCACCATCCTCGGCGCGGCAATCCTGCTTGGCGCGATTCCCTGTACTGTTGCCGCACCTACCAGCCGCTCCAAGACCGATGAGGCCCTGCGCTATATCGGCTACATCTACGAGAAGCTCGATCCTACGCTTGTCGTCGTTCCGGCTCATCTCGAGAGCATTGTGCGGGACTATCCGGCGATCGACGCGCGGCGCGTAGCAATACCGGATGAGCTCTCCCGTGATGGCTCTCTTCCAGCCGACGTATTCCCGGCGGCTGACCCGCGGCAGCCGCTGCATATCCAACTGACATCCGGGTCGACCAGCCGTCCAAAAGGAGTGATCCTTTCTCACGGAAATGTTATCGCGAATGTCCGTGCAATTGCTAGCGCGGTCGATTATGCGCCGCGCGAGGAGTCCGCTCTTTCCTGGCTACCGCTGTACCACGATATGGGGTTGGTCCAATTGCTGATGGCCATCTACTACCAATCGACAATTGTGCTGATGACTCCAACCGCCTTCTTGCGTAATCCGCTTATATGGCTGCAAAATATGTCGAGGTATCGTGCCGCCCTTTGTGCAGCGCCGACGTTCGCCTATAGTCTTTGTGTCAGGAAATTCGATCCCACGAAGCTCCAGGGACTCGATCTTAGCTCGTGGCGCCGAGCGTTTATCGGCGCTGAGCCGGTCCCTCTCACTATCCTGCGAGAATTTACGCGCTGTTACCAGCCCTATGGGTTCTCCGAGTACACAATGTATCCCTGCTATGGAATGGCCGAGACGGTGCTGGCCACGACGGTCGTCGAGCAGCGTCCGAATCGGCTCTTTGGCTTTATTTCGTGTGATCGCATCGACCCCGAAGCGCTGCGCAGCGATCACCAGATGATCGCTGCGCCCGTCGTCGACCCGGCTTTCGGTCCGGCACTCGAGGTTGTCGGTCTCGGGCATGCCGTACAAGGGCTCGATCTCTGTGTTATAAGCCCCGACGGCTCCGTTCTGCCTGATAGGGCCGTCGGTGAGATCTGTGTGCGCGGAACATCGCTGATGCAGGGGTATTTTCGAGACCCCAAGGCGAACGCAGAGGCCATTAAGGATGGTTGGTATCATACCGGCGACCGGGGTTACCTTGTCGACGGCGAGCTCTACGTGCTTGGGCGCATCAAGGAGTTGCTCATCGTCCGGGGTCGCAACTACTATCCCCATGATGTCGAAGCCGTCATCGAGGAACATGCGCAGGTACGTCAAGGGTATGCGGTTGTCTTTGGAATCAACAATCCCGAGCAGGGAACCGACGACGTGATCGCCGTGATTGAAACTAAGGCCGCACCTGAGGAGCATGTGGCTATCGCGCAGCAGCTTCAGCAGTCCTTACTACAAACCTTCGGATTTACCGCGCGTGACATCGTATTCGTCCGGCATGGATCGATCCCACGCACCACGAGCGGCAAGCGACAGCGTGTTTTGAGCCAGGAGTGGTACCAGGCAGGCAAGTTCGGCGGGATGCCGACGAGTGCTGTAGCAGCAGCGAACGGCTTCGTTGAAAATCGCGGCGTACAGGCAGCAGATGAGGCGTAGTGCGCCGGGAGGCCGGGGGGCTCCGGGTGTTCCCCGAAAATCTTCCATACTATCGTCGTTTGTCGTGATCATGTATTACCTACCTAGTGGCAATACCTTCGCCAAACATTAGTTGCAGGGTGAGCAGGGATAACTAAGTTGCCTGTGGCCTCGGTGCTGTGTCCATGCTCATTGCTGCTTCAACCATACTCAAGGTGCACTTTGTGCGTTTCGGCACAATTAACCCGAAAG
>JBBSGA010000475.1:0-4298 GCA_038254585.1 Chloroflexales bacterium | reverse complement strand
GGCGGAGAGCGAACGGTGACGGCGATCATTCAGGTGCAAGATCTATGCAAGACCTATCAGATGGGCGACATCGAGGTTCTGGCCCTGCGCGGCGTGAGCTTCGACATCGAGCGCGGGGAGTTCGTCGCCATCATGGGACCGTCCGGCTCGGGCAAGTCGACGTTGATGAATCTGCTCGGCTGCCTCGACACGCCAACCTCCGGGCGCTACCTGCTCGACGGCGTCCCGGTGGAGCAGCTCGACAAGAATCAGCTCGCGTTGGCCCGCAACCGTAAGATTGGCTTTGTCTTTCAGCAGTTCAACCTGCTGCCGCGCAGCACGGCGCTCGAGAACGTCGAGCTGCCGATGGTCTACCGCGGCGGATTCAGCCACGCGGAGCGCCGCGAGCGGGCCGCGCACGCCCTGGAGGCGGTTGGCCTGGGAGATCGCATGGAGCATCACCCGCGCGAGCTCTCCGGCGGCCAGCAGCAGCGCGTCGCGATCGCCCGGGCGCTCGTGACCGAGCCGGCGCTGCTGCTCGCGGACGAGCCGACGGGCAACCTGGACTCGCACGCCAGCACCGAGATCATGGCGCTCTGCGAGTCCCTCAACCGTGATGGAATTACGATCGTCCTGGTCACCCACGAGCCCGACATCGCGCACCATGCGCATCGCCTGTTGAGCATCCACGATGGCAAGCTGGCGCGCGACACGACCAGGACGGAGGAGATGGTCTATGGCCACGTTTGATCGTCCCTTGATCGGGGCACCGGAGGTCCAGGCTGAGCCAGAAGAGGTTCAGCTCGAGCCGCGGCAGGTTCAGGTCGAGCCTGAAGAGCTGAGCGAGGGCGGCATCAGCCTCGGCGAGAGCATACGCGTCGCCCTCGCCAGTCTCATGGTCAACAAGCTGCGCACCCTGCTGACCTCGCTGGGCGTGATCATCGGCGTGATGGCCGTCGTCGCCCTGCTCGCGATCGGCCATGGCTCACAGGAGGCGATCACCTCTGCCATCACGGCCAACGGCAGCAATCTCCTGACGATCCGGCCGGGCGCGCCCAATACCGGCGGCTTTCGCGGCGAGGTCGGGTCGGGCCAGACGCTGACGATCGACGATGCGCAGGCGCTAGCCGACCCCGGCAACGTGCCCGCGGCCGTCGCCGTCTCGCCCGAGTCCGGCGGTAACGCCCAGCTCGTCGCGGGCTCCCAGAACCTCGGCGCACGCGTCACCGGCGCCACGCCGAGCTACCTGGCGATCCATAATCTGTCAGTGGCCGACGGAGAGTTCATCACGGATGCGGAGGTGAGCTCGAACGCCAACGTCGTCGTGCTGGGCGCGAACGTCGCGTCGACGCTCTTCCCCGATCAGAGCCCTGTCGGCCAGTCGCTCAAGGTGCGCGGCGAGAGCTTCCGGGTCGTCGGCGTGCTCAATATGCAGGGCGGCGGCGGCTTCGGCTCGGTCGACGACGCCATCGTCGTACCGATCAGCACGTCGCAGCGCAAGCTCTTCGGCGGCCGGGCCGTGACTGCCGGCGCCGGCCTCCTGGTGTCGACGATCGTGGTCCAGGCGCGCGACCAGCAGAGCATCAACGATGCGCTCGATGAGATCACGAACACGCTGCGCGCGCGGCACCAGCTGCCGCCCGGGGGCTCGAACGACGATTTCAACATCATCAACCAGCAGGACATCCTCAACACCGCGGTCCAGACCACGCAGGTGTTGACCCTCTTCCTGGGCGCGATCGCGGCGATCTCACTGCTTGTCGGCGGGATCGGCATCATGAACATCATGCTCGTCTCGGTTCGCGAGCGCACGCGTGAGATCGGCCTGCGCAAAGCCCTGGGCGCGCGCGAGCGCGACATTCTGCTGCAGTTTCTGATCGAGGCGCTGACGCTGAGCACGGCGGGCGGGCTGGTGGGACTGCTGTTGGGCGCGTTGATCGCAGTCGCAGTCAACCGGACCGGGACCGTGCACGCCTCGGTCAGCCTCGATTCGGTGTTTTTGGCCATCGGCTTCGCCATGGCGGTCGGCCTCTTCTTCGGCATCGAGCCGGCCCGTCGTGCCGCACGCCTCGATCCAATCGTGGCACTCCGCTACGAGTAGTACAGAAAGTTAAAGGAGACGATACCCGATATGCGCGAACGAATTGTGTGGATTGTGCTATTACTGATCGGCACCGGCGGTGGCTTCTACGCAGGCCGGCTCAATGGCATTCAAGTCGGACAGACGCAGGTGCAGCAGACTGCGAATCGGTTTTTCGCGACGCGAGGGGGTGCCGGCGGCGCCGGGGGCGCGGCCGGCAACGGCGCGGCGGGCGGCACCCGGCGCGGAACGTTTCAGGGGCAGAACCTGGTCGGGACGGTGGACAAGGTTGATGGCAGCACGATCACGATTAAAGCCTTCAACAACACGTCGGCGAAGATTCAGCTGAACGCGGACGCGACGATCCGCAAGCAGGTCGACGGCCAGATCTCCGATATCCATCCGGGCGACCGCGTCGTCGCAAACGGGACAAAGAACGGGGATGTCTTCCAGGCTACTTCGGTGCAGATCGGCGGGCGGCTCGGCGGCGGAAATCAGAACGGCGGAAACCAGAGCGCCGGACAGTAAACCTACTCTCCCACCCTTCACATTCGGGCCGCCGCTCTTCCGGCGGCCCCTCTGATTCTCAATGGTCTGCCTCACGGGGTGCCGGCCCTGCTCCGGCTGGACTCCTTGCTCGATACCTCCTGCCGCAGTAGTATGCGCATGGGCGATTGAAAGCAGTGCTCGACGGGGGAGCAGCAGAGGAGTAAGCACTCAGATGCAGGAGAAGGCGTGACGGCTACAGCTTCGACTCCTGGGCGCTATCCCGCGTTCCGCCATCGTAACTTCACACTGCTCTGGGCCGGTCTGCTCGTGTCGAATATGGGCACGTGGATGCAGAACGTCGCGCAGAGCTGGCTGATCTATAAGCTGACCGGCAGCAACGCGCTCTATCTGGGGCTGCTTGGCCTCAGCTTTGCCGTCCCGATGATCGTCGGGCCACCGCTCGGCGGCGTCTTCGTCGACCGTGTCGACCGTATCAAGCTCCTGTACGTAACCCAGACCGGTGCGATGCTCCTCGCGGCCGTCCTCGCGATCCTTACCTGGCTTGGTGCGGTGCAGCCGTGGCACATCCTGCTCACAACCTTCCTGGGGGCAGCCTTACTGGCCTTCGACAATCCCGCGCGCCAGGCGCTGATCCCGGAGATGGTGCCCCGCTCGGACCTCCTGAACGCGCTCTCGCTCAACTCCGCGACCTTCACCGGCGCAGCGCTCGTCGGGCCGGCCCTGGCGGGCTTGTTGCTCAACATCGTAGGGCCAGGGTGGCTCTTTATGGGCAACGCGGTGAGCTACCTTGCCGTGATCTTCGCGCTGGCCGCCATGCGCGCGCTTCCGATTCGCCAGCACCGCCCGACCAGCCTGCGCAATGCGCTCTTCGGCGGCTTCATCTATGCCTGGCGGGACAAGCTAACCCTTTCGTTGCTGATCCTCTCCGCGCTGGCAGCGCTTTTCGGCCGCTCATACCAGCAGCTGCTCCCGGTCTTTGCCGATGCCGTCTGGCATACCGGAGCGGGCGGCTACGGCGCCCTGCTCTCGGCCGGCGGTGCCGGCGCCCTGGTCGGCGCCTTCGGCATGTCCTCGGTGCGGCAGATTCATGCCCAGGGCCGGCTGCTCGTCGTCAGCGGGCTGATCTTCTGCCTCAGCCTGGCCGCCTTCGCGCTCAGCCCCTGGTTCTTGCCGGGCGTAGCGCTGCTGATCGTCGTCGGCGTCGCCTCGACGGTCTTCACGACGATGATCGCCACGATGATCCAGCTGCGCGTCCCCGGCCAGCTGCGCGGCCGCGTCATCAGCCTCTACGCTATGACGCTGATCGGTCTGCCCTCGCTGGGCGCACTTGGCGTCGCGGCGGTCGCGCAGAGTCTCGGGCGGCAAGTGCGCACCGGCTGGGCCCGCCTGGCCGGTGCGCTGCTGGATGTCTTGGGCATTGGGGCGATCACCAGCCGCCTGGGCGCCGCGGCAGGCGCGCCGCGCGCGGTAGCTCTCGGCGCGATCGTGCTGACGATCGTGGTAGTCGTGACAGCCGCGCGTTTTCTCGCCGTTCGGGCGCCCGTGGAGCACCCCGAGCCCGCCGTCCCACAGCAGCGCCCGACCTGAGCCTGGAGTCGCCGCGGACTTCATCGGTGCGGAAGCTATGCGATAATGGCGCGACGAGGACCAGCAGACTCGTTACGTCAGCATCTCCCGGAAAGCAGAGGACGCATGGCGGACCCGTTAGCTTACGACACGACGCCGGCGG
>JBBSGA010000474.1:0-4302 GCA_038254585.1 Chloroflexales bacterium | reverse complement strand
GCGCGCTCGATGTTGCCGCAGCCTGCGCGCGCTGGCCCTCGCTGCGAGAACTGGAAGACGAGGTGCGGCGCGCGCACCCCGATTCGGTGCTGGCAGCGCGGGCGGTGACCGAAATCAGCGCCAAGTACCCGACCGTAGATGGACTCCAACGGCGCCTGGTATCGCTGCGTCGGCGATGGCCAGTGCTGCGCGAGCGGCTGCAAGGGCAGCTGCTCTCCCCGGATACGTTGCGGCGCATGATCGCCGCCGCCGGCGCGCCTGCGGACCCCGCGGAGATTGGTCTGAGCCTGCCGCAACTGCACGCGAGTTATGCGGCCGCCCGTCAGATTCGGCGTCGCTATACCGTCCTCGATCTCGCCTTCGAAGCTGGGATCTTCTCTCCGGTCGTCGATACATTGTTCCAACCGGATGGTTTTTGGGGGCAAACGGCCGCATCGGTCGCTCAACGAGCGTGGTGACGCCCGCGAAGCGAGCGAGCATGTGCCCGGATTATCGCCGTGTCCTCGCGGATCGATGCGGCCTGCAGCAGTGTCGAAGTATGGCTATTTTTGCCCAACGCTCCGAAAAGGTAAACGTTCGTGTCGGGCAGGTGTCCAGCGCTTGCGCCCCGCATCCGCGTCTCTGAGAGACGTGACGCCCTACTCGGAGGCCCTCCGGTGCGCAGCGAGGTACGTGAAGAACGTCCGTCGGCCCACGCCCGCGACGGCACACACTTGGGCGGCCGTCTGCTCGGAGTTCTCGTACAGGATGCGGGCGTTCTCCAACTTCGCTGCATCCGTGCGGGGGCGACCGCCGGTGCGGCCACGGGCCTTGGCCGACGCGCGGCCGGCGGCGGCGCGCTCGGCCCGCAACTCCCGTTCCATCTGGTGAATCGCCCCCATCATAGCGAGGAAACAGCGACCGGTCGCGCTGGTGGTGTCAAGATGCTCACGCAGCGACATCAGGTGGACCTGTCGTTGCTCCAGCATCTTGCTCGTCTCAAGCAGATCGAGGAGCGAGCGGGTCATGCGGCTGAGTTCGGTGACGACTAACGTGTCGCCCGGGCGCAGATACTCCAGCAACCGTTCCCATGCCGGGCGGTCCATGCGCGCTCCCGACATCTTGTCCGAGAAGATCTTGGCGCACCCGGCCTGCTGCAGCGTATCCAGTTGCGCATCCAGGTTCTGCCCCCCGCTACTCACCCGTGCATACCCGATCCTCTGGGGTACAAGGTCCACATCAGTCATGTTCATCGTGCAGAAAGCCTCCTCCTCCACGGGAAAATGCACTATGATTCTCGCAAAGGTAGTTGCGCGACGACGCGACGATGCGCTGGCCGTGGGGGGCCAGGTAGGCGCGGTGCGCAGAAAGTGTACTTCTTGCACTCGCCGAGACGCTCCGCGCGCGGCCCCTCCCTCGCGGCGACTGGCGATCCTCACCGCCCAGGAGATCGAGGCGCTCTATGGGCTGCCGCGCTTCACCGAAGAGGAGCGCCAGCTCTCCTTCGACTTGAGTCCTCGGGAACGGGCAGCGGTCGATGCGGTGCCGACGGCTGCGGTCGCGGTCCACTTGACGTTGCAACTGGGCTACTTCAAGGCCAGCCGCCGGTTCTTCGTCTACAAGCGGGAGGCGGTGCTCCCCGACCTGGACCACATCCACCGGCGCTACTTCCCCCGACTCGATCTCGACGCCATCACGGTGCTCTCCAAACCCACACGCCTGGCCCAGCAGCAAGCGATCCTCGGCCTGTTTAGCTATCGCCTGTGCGACGCTACGGCCAAAGCGGCCCTGGAACAGAAGACCCAACGCGCCGCGATGCTCTCTACGCAGCCCATCTACCTGCTGCGCGAGGCGCTGGTGTACCTGACCAACGAGCGCCTGGTCGCCCCAGGCTACACCTATCTGCAGGAGATGGTCGGGCGGGTGGTCGCCAACGAGCGCCAGCGTATCACGCGGCTGCTCGTCTGCGCGCTGAACCCGGCCATCGAGGAGCGCCTGGATGCCTTACTCCAAGCCGAGGAGGGGCTGTATGCCATTAGTGCGCTCAAGCACGAGCCGAAGGACTTCAGCTACGGTGAACTGCGGCAGGAGGTCGAGCGGCGCGCCGTCTTTGCGCCCCTCCACGCGTTCGGTCAGTCTTTCCTAGCGTCCGCCGGGCTCTCCGCGGAGAGCGTGAAATACTACGCCTCGCTGGTCCAGTTCTACACGGTCTACAAGCTGCGGCGCATGGCGCGATCGACCACCCGCCTCTACCTGCTCTGTTTCGCCTACCATCGCTTCCGCCAGATTAACGACCGTCTCGTCGATGCGTTCATCCACCTCATCGACCGGTATGAGCAGCAGGCGAAGGGAGCGGCCGAGCTGGCGGCGCAGCAGGCCGTGACCGATGCCAGCGCCAACCTCGACGCGGCTGGCCAGGTCCTGCAGCTGTTCGTCGACCAGTCGATTCCGGACACGACGCCCTTCGCGACAGTCAAGCGGCAGGCGTTCTCCTTGCTCGCCCCCGATCGCATTCCCCTCGTCGCCGCGCACCTGCGTGCCGTCACCTTCGACAAGACCGCCTGCGAGTGGGCGCACTATGGGTCGCTGCACCATGCGTTCAAACGCAATCTGCGGCATGTGTTCTGCGCCCTGGACTTCGCCGGCTCTGCCGAGGACGCACCGCTGCTGGGCGCGGTCACCTTCCTTCAGGATCTCCTACGGCAGGGCAAGTCGCCGCGCCAGGCAAAGCCGGCCGCGTTCCCGACCGGAGTCCTGACCAAGAGCGTGCAGCGCTATCTGTACACACATGGCGAGAAGCCCAACGACAAGCGGCTCGCGGTCGATCGCTACGAATTCCTGGTCTACCGCTTGCTCCGCAACGGCCTGGAGGGCGGCAATGCGTATGTCCAGGACAGCAACGAGTTCCGCAGCTTCGAAAACGACCTGATCAACCCCGACCGCTGGAAAGACAAGGAGGCGGTGTTGCGGGAGATTGGCGCGCCGCTCCTGCTGGCGCCGATCCAGGTGACCCTCGCGGCATTCCGCGCGGAACTGGAAGCTGGCTTCCAGCGTGTCAACGAACGCATCGCGAGTGGTGAGAACACGCACATCAAGGTCACGGGCACGGGGGACAAGCGCCGCTGGACGCTGGTATATCCCCGCGAGGAGGAGCGGACCAACGGCCCGTTCTATGGCCAGTTACCGGGCATCGGCATCGTCGACCTGCTCTCGTTCGTTGCCGACAGGACGGACTTCCTGCGCGCCTTCACCCATGTCCTGGAGCGCTATGTCAAACAGGAGACCGATCCGGGCCTCATCCTCGCCTGTATCGTGGCCTTGGGCACCAACCTGGGATTGTGGAAGATGGCGGAGGTCTCCGGCCTGAGCTTCGCGTCCTTGCAGACGACGGCGCGCAACTTCCTGCGGGCAGAAACGCTCCACGCAGGGAACGATGCGATTGCCAACGCCACGGCGGCGCTGCCCATGTTCCACGCCTACGACCTTGTCGGCAAGACACATTCGAGCAGCGACGGCCAGCGCATCGAAACGCAGACCCCGACCATCAATGCACGACATGCCCGCAAGTACTTCGGCCTGAAGAAAGGGGTGAGCGCGTACTCGCTCGTGGCGAACCATGTGCCGATCAACGCGCGGATCATCGGCACGCACGAGCACGAATCGCACTACGTCTTCGACATCCTGTACAACAACACCACGGACGTGCATCCGGAACGGCATTCGACTGACACGCACGGGACCAACCAGGTGAACTTCTTCCTCCTGCACGCCTTCGGTTACCAGTTCGCGCCGCGCTACCGCGACCTCCACAAGAAGATGGAGGGGTTGGTCGGCTCCCACCATCCGCGCCACTACGCCGATGCCCTGATCAAGCCAGGACGCAAGACCTTGGATACCCTCATCGTCCGGGAGTGGCCCAATATCCAGCGCATCCTGGCCTCGCTGGCCCAGAAGGATGTGACGCAGGCGACCATCGTGCGCAAGCTCAGTTCGTATGCGCGTCAGAACCAGACCAAGAAAGCCCTCTGGGAGTTGGACAACATCTGCCGAACCCTCCACATCCTCGACTTCATCGACGATCCGCTGCTCCGACAAAGCGTGCAGAAGGCCCTGAACCGCGGTGAGGCGTACCACCGGCTGCGGAGCGCCATCGCATACATGCACGCGGGCAAGCTCCGGGTGAAGACTGAAGCTGAGCAGCAGGTCTGGCATGAGTGTACGCGACTGATGGCGAATGCCATCATCTACTCCAACACCCTGCTCCTCTCGCATGTGGCGGAGCAGAAGCGGGCGGCAGGCGATCAGGAGGCGTTCGCGCTGCTC
>JBBSGA010000473.1:0-4312 GCA_038254585.1 Chloroflexales bacterium | reverse complement strand
TCAGTTGATGCCAGCGCTGCTCGAAGGTGCGCCGCTCCATGTGCCCTCCTCATCCTGCTCCTCGGGAAGAGTCGTGCCGAAGATAGTACCGGATCTGGTCGTCTCCTGTCTATGAAAAAACGTGCATCACACCCCGTTGCATCTGCAACACGGCCGTCCGTCGATCATACGAGGTAGAGTAAGGATATCTACACTTGGGCAAACCTCCATATGGAGGCGCCGGGCTTTCTGCCGGAACTCAGTAAGCCACTGTAAAAGGCTCGCTATCTTCCTGCCAGGCCATCGTCTTGATATCGTAAAGCCAGAAAATTGGACTGCTGTTCGACGGCTTGTCGTTCTGAATCAGCCCCTTCGCCTCCTGGACAAGCCCGTCCATCTCGCCCTGGCTGAGCGGCGCGAAGCTCTGGGCGAAGCGAACGTTTTCGTCGATCTGCGCTTCCTCGTCCATTCCCAGAATCGCCACGCTGACACCTGGAAGGCTCAGTGAGTACCGCAGGGCCAGCTCCCGCTGGTTGAGGCTCCCGTGCCCGTACACTTTCATGGCGATGACACCGGCGCCCTTGCTCTGTGCCACCGGCAGAAGCACCTCCTCAGGTCCCGTCACCAGGCGGTCGATCACGCCAAGCGCTACCAGAACGGTGTCGAAGGCGTAGCGCTCCAGGGCGTGAGCTAGGACCGAGGGCCGGGCATGGCCTGTAATCCCGATGAACCGAGTCATACCTTGGCGCCGCGCTTCTTCCAGCGCGCTCAACGCTCCGTCGGGAGCGAGCGCAGCCTCGAGATCGGCCATGGCGTTGACCGCATGCACCTGGATCAGATCGACGTGATCGGTCTGCAGCTCTTTGAGGTTCTGCTGAAGCTCGTTCAAAACGTCTTTCCGCTGGCGCTTGTTGATTTTTGTCGCCAGGAAGACTTCATCGCGACGCGTCTTCATGACATCGCCGAGCTTCGGCTGGCTCCCATAATCCGGACTCGTGTCCAGGTAGGTGATGCCCTGGTCGATCGCGTGGTTCAGAAGCGCTTCGGATTTCTTGAGCAGTGGAGCATCCATGATCTTGATCTTGCCGAGCGGTGCCGTCCCATAGCCGATGATGGGGACCTCGACGCCCGTCTTGCCGAGCGGACGATGCGGGAGTGGCATACCTGTTTCTCCTTCCTGTCGCGGCCTATCGCGGGATCGGATCCGCTATCTCAGCAAGCATCATGCCGTGCAACCGGGACTACCGGGCAATTGCCCTGCCCTTTCGATGGTCTTGACGTGGGCCCACGCAAGGCAAATGCCAGCCCCTACGCATGTGTAGGGACTGGCATTTTGCCGCTCGACGTTTTAGTTCGTATTGAGTAGAACGGTAAGCGCTCGAAACAGAGGACTAGCGCTTCGTGAACTGCTTCTTCTTGCGGGCCCTGCGGAAGCCGGGAGTTTTCCGCTCTTTCATCCGAGGGTCGCGGGTCATGAATCCCGCGTGCCGAAGCACCGGCCGCAGCGTTTCGTCGGAATCGACCAGTGCGCGGGCGATCCCATGCCGGACCGCCTGTGCCTGGCCCGACTCGCCGCCGCCGCGCACCTTCACCAGGACGTTGAAGGCGTTCGCCATGCCGGTTACTTCCAGCGGACTCCGCACGATAGCGTGCAATAGCTCCCGCCCGCCGAAGAATTCTGGGATCGATCGGCCATTCACGACCACCTCTCCGGTGCCGGGGAAGAGCCGTACCCGTGCTACCGCCGTCTTGCGCCGGCCCGTGCCCTGGTAATACCGTTTCTCTTCAGCCATAATCCTTTAGCTACTCCGTGCTTATGCGCCGCGCTTGATCAGCGTCACTTGTCGTGGTTGCTGCGCTGCATGCGGGTGCGCCGGGCCTCCGTATACATACAGCTTCTTCAGCATCCGCCGGCCGAGCCGGCTCTTGGGGAGCATCCCTTTGACCGCGAATTTGATAACCCGCTGTGGATGCTTTGCCAGCATGATTCGGTACGGTGTTTCTTTGAGGCCACCCGGATATCCCGTGTGCCGGTAGTAGACTTTCTGCTGTGCTTTCCTACCCGTCAGCTGGACGTCGTCGGCATTCACCACGATCACGAAGTCACCGCCGTCGACGTGCGGGGACCATGTCGGCTTATGCTTGCCGCGTAGTAGGTGGGCGATCTGCGTCGCCAACCGCCCGAGAACCTCCCCTCGCGCGTCGACAAGCAGCCAGTCGCGCTGTATCTCGCTGGCCTTGGGGTGCCACGTGTGAAAAGTCTTTGCGTCTATCGTCATGATTCTTCCTCTTCGCCGCGCCAGTCTGCGGCCACATTGTCGCCCGCGTACCGCACCGACTCCAGATATAGACCGTGGGCCGGGACGTTTGGCCCCGCCGCCGCGCGATCGCGGCTTGCGAGTATCCGACCCAGGTCGTCTGTGGCCAGTCGCCCTCGTCCGACCATCAGCAGCGTTCCGACGATTGCCCGCACCATATGGCGCAGGAACCCGTTTGCCGCCAGTTCCACCGTCACCACGCGTCGCTCGTCGCGCTTCAGCGCGTAGCAGGCAGCATGGTAGCACCATCGGATGGTCGAAGTGCCGGTCGCCGTACCGAAGGCGGCGAAGTCATGCACACCTTCGAGCGCGCCTATCGCCCGGTGCATGGCCTCGACGTCGAGTGCCTCCCGAATGTGCAGTGCCCGCTCGCGAAGGAGCGGCGCCGGCCACGGCTCGTTTAGAATATCGTAGCGGTAGTCCCGCCGCCAGGCGCTGAATCGCGCGTGAAACTCCGCCGGAACTTCGCTCACCTCCCGCACTGCCATATCTTCCGGCAGCAGAGCGTTGAGCGCCCGCTGGATCGTCGCGAGACTGTGTCCGGTAGCCGTCCGCGCGTTCGCGACTTGCCCACGCGCATGTACGCCCGCGTCCGTCCGCCCGGCGAAATTCCAGCGAATGCTCTCACCTGTAAAGGCAGTCCAGGCTCGTTCGAGCTCTCCCTGGACCGTACGCACACTGCTTTGAAATTGTGATCCCGCGAAAGCGGTACCATCGTATTCAAGCGTAAGCGCGACGTTACGCGTTTCTGCAGGCTGCGACTCCGTGGCCGCCTCGCCTTATACCAGCTCGATCACGACCATTTCGGCCGCGTCGCCCTTGCGCGGACCTAGCTTCGTCAGCCGGACATATCCACCTGGCCGGCTAGCATAGTCCGGTGCAACTTCCAGCAGGCGGTGTGCCGCTCGCTTCGACCCACCGAGCTCCATCAGCGCGCGCCGAAAGACTCCCGCCCGCTGCAGGCGCTTCGCCTGTCGCTCGGCCTCGGCGGCTCCGTCGATGTCGTTCTGCGTCGGCACGTGTCGCGCCATCGAGATCAGTTTCTCGATCTCAGGCCGAATCGCTTGGGCCTTCGCCTGAGTCGTGGTGATCTTGCGATGATCGATGATCGCAGTCATCAGCTGCGTGTAGAGCCGGCTGCGTTCGTTGAAATGGCGATTTAGCTTCTTACCTCCAACGCGGTGCCGCATCGGATGGCCTCCTTTATCAGTTACGCGCCGTCCGGAACCGCGGCCGGTTCTCCGTCGGCGACTCCTTCTGCGGCGCTCGCGTCAATCTCTGGAGCCATGGCCGACGGAAGGAATCCGTGCTCGACCAGTTTCTCGCGAATCTCGTCGATCGACTTCGAGCCGAGATTGCGCACCGAGAGCAGATCCTTTTCGTCCATCTGCAGGAGCTGTCCGACCTTGGTGATGTCGGCGCGCCGCAAGCAGTTGGAGGTGCGGGTGGTTAGGTCCAAATCCTCGATCGGCGTGTCGTAGACGTCCGGCGGAATCCCGTCGGCTACGGCGGTCTGGCCGCCGCCCATCAGGTCGAGCGGCTGATCGGCCCGGCTAAAGTTCGCGATCGTCTGTGAATACTGGCCGAGAACCTGCGCGGCATGGCTTAGGGCGTCGCCGGGCTTCCACGTCCCATCGGTCCAGATCTCAAGGATCAGACGGTCATAGTCAGTCATGCCGCCGATGCGCGTATGCTCGACGACGTAGTTCACCCGTGGAATCGGCGTAAAGATCGCGTCGACCGGGATCTCGCCGATCGGCACTGGATCCCGGTTTTCTACGGGCAGGTAGCCGCGATGCCGCTCGACTGTCAGTTCTAGATCGAGGTGTGCATCCTCGCCGTCCAGCGTCGCAATGTAGTGCTGCGGGTTGACGATCTCGACGTTGCTCGGTGCATCGATATCCGAGGCACGTGCAGCGCCGGCGCCCCGCTTGGAAAGGTGCAGCTTGACTGGGCGCTCGGCGTACGAGCGCAGGCGCACCCCCTTCACGTTCAGAACGATTTCGGTGACGTCT
>JBBSGA010000472.1:0-4336 GCA_038254585.1 Chloroflexales bacterium | reverse complement strand
GAAGGATTATTGGATCGAAAGCTGCATAACATTCCTGGTTGTACTTAGCATGAGCGCGAAAATAATGCAACTATCAGATAGTTATCATGAAGCCGGCGCCGGATCGGTGCCTCCACGTATCGCGACAGACGACGCTTGTCCGAATGGCGTTCCGGGTGATAATGGTAACGGTGGCCCGTCCAGAGATAGAGAAGGGAAGGAAACGATGGCCCATCAGATTTCGCAATACCTGAGTGTGCGTCAGGTCTATTTCCCCAGCTTCACGAGTGACAGCCGCCGGATAGCATTCCTGACCGATATCACCGGCGTCCCCCAGGTTTGGGAGGTTTCCGTGCCGGAGGACCAGCCCGAGCCGCTGTGGCCGGATCAGCGGACCTTTGAGGCGGATCGAGTCATGGGAGTATGGTGCTCGCCCGCGCCGGGTGACGCGCGGATCGTCTGCGCTCGCGACGCCGGCGGCAACGAGAACGCGCAGCTTTTCCTGCTCTCCCCTGGAGAGGGAGAAGAGCGCCGGCTCACGGGCGGCCACGATACGGCTAAGCATATCTTCGGCGAGTGGTCGCACGACGGAAGTCGCATCCTCTTCGCAGCCAACCGGCGCAACCGCGGTCGCTTCGACCTGTATCTTCAGGAGCTTGAGGACGCGGCACGCCTCGTCTGGCAGCACGACGAGCCGGGCGCGCTCACGCGCCAGACCTTCTCACCCGACGAGCGACGCGTCGCCGTCGTCCGCGAGTCGAGCTCCTTTAGGCACGACCTCTTTGAGATCGACCTCGCCACAGGAGCCGGCCGCGCCCTGGCACCCTCCGCTGAAGACGCCCGTTACCATGACGTCGTGTATGCGGCCGACGGCAGGTCACTCTACGTCACGACCGATCAGGGCTCAGATTTCCTGCATATCGCGCGGCTCGACCTCGAAACGCTCCGCCTCGAGCCGATGGTAACGCCTGACTGGGACGTCGAGATTGCCACGCGATCGCCGGATGGCCGGATGCTGGCCTACACCGTCAACGAGAATGGGCTGAGCAAGCTCTATCGCCTAGATCTCGAGTCCGGTACAAGTCGCCCGGCGCCTCCATTCGATACATCACCCGGCGTCGTCGGATACTTCGACGCGCGGCTCGATTTCTCGGCAGACTCGCGGCGGCTGGCGTTCTCGTATACGAGCGCCATGCGCGCGTCCGATATCTTCATCTGGGATCTCGAGGCGAACTCCGTATCGCGGATCACGCGCACGTCACATGCCGGCCTCACGGCCGACCAATTTGTGCCGCCCGAGCTGATCCACTACCCAACCTTCGACGGGCGCGAGATCCCCGCCTGGTACTTCCGGCCGCGCAGCACGGGAGCAGAGCGGCTACCTGCCGTCATAAGCGTCCATGGAGGGCCTGAGGGCCAGTTTGTGCCGTACTTCAACTTCCTCGTTCAGTATCTGATCGAGAACGGCTACGCGGTCCTCGCGCCGAACGTGCGCGGATCGACGGGCTACGGGAAGGCGTACAGCCACCTGGACGACGTCGAGAAACGCATGGACTCGGTGGCGGACCTGGCGCACGCCGCGCGGTGGCTACAGGGCCGAACGGAGATCGACAGCAGCCGGCTCGTGGTCTATGGCGGTAGCTACGGTGGGTTCATGGTGCTGGCCGCGCTGACCGCTTACCCCGAGCTGTGGGCCGCTGGAGTCGACATTGTCGGGATCAGCAACCTGCGCACATTTCTCGAGAACACGAGCGACTACCGCCGGGCGCACCGCGAAGCCGAGTACGGCTCGCTCGCCCGGGACCGCGAATTTCTGGAGAGCATCGCCCCGATCAATCACGTCGACAAGCTTCGTGCGCCGCTGATGGTGATCCACGGGGCGAACGATCCGCGCGTACCACTAAGCGAGGCAGAGCAGTTGGTCGCGGCGCTCAAGCAGCGGAACGTCCCAGTCGAGTGTCTGGTCTTCGACGACGAGGGCCATGGGATCGTCAAGCTGAAGAACAAGCTGGTTACGTTTCCGGCGATCATTGACTTCCTCAGAAAACATCTCTGAGCATCAGCTTGCTAGACGGCAGGCGGTGCGTGCAGAGACCGCTGGCGCCGGCAACGGCGGCTACGCGGCCGGCCAAGCGTAGAGGTGAAACGTCTTGATTCCAGACGCGAGCATACCTGGCGACGAAGACGAGGCACACGCATGAGCACAATGGAGGAGTCAAGCCTCCTTGCCGACATGCCGCTTTTCCAAGGGCTAGCCGCGGCTGAGATCGAGGAGCTTGGCCGCAATCTGCGGCGCACGAGCTTTGCAGCGGCGCGTCGGGCGTCCGCGTCAACCAGGTGCTGGTTCATTACCAGCAGCGTGGGCATATTTCTGTGAGCCAGAGCCACCATATCACCATCCACGACCGAGACGCGCTTGCGCGCCGCTGCCGGTAGCGCCGCGGCTCTTCACGCCCGATTACACGTCTGTGGACGAGTGCATGTGCTAGGATAAGCCGGCCGGCGGCAAGGCGTGGTACGCCGGCAGATCTAGAGCACGAAGAGGAAACGTTGATCGACGTCGCAGCCTATCTTCAGCGTATCGGCTACTCCGGGCCACTCGACGCCACTGCAGAGACGCTGCGCGCGATGCACACGGCGCATCTGATGACGGTGCCCTTCGAGAACCTGAGCATTGCGCTGGGACAGAAGATCGTCCTGGACGAGATCAGCCTCTTCGACAAAATCGTGAAGCGACGGCGGGGAGGCTTCTGCTACGAGGCGAATGGGCTCTTTGCCGCACTCCTCCGCGATCTCGGCTTCGACGTGACGCTGCTCTCGGCCGGCGTTGCACGGCAGGACGCCAGCTTCGGTCCAGAGTTCGATCACCTCACTCTGCGGGTCGATCTGGAGGAGCCGTGGCTGGTCGATGTGGGATTCGGGGACTCATTCCGCGAGCCTTTGCGCTTCGCTCCCGGCGACGAGCAGGTTCAGGATGAATACAGATACTGCATCGCGCACCTGGGGGCCTATTTCTACCTGCAGCGCTCGGGCGACGGTGCCGAGTGGGAGCCGCAATACCGCTTTACCTCGCAGCCACATCGCCTGAGCGACTTTGCCCACATGTGCCACTATCATCAGACCGCGCCGGCGTCGTCCTTTACCCAGCAGCACATCTGCACGCTTGCGACACCGGACGGCCGCGTGACGCTGAGCGATATGCGCTTGATCACGACCAAACACGGCGAGCGGATAGAGCAGATCCTGGACGATCCGCTGGGATACGATGCAGCCCTGCGCGAGCACTTCGGGATCGTGCTGCCGGATCCACCGTAATCAGGCCGGCACGAAAGATAGAACACCACAGCGGACGATCGTGTAAGATACGCGTATGGGGCAGCCTGTGGCGCTTTCCCTGCCCGCAATTACAGGACGACTGGCGCAGTCCTAAAAGGAGTCGACAGATGAGCATGGCAGAGATCGCCCGGAGTTGTCGCGTGGCCCCGATCCTAGTCTGCGCGCTCGCCTTGATTTCGGCCTGCAAGCCGACGATCTCAATCGGTCCCGCGGCAACGGCGAGCCCTGCGCGCGCGGCGACGACGCCCCGGCCAACCATCACGACTATGCCGAGCGAGGTCGTGACGGAGGCAGCATCAGCGCCGACAGAGGCAGCCGCAGCCCAGACACCTGCTCCGACGACGGCTGCCGCAACGGCTCAGTGCACGGTTACGGCGAGAGGTCTGAACGTGCGCAGCGGACCGGGGACGAATTTCGGGATCGTGGGCAACCTCGCGGCCAACCAGGCAATTACGGCGAGCGGACGAAACAATACGAGCGACTGGCTCGCGCTGAAGACGCCCGACGGTAAGGATGGGTGGGCGTCCGCCAAGTTCCTCAACTGCACACCCGGCGCCAACACGTTACCGGTGGCGACGGCACAGCCCGGGCGCTGATCAGCGCGCAAGGACGATTGTGACTGAATTTGCGCCGGGACCGATGGCGGCTGAGCCGGTATCGCTTCACGGCTCGCTCGAGCCGCTCAAGCTCTCCTTCAACCGGTCGGCCGGGAAGGTGCGCGTCCTAGCGATCGTATCGCCGACCTGAGCGGCGTGTCTGCTGGGCGCCCGTGCGGTGCAGAAATCAGTGCTCGAGGGCTTTCCCGATGCAGAGATTGCCGTGGACTTCGTCTGGATCGGTATGCTTGCAGGTGACGACGCGGCCGCGGCGCGGGAGGCCGCGGGGGGGGGGACCGCCCCCCCCCCCCCCCCAATAAAACAACCCCCCCCCCACCCCCGCCAAAACAAAACCCCCAACCCTGGGCCCCACCGCCCGGGTTGCAGGGACAAACAACCCTAATAACCCCCCCAAAACCCTGGGG
>JBBSGA010000471.1:0-4353 GCA_038254585.1 Chloroflexales bacterium | reverse complement strand
GCGGAGCTGACGCGCAACCGCTATGCCACGCGCTTCGCCACGTCCTGGCACACCGCGCGTTATGTCGCCGAGCAGCTCCCACGGCTGGAAAAGGAGACCCGTCGTTTCCATGACGCCGTGTTCGCGAGCACGTTGCCCGTCTATGTGCTCGACGCGATCTCGGCTAACATCGTGCCGCTCCGCAGCACGACCTGCTTCTGGCTGGAAGACGGCCGGTTCTTCGGCTGGGAAGGCTGTTTCGACGACGCGGGATGCTGCGAAGGAAGCTGCACACATGTGTGGAGCTACGCACAGACCGCCGCGTTTCTCTTTCCCTGCCTCGAGCGCGAGATGCGCCGGATCGAGTTCGTCGTCGAGACCGAGGACGACGGCTGGATGGCATTCCGCACCTTCAAGACCTTCGGCGAGAGTTTCGTCTGGCAATGGGGCGCGCAGAAACCGGAGGCCGCCGTGGACGGCCAGATGGGCAGTATCCTGCGCGTGCTGCGCGAGTGGCAGCTGAGCGGCGACCGGCACTGGCTCGCCGAGGTCTGGCCCGGCGTCAAGCGCGCGATCGACTATGCAAGTGCTCATTGGGATAGCGACGGGGACGGCGTGCTCGACGGCCGGCAGCACAACACCTACGACATCGAGTTCTACGGACCCAACCCGCTCTGTGGGATCTATTACCTGGCCGGGCTGCGGGCCGTCGAGGAGCTCGCACGGGTCATGGAGGAGCCCGAGCTCGCGCGCCGCTGCCACGAAGTCTTCGAGCGAGGCAGCCGGCGGCTCGACGAGATCCTATGGAACGGCGAGTACTTCGTGCAAGTGCTCGACGACGTCGACGCGCACAAATACCAGCACGGCCTCGGCTGCCTTTCCGACCAGCTGCTTGGCGCGCTCCACGCGCGCATGCTCGACCTCGGCGAGCTCGTACCGCGCGAGCACGTTCGCGCAGCGCTGATGGCGATCTTCCGCCATAACTTCAAGCACGATTTCCGCAACCACGTCAACTGCCAGCGAACCTACATTCTGAACGACGAGGCGGGGCTGGTCCTCTGCAGCTGGCCCGAGGGTGGTGAGCCGCGCTTCCCATTTCCCTACTCAGACGAGGTCTGGACGGGCTTCGAATACCAGGTCGCGGCGCACCTGATCTATGAAGGCTGGCTGCCGGAAGGGCTCGAAATCGTCCGGGCGGCGCGCGACCGCCACGACGGCATCCGCCGCAATCCCTGGAACGAGGTGGAGTGCGGGCACCATTATGCACGCAGCATGTCAAGCTGGACGATTGCGCTGGCGCTGAGCGGCTTCCACTACGATGCAGACCGCGGACATCTGGCCTGGGCGCCGGCCACGAGCGGCACGGACTTCCGCTGTTTCTTCAGCGCCGGCAGCGGCTGGGGCAGCCTCACACACGCGGTCGACGAGGGGACGCTTCAAGCCGGTGTGGAGTTGGTGTATGGCAGCCTGACGCTCCAGCGCCTGTATGTGGGCCAGGACAGACGTCCTTCCAGGGTTCACGTGACCCTGGCCGGTAACCCCGTTCCGGCGCGTCTCGATTACTCCACGGCAGCGGCAGCGATTGTCTTCGACCAGCCGGCAACCCTGCATGCCGGCGAAACGCTGAGCGTGCGGTTGGCCTGAGGACGGCAAACGCTTAAGGATTATGTGGCGCCGGGCCGCCACATAATCCTCGTTGAACGAGCCGGGATGAGGACGGCCGCTTTGGAATTTGAACCGGGGCCTGGTTGGGAATGGTCGACGGGCTCGGCACAGGTTGGTGTAAAGCAGTGAGCCAGACGTCCACTCCGGGCGATGTCTGGTTCCGGAAAGCAGGTGGCCTCCCGCATCCTCAGCATCTCACGCACCTTGGCCAGCAGGAGCCTCTTCCCCGGACTGAACAGCCCAAAATAGCGCACTTTCACGAAGCCTTTGGGCAGGACGTGCTGCAGAAACCGAGCAATGAACTTCTCGGCCGGTAGCGTGCAGGTGTTCGTTTTCTTCGTATCAGCGACACGGTAGCAGAACGTCACCTGGTCGTTCGCGACGCTGACGAGGCGGTTGTTGCTCAGCGCCACCCGGAACACGTACGGCGCGAGGTACTTGAGGGCTGCCTGTGCACGCCCCACTGGCCGACAATCCACGACCCACGGCTTGCTCCATGTCTCACTCGGCACCTCCTTCTCCAGTTTCAACTGCCGCAGACCAGCGCGCATTTTGCCCCGAAACAGCTGAGCGAGCGGTTTGGTATGCAGCAGGACCTTGCCCTTCGCCCCACGCCAGCTGGCTCCATCTGCGGCGAGCGCGCCAGCCGGCACGAGGTAGTGGATATGCGGATGGTAGCGCAGGTCGCGCGTCCAGGTTTGCAGCACGCCCACCAGCCCGATCTGCCCACCGGGTGCCCCTTGGGCGGATACCAATGGCGAATCCTAAACCGGAGCCATCCTCAGGCGTGGAGCGTCGGCTAACGCCGCAAACCGCGAGATGCGTGTCGTTGCCCGAGCCCGTCCGCTCAACCACGCGACCACCCGCAGGATGTTGATCGCCGTCGCCACCAGGAGCTGAGACACATGCACCTTCGCCTCCCCAATATAGCGCGTCTGGCGCAACCCACACACCCGGATGCCCTGCGACAGCGTCCCTTCGATCCCCGCCCGCGCCGCATACGCCTCCCAGAACGCTGCCGTCTCCTGCTGGTGCCGCGCGGCCCACACCGCTTCCTGCTCGGCTTGCGACCGGACCGTCAGCTTCCGCCCCGTACTTGTCGCCGTGGTACACGGGATGCGCGCTGGACACGGCCGACACACCCCGACCGGAAAACTGATCCGCACCACCCGCTCCCCATGCCGGTCCTCGCCCTCCCGCCACCCACTGCTCACCGTCCCCTTGGGACATGTCGCCTGTTCTGCCGCCCAATCCAGGCGAAACTGGCTGGAGTCATAGCCATCCTTGGCCCGCGCTTGCCAGCTCGTGTCCGGGGGGAGCGGACCGCAGATGGCAATGCCATGCGCCTCCTGGCTGACGACCACGTTCTCGGCATCAACGTACCCCGTATCCAGCAGATGCGTGGCCGGGGGCAGCCCCTGCTCCACCAACGTCGTCTGGAGCGGTTGCGTCACGCTGTGATCAAGCGTCGTCGACGGCGTCGTTGTGACATCGGTGAGGACGTTGGGACCGTCGGCATCGCATGTTTCGCTTACGTGGACTTTGTAGCCGACCCAGGTGATCTCACGCTTGGTCGCGTAGCGGGCATCCACGTCGTAGGGCGAGGTGATTTCCCTGGCACGTGGCGGGGAATCCTCCATACTGCGCCACACCTCGCGGGAGGCCGGACCATAAAACTGTTGGACCCAGACTCGGCGCAGCACGTCGACGGCCGGAACCTGGCGCAGATACGCCGGGGCGGTCGGGGCAAAGACAGCGCTGAGCAGCTGATAGCCATCGGCGCGGATCTGAGTGGTCAGCACGGTGCGCGGTCTCGCTGTCAGGGAGGCGGTACGCTTCACAGCGGTCGGCGTAGCGCTCAAACCAGTCCTGGGGCACCCAGCTGAGCAGCCAGTCAGAAGCCACGACGGCCAGGCTATTCAGGGCAGCGCGCAGGGTTTCCCCAATCAGTTCGAGGCGGTTGAGATTGCGAACGGCGGCAAGCACATGCGTCGAATCGGTGCGTTGCGTGCCCCGCGCTTTGATGAGACCGAGGTCACGGATCAGGTCCAAGAGGGTGTCCAAGAGCAGGCGCTCGGCGCCACCGTCCAGCAGACGCGTACGAAACTCACTCAAGACCGAGGCGTCGTAGCCCGGATGGTCGAGCGGGAGGCGGAGGGCATACTTCCCGTCGATGCGGGCACGAATCGCGGTGGCGGCTTGGGCATCGGTGAGGTGTTCACCGGCCTGCATGATGGTGGCGAGGGCAAGGCGATGGGGGGAAGCGGCGGCGTGGCCGACGATGGGATAGCGGGCGGCGAAGTCGCGGTCCTCATAGATCATGCCAAGGTGGTCGCGCATCTGCATCCAGGGGGTGGCGCCGCAGCGAAAGATGGTGCGAGCAAGCGTAGCGGTGTCCTCAGGGACGAGATAGACGACCTGCGGTTGAAGGGACATGACGAACCTCCTTGTCGCCAGGAACCAAACGGCCGCCACAATAATTCTACTCGAGATGCCGATGCGTGTACGACCCGCGTTTTCACCCCGCGCCTCCCATTTGGGATTCGCCATTAGTATCTGGGCGAAGCGAGGATCGGCCGCCAGTTGCTGCAAGGCCGTCGCCGAACTGCGGAACAGGAGCGAGGAGAGGTGGCGCTGGTTCTGACGCGTGATGGCGCGAAGCTGAGCAGGAAGCGTGAAGGTCACCAGGAAATAGGGGACGGGAAGAAG
>JBBSGA010000470.1:0-4357 GCA_038254585.1 Chloroflexales bacterium | reverse complement strand
GCTGCATGCCGGCCGGATGCACGATATCCAGGCGTCCGCACCGCTCAGCGCCGTGTCCGGCGGCGCGCGCTCCCGCGCCGACCTGGGCTCTTGCGGCCTGGACCGGTTGCAGGAGCTCAGCCAGCACGGCGCCTATTGCGTGGCGCGCCTCACGGTCGCGACGCAGGTGGTCGGCGCCGACGGGCAGCGCTGGGCGGACCGCGCCAGCCACGTGGGCCGTCAGGGCCGCCACGTCGACCTGCCCGTCACGCTCGGGGCGACCCACCGGCTTCCCGTGCGGCTGCTGGCCGTGCGCGTGCCCCAAGCGGTGGCCGACCAACGGCGGCGGAAGCTGCGGGAAGCGGCACGGACCACGGGGCGCCAGGTCCGTGCGCGGCGGCTGGCGCTCGCCGCGTGGGCGATCCGCATCACCCCTGCGCCGGCCGACCTGGTAGCGCTGGCGGCGGGGCTGGTGCTGGGGCGGGTGCGCTGGCAGATTGAAATAGTCTTTCCGCAAGTGACAAAAGCGGATGTGGGTACTGGCTTCGGTCGTGGGAATGACGTAGCGGATTTCTACTTCGCCGTCGGTCACCACCACACAGTCAATCAACAACTCCACTAACTGCCTGCGCTGGGCAAAGGTCGCCTGCTCTACGCCAATCTGGAGACGCTCACAGAGTCCATGGATCGTGGGTGCCAAGTCGCGCACCTGCAGCAACTGTGCACTATACTGGGCCACGTGGCGGTCTTGTCCTTGGAGGTCATCACGTTGGTGGACCAACTCGCGCTGCCGCCGCTCGAACTCGGGCAACTCCACGGCACCTGCCAGATAGGCTGTCAGCAAGCGCTCCCGTTGGCGCTCCACGCTTGCCAGGGCCTGCTGGATCGCCGCCCGTCGGCGCTGGAGCTCGTCGGGCAGCCAGGCACCACTGCACGCCCGCTCCAGCATCTGCGTAATCAGCTCGGGGTGCTGCACCACCTGGCACAGGTCATTCCACACAAGGGCATCCAGCTGATCAGCGGGAATGTACCGGGCCTGACAGCGCACGTCGTGAGAACTGTTGACCGCCTGCTGCTTGCCACGACACAGATAGTAGAAGTAGTCGGCAGCGCGAAAGCGCCCGTGACACTGCAGACGACACTGCCCACAGCTGACCAATCCGCGCAGCAGATAGTCATGGCGGGTGCTGCGCTGAGCCGTCTGCTGATTCGTGCTGAGTCGCGCCTGGACTCGCTCAAAGACCGCTGGCGTCACCAGCGCCGGCACGGCCACCCCGACCCACTCCTCGCACGGGGTAAAGCACCACCCGGTGCCGGGTCCAACGGGCTGCAACGGCGATTTCCGCTTGGTGGCGGGGCGGGTTTGGACCCGGTTGCTGTACGCCGTTCCCGTGTAGCAGGGATCGATCAGCAGCAGACGGATCGTATTCGGGGTCCAGTGCGCCAGATCGGTCGGCGACGGCACTCCGCGCGTGGTCAGCCGCAGCGCCAAGTGGTAGAGGCTGACCACGCCATCCGCGTACGCGTGGAAGAGCTCCTGGACCACCACGGCGTGCGCCGCGTCGACCGCCAAGCGTGCCGGATCGCGCGGGCGTTCAGGATGCAAGCGGTAGCCGTACGGCGCGCGCGTCCAGGGCAACAACTGGCCGCTGCGCAGCTTCGCTTGCCGCCCCCGCCGCATGCGCTCCGCGATCAACGTCCGCTCGTATTCCGCCACCGCTCCTCGAATCTGGAGCACGAGCTGGTCATGCGGATCATCGCTCAGGGGGCGATCCAAAAACTGGACCTTGCACCCCCGCTGCTCCAGTTCTTCCAGGACGAGCATTTGATGGACATAGTTGCGGGCCAGGCGATCGGGAGCGGTGAGGAGCACGAGGTCGAAGGCCGCGAGCGCCGCCTGGTCGCGCAGGTTGTCGAGGCCCGGCCGCTTGAGCTTGGCGCCGGTGTAGCCATCGTCACGAAAAATATGCTCGTCGCAGAGACTCCAGGCGGGCTGCGTGATCACGTAGTCCCGCAAGCGGGTCAGTTGTTGATCAATGGTGTGTGTCTGCTGCTGACGACTGGTCGAGACCCGCACATACAGTGCAATGCGCATCGTCTTCCTCCTGGTTCGTAGCTGGTGGCTGAGCCATGGTTGCTGCGTCGGCCCACTGCAGCAGGAGTTGGTAGGCGCGATCCCAGCGCTGTTGCCCGTCAGGGCGGGCAACGGTGTCACGGTGGACCTGCCATGATCGGTGCATGATGTCCTCCTGCCTGCAAGATGTAGGGCAGGAGGATACTCAAGCGGTGGATGGGATCGGGCGCTGCTTGCCGATATAGGCGCTGCGGATCTTCGTCCCCTCGCGCCAATAGGCGTACCAATACGGACCATGACCTGGGCCGTCGGTGCAGGTGCGACAGCCAGGTTTGCCACAGGTGACGTAGCGTTGGCGGTAGGTTTTATGGTCGGCTGCGTCAGTAGGCACCTGCGTGATTTCAGCCCGCACGGCGGCTGGCGCAGGGAGCGTACCTAACCGGGCTGGCTGGAGCGCGGCGTCCGCCCGGACACCCGCTCCAGGGACGGGGACGGAGACCGTCCCCGCAGGTGTGCCCACCTGCGCCTGGAGGTGCTGCACCTCAGCTTGGAGGGCCGCCACCAGGTGGCGTAGGCGCAGGTTGGGCGAGGTGGCATAGACCATTTGCCACTCCTGACTGGCGGTCTGAAGCCGTGCGAGTGCAGACGGGAGATCCATGCAACCACCTGCAATTCTTACCTAACAGCAGCCCTCGGCACGGTGGTTGTTAGGTAAGACGCTGCGCTGTAGTGAGGGAGCACAGTACTACAATGACGGCGCTTGGGCTGGTCCACGCCGCCAACCCAAGTGTAACATCACGCTCCGACTCATACAGAATTTGTCACCTGTAACCATACCATTGAACTGCTTTTCAAGCTCTGGAAGAGTCATGGCCGCGTTGATGACTGGCGGACGGTGAACCCCGAGCGGATTCTGTGTGAGGTCTATGCCAAATTGCTGGTTCTGGTATGCCAACACTGGCTCATCGCCGCCTGTGGCGGGAGTGACCCCGAGCGGAGTCTCTTCAAAGCGGCGCAGGTCATTCGGACGTCGGTGGTCGAACTCGCCGGTGCCCTTGCCAACTCAGCGCGTCTGCTCACCGTCCTCCAGGCCATTGAGCACGTCCTGAAGCGCTTCGCCCGCCTGAACAAACGACGGACGACCCCGACGACCGCCCAGCGGTTGTGCGCCTTAACGAACGATTTCGCACAAGCTTGATGGGCATGCGGTATTCTGTCAACCCCCCAAAATCCATCACCCTCATCGGTGCAGGGACGTCGCAGTCTAGCAGGGACGGTCAAGACCAAGGCAAGCGCACGCGGGCCTCCAAGGAGGCGCTTCGCGCGATATTGTCTTGCGGCCCGCGTGCGGTCTTGACTCGCCCTGCTGTGCTTGACCTGTCCCGCACCGACGCGGTTCCAATGGGGTGTTACGCTGCCAGAGCCAAGTCTGCTCTCGGTGCCGACCTCTCCTGACCATGGCCGGCGTCATACGGCTGGCCTTTCGTGACCACCGCCCATGCCACATGCAGCAACTTTCGTGCTGCCGCACACCGCGCCACTTTCATCGGTTTGCCTGCCGACCGCAACCGCTCGTAAAACGTCTTGATCGCCGGGTTATACCGGGTCGCCGGGTGCCCCCAGGGCGAAGCTTGCCAGGTATAACGCTGTTCGCAACCGTCGGTTTCCTCCATGGCCCAGCTGCGCTCGTCCACGCACGCTCGTCCCTGACTCGCGCTGGAGCGGCACTAACCCTGTATAGGCGGCTGCTTGCTCCGGCGTCGCACACAGGCTAAAGTTCAGCGTCCCAACCAATAGCCACGCGCTCGTCACCAGACCAATCCCTGGAATACTGCTCAGCAGCGCGGCCGACGCTGCCCAGGACCCATCCGCTAGCACTTCCGCGATCTCCTTCTCGAGACTTACCAAGCGCTGATCAACATCGGCGATTACCCCATCAAGGTGGGTCAGAACCGAGGCGACCACGACAGGCCACAGCTCAAGTGCATGACGTTGGTTGCGCGCCTGTTGGCGCATGGAAAGCAAGCCATCGCGAGCAACGAGACGTTGACGCAGTTCATGGTAGACGGCGGGCGGAGGTGTCCAGGGATTTGGCTTCTGTTCAGCGGCAAAGCGGACGAAGACCTGGGCATCCAGAGCATCGGTCTTGCCACCGCGCGGGAGTGACTGGGCATAGTTATGCAGTTGGGCGGGATTGAGGACGGCGACAGCATAGCCTGCCTCATGGAGTGTGACTGCAAGGGCGACCCAGTACGACCCGGTCGCTTCGAGCACGATCAAGGTCTGCGCTGGCATGACACCGGT
>JBBSGA010000469.1:0-4357 GCA_038254585.1 Chloroflexales bacterium | reverse complement strand
TGCGCCCGTTCCGTGGAGTGAGCAAATGGTTCTTGAGCCAGTATGTGGCCATGTTTGAGTGGGCACACAATCTCAAGCGGGTCACGACCGACTTTCTGCGTGCCATGATGCTCCCTTACACCCCTGAACCGACATGAGCCGCAATAATTACTCCGGATGGTGAAGACGTACTTTCAACCAATGCATAGGAAGCAGGGATAGTACCTTTATCAAACAAGCGTTTTGCCGTACCGAGTGTCACGGGAAATATCTTGAGCCAAAACTCATCTACTAAATCATGCTCCAATAACGTCTGAATGAGATTGCTACTACCGTGCACTTGTAAGTCAGGACCATCTTGTTGCTTGAGCTTCTTCAACTCATCCACAACGTCGCACGTTAGAAAGACCGACTTACTCCACTCATGTGTTGTAAGCGTATTCGAAGCCACATACTTTGTCGCTTTGTTTATTCCAGCTCCTTCATCCTCATGATGTGGCCAATAGGCAGCAAATATCTCAAACGTCTTTCTACCTAACAACAAATCAAATGGCCTACTCATTTGCTCAGCCATCACATTGCCTAAAAATTCATCAAAGAACGGAACTGTCCATCCGCCATACGTAAAGTTCCCACTGGTATCTTCTGTGGGGCCACCTGGCCCCTGCATGACACCGTCAAGTGTAATAAACGATAGGACGATAATCTTTTTCATAGAGCTATTCTATCAAACACTGTCAAGGGTTTACTTCTGCCACGAGGAACGGGTCTCCCCAGTTCTTGGTGATCCAACATCGCGGTGCTATAGTAGGGCGCTCGTGTATGACCGGCAGCATTTTTGGGTCATGTCGACACAAAGAATAACGAGGCTGGTTGTGCCACGTCATCCTCCCCCAAATACGCTCAGCTCGCGGCAAGCGTTTTTTGAGCGCGAAGAATCGGCTTGGCAAGCCCTCACGGCGACGTGGGCCAATCTACCTGCTGAAACGCTGCTCCTTCCGGGCGCCAGTGGCGCAGCATGGAGTATCAAAGACATCATCAATCACCTGGCTGCGTGGCAGGAAGCCGCGGTGCGCGTCATCAATGACTTGCTCGCCGGTCGTTGGGGGCGCCTCGGACCCGCCGTTGAGACGTTTAATGCGCAGCACTATGCAGCTGATCAGAGCCGTCCTCTCGAGGAAAGTCGCGAGCGACTGGAGCACGCCAGAGCTCAGCTCTTGGCCCTGCTGGCGACTGTATCTGGGGACCAATTGCTCAACGAGTACGGTCGACAGCAGATTGGCTGGTGGGCGAAATGGGTGACCTACGGTCATTATGAGCAGCACCTTGGTGATCTGACCACGTTTCGGCAGCGGGCGAATTAGGATGCCAGCGGTTCAGTGCGAGCTGAACGTGATGTCGCCCGAGTTCCTCACATACTATGCGCAACCAGCGAGGCTGCCGCCGGATTTGTCTGCTCACACTGCTCCTTCACCCTCGTCTTCGCTGGTTCACCAAGAGCTTGGGAGAACCCGAGGGAACCCACCCACATGTTGGTACCCAGGTCCCGCCTAGTCCGCTACCAGACCTCGTGCCGCACGCGAAGGCCACTGTGCTCGTCGATCTGCTGCAGCAGGTCGACCGCCAGTTCGTCGAGGAGACCAGGGACTGCCGGATCGTCGGCCGCCATTCGCGCCGCGGCTTCCCAGCGCTCCTCGTTCGCCGGGGGCCGGAGCGGGCAGGGCTGGCTGTGGATGAGCAGGCGCTTCTCGCCCGGGTGGTAGCGCCGGTTGAGCGTGAAAAGCAGGTTGAAGAAGACTGATTGGAAGAGCGCTCGCATCTGCTGCACTGAGAGCAGATCGTTTCGTCGTTGAGCGCGCCGCAGCAGCTTGATCGTGAAGCGCAGCAGCGGCGAGCGGCGCTCCAGCACCGCTCGAAAGGTCGCCTCTGGAAATTCGCCGTTCAGGCGGTCGCGCATCACCCTAAGCGCGCCGGTGGGATCGTATAGCGGTCGCCCATGCGCTAGCGTGTAGAGCAAGGATGTCGTAAAGGCCTCGCTATCCAGGCCCTCGCCGTAGGCGCGCTCGACCTGCTCCTGGAGGTCGCCGAGAAGAAAGTAGATGAGCTCGACGTACGTGCCGCCGACGGACAGGTGATCTTCTAGCCCCCAGCTTCGAATCTGCGTGCGCAGGCTGCCATCATCGGCAAAGCGACCGAGCACGGCCGCGCGGCGGTCCGGCGGCGCCAGCGGAGGCCTCCAGTAGACATGAATGTCGAGGTCCGAGTCGTCGTCTGCCAGTCCCGCCTGCGTGGAGCCGCCGAGGGATAGCGCGACGACACCATCAAGCGACGAGATCGCAGCTACAATACGTGCCAGAGTAGGCTCATGTTCCTCGAGTGATCGCAGGGGGTATCTATTCGGGTTGGACATGGTTCAAGGCTGCCTGACAGTTTGTAGTCTGGAGGTCGAGGCGTTAGCCGGTTAGTGGAGCAGAGCCCGGCTAACGCCTCGACCTCCAGATTGTCAGTTGTACAACGCCGGATTTGAACTATGTCTTAGGATACCAGGCCAGACAAGTGAGGCCTGCAGGTGATGACCCGGCTACAAGAGGACTACGTATGTTCGACGCCCACGTGCTTGCGTTCACCGGTATCGCGTTTCTGCTGACAATCACTCCCGGCGCCGACACGATGCTCGTCATTCGAAGTGTGCTGGCGCGGGGTCCGCGCGCCGGATTGCTGACCACGCTCGGCGTTTGTTCCGGCCTCTTCATTCATGCCACCTTGTCGGCCCTGGGTCTCTCGCTGATTCTCGTTCGTTCGGCGGCGGCATTCGAGGTTGTCAAGCTGGTTGGCGCAGCCTACCTAGTGTTCCTCGGCCTGCAATCTATCTGGAGCGCCGTGCGTCATCAGCCACAGTCAATCGATGCTGCCCTCAGCGCCGGCAAGAACGTGTCGCAAACTGCGAAGCGGCGCGCTTTCTTCGAGGGTCTGCTGACGAACGTCTTCAATCCGAAAGTGGCGATCTTCTATCTGGCGTTCTTGCCACAATTCATCACGCCGGGCGACCCGGTGCTGCTCAAGTCCGGGTTGCTGGCCTCGATCCATTTTGTGCTGGGCATCCTCTGGCTCTCACTGGTAACGCTGTCGATCGAACGATTGCGCGTCGTGCTGACGCGTCCTGACGTACAGCAGCGCCTCCAGGCCGTAACCGGAGCGATACTGGTCGCCTTTGGCGTACGACTGGCGATGGAACGGCGCTAATTTGCATAACGCCTCTCCAACCGGGAGGACGGGCACATGCAGCTGAATACGTCCCGGCTGATCCTGCGCGATTTCGAGGAAGATGACTGGCACGGCCTGCATGCGTTCCGGTCTGACCCCGACGTCGCGCGCTTCATGGATTGGGAGCCGGCCACGCCCGAGCAGACGCGCCGCTGGGTGCTGGCGACGATCCTCCATAACCGGGCCCAGCCGCGGCTGTCGTACAATCTGACGATCGTGCGTCGCGGCGACGGCTGCATCCTCGGCTGGCTCGGCATCGGCATCCTGTCACGGCGGGGCACGGCCGAGGATGAATATGACTTTGGGTATGCGCTTGCAAGAGCCTACTGGGGCCAGGGCTATATGACCGAGGCCCTGCGGGCGCTGCTCGGCTTCGCCTTCGACGAGCTCGGCGCGCGGCGCGTCTACGGCGAGTGCGACGCGCGCAACGTCGCGTCGGCGCGGGTCATGGAAAAGGCGGGTATGCGCCGGGAAGCCGAGCTCCGCTATCGCTATTCTGCCACGGGCGACGTGGCGGATAACTATCGCTATGCTATCCACGATCGTGAGTGGCGGGCGGTCCAAGCTGCAAAGGAGCCCTGAAGCACATGAGCCAGAACCCGTCCGGTGATCCTTCCGGCCCGCCGTGCTGCCAGATCAGGACGGCGTGCTATGGATGGCTTATCCCGATTAACTTCTCAAGAGATAGGGAAAGAGGCGGCGTATGACCAGCAAAGTTGCGGCGACGGTGGACGACCTGTACCGGGTGCCGGACAACGCGAAGGCGGAGATCATAGATGGGGAGATCGTCCTGATGTCGCCTACTGGAGATGCGCCGAACTACGCGAGCAGCGAGATCTTTGCCAGCCTGCGCGAGTATGTACGCCGGACGAACCAGGGGCGTGCAGTAGCCGGTAATGCCGGTTTCGTCGTCGACTTGCCCCATCGCACGTCGTTCAGTCCCGACGCGGCCTACTACACCGGGCCACGCAGCGGCATGCGCTTCTTCGAGGGTGCGCCGGTCTTCGCGGTGGAGGTGCGCAGCGAGCACGACTACGGGCCACGGGCCGAGCGCGCGCTGGCGGCGAAGCGCGCCGACTACTTCGCGGCCGGCACGCTGGTCGTGTGGGACGTC
>JBBSGA010000468.1:0-4377 GCA_038254585.1 Chloroflexales bacterium | reverse complement strand
TCAGTTGATGCCAGCGCTGCTCGAAGGTGCGCCGCTCCATGTGCCCTCCTCATCCTGCTCCTCGGGAAGAGTCGTGCCGAAGATAGTACCGGATCTGGTCGTCTCCTGTCTATGAAAAAACGTGCATCACACCCCGTTGCAGCAGAACAGGGATTCATTCGAAAACGGGCTTGACCTTGAAAAAATCGCCCTCACGTCGCGCTGCGCCGGCCAGCGCCTCCTCGACCGCCAGCGAGGGCTGCACTACATCCGGCCGGACGACGTTGACGACATCGGTCACCTGTGCCGTCGGGGGGACGCCCTCGACGTCGACCTCTTGAAGCATATCGACGTAGTCGAGAATCGAGGAGAGCTGCTGCTGCATCTCCTCAAGCTCGGCGTCGGTCAGCCGCAGGCGAGCCAGACGCGCGACGTGGCGGACTTCGTCTAGAGTTAGAGCCATAGAGCCTCCAGTCAAGAGGACTTGCAGCCGGCTTCAGGACCGAGCCAGTCCATGACTTATCTGCTGTTTTCCGTTCGATTGCCCATGAACTATACCATCGCGGACGTACCAGTCTAATCAACGTAGCAGCTTTAGAGCCCGGACGCAGGTGCGGGTGGCAGGCGTGCCATCGCCCACGGAGATTGGGTCCAGGCGCAGGCGTGTGATCGATCCCTCCCAGCCGGGAGTGCCGCGCAGCGGGAGCGTGTAGGTGTGCGACTTGCCCGCGCCCTTGAGCTTCCATTGGACCGAGTGGGCATCGGAGATGGCGCCGTCGGAGCCGGCATAAAAGAGCTGGGCAACCTGGCCGGCGGCCTTACTCGACAGCGTTACTTCAACTGCTCTAAACTGCGAGGCGTCGAGCTTGAGCGTGGGGCCGACGAGCATCGGATCTGATTGGGGATTGAAGCACCAGCCGTCCTCGAAGCCTGGCGATGTAACGTTGGCAGCCTGCCAGCCCCAATCGAAGCCGGTCCAGGCCCAGCCAATCTTCTCAGCGACCTCGTCCGCAGGTGGAATACGCCAGAAGTAGATCTGGCCTTTATTGATCACAGCAGGCTGCATCACCGCGTGGTAGGGCTTCCAGAAGGCATCCAGGCGAGCCTGCGGGACGTCGTAACGACGGAAGATCTCGGGAGGGAGCTCCATGACCTCGCGTCCGACGACGACGCCGAGGCCGGCGTGCAGGCTCGACGAGATGTAGCTTGCAAAACGCCCGAAGGCTTGGTCGAGGTTGCCGCCAGTATCGAAGAGCACGCCGTTGAGCGTGCGAACATTCGGACGACCCTCGTAATAGGGCAGGTAGAGCTCCATGACACCGCCGGGCGAAAGAATCAGATCGTTGGGGCCGGTCACCGCCTTTACGCCTGCCGAGAGCTGCCGCTGAAGATCCGTCGCGGCGTCACCACGGTACCTTACGATCGGATAGTTATGGAAGGCAAGCAAGGCGGTGCCGGTCATGGCGAGTGCCGGGACAGCGCGCGCCAGCCAACGCGGCTGTACGGACGCAACGGCGAGCCCGGCCAGGAACCACAGCGGTAGGAGCGTTCCGATCCAGAATTCGATGTTGTCAGCCTCCCACCAGATGAAGAAGGCGCCATAGATGGCAAGCCATGCCACACAGATCGCGACGATACGCGGCCAGCGTCGGGCAGCGGCGACGCCCGCCAGCAGCACGATGACGATCCCGATCCAGAAGGGCAGCGCGCCCCGGGTCGAGATCGTGTCGCCTAGGCCGGCGCCCAGATCGATCCAGCGGCCGCGCGTAGCATGGCCCCACCAGCCGGTCTCGACGAAGAAAAACATCCAATCCCGCAGCTGGCGAAGCGAGCGATCGTGGTTGACGGCGAGGCCAATGATGCCATACCCGAGGGCGACGATGACCGCGGCGATTACCCCGCAGATAACGAGCGCCCGCAGCTTGGCACGCGCAGCAAGTGGCGCCAGTGCGACGGCAACCAGCACTACTCCGGCTAAGAGGGCGTTGGTCTGGTGGTAGAGCGCCGAGAGACCGAGGGCAAGCCCCAGGAGCGGCGCAGTCTGTGGCCGCGGAGCAGTCACAAGCTCGATGAGCAAGGCTAGCGCCAGCAGCAGCCAGATCAGCGCCAGCATGTAGACCTCGACCTCGACCGAGTAGTACCAGGTTGCGTAGTTGAAGAGCAGCAGGCCGGCGGCCGTGAGTGCCGCCAGGACCCGGCCCGTCAGCCGGAGCGTCAGGCGGTAGAGCCCGAAGGCGCAGACTACGCCGGCGAGCGAGTTGAGAATCTTCAGCGCGAGCTCGGAGCTACCCCGGTAGCCGAAGAGCCGCCAGCTCTGCCAGAAGAGCCAGCCGGTCGGGCTGTAGAGCAGATGATGCGGGTGGAAGAAGAAGCCCGTGTGGCCGTCGACATCCCGAATATACGAGAGGGCGTCGAAGGTGTGGACGTTGGAGAGCGTTAGAAGATAAAGGGCCAGGGCTACGGCTACCAGGACGACCGGCGCCACCCACCGCGCGAAAAGCGAGCGTGTCATCAGGGCGGGCAGTATAACATAAGGCGAGCACGTGGGTGGGCCGCCGAAGGGCCGAAGGTCGTACGTTTGCGATTGCCGGGGGCGTCGTGTATGCTGGCGTGCGATGGAGGTACCTCGTCGCGCTTCCCTGCAGGGCTATGCACTCATTCTGGTCGCGGCATGCCTATGGGCAACCCTCGGGCTGTTCTACCGTGCGCTCGTCGAGCACAATGGCCTCTCGCGCCAGGTCGTCGTCGCGTTTCGGGCGGGGGTCGCGGCGGTGGCACTGGCGTCGGGGCTCGGGCTCTACCGGCGAGTAGCCCTGAGGATCCGGCGCGCCGATCTGCCATTCTTCCTCGTCTTCGGCATTGTCGGCGTGGCGCTCTTCTACCTGAGCTATATCGCCGCGATCACGGCGGGCAGCGTCGCGCTGGCCGCCGTTCTGCTGTATACGGCTCCGATCTGGATCGTCATCTGGGCCGTGGTCCACGACGGCGAGAAGATCGGGGGGGCACGGCTGGCGGCGCTGCTGCTGGCTGTGCTGGGCTGCGCCCTGGTAGCCCAAGCGTACGATCCGGGACAGCTCAAGCTGAACGCGCCTGCCATGATCTACGGGCTGCTCTCCGGGATCAGCTACGCGGCCTATAGCCTGTGGAGTGCGGAAGGGACCCGACGCGGCTACGACGCCTGGACGGTTGTGCTCTACTCCCTTGGAATCGGTGCAATCACGCTCTTTGCGATTGCGCCCGTCGGGGACACGCTGAAGGCGGTTCGGACGCCTGCCGCTTGGCCGCTTCTGCTCGGAGTCGGCCTCGTGCCAAGTCTGCTTGCGCCGATCTGCTTCACGCTTGGACTGCAGCACGTCCGTACCTCGAACGCATCGATTCTCGCGACGGTCGAGCCAGTGGCGGCAGCTGTACTTGCCTGGGCGTTCCTGAGTGAGACGCTCGCGCTGCCGCAAATCGGCGGCGGTGGATGTGTCCTGCTTGCGGTGCTGATCCTCGTCCGGTCGAAGGTGCGGCGCGAAGCAGCAGAACGACGGCGACCGGCACTGCGACCTGATCCGTAGATCGACGCAATCGGACGCACGGCACCCGAGGAATCTCCATGAGGCATCGCTCTTCGCTTCCGTATCTTGTGCTTATCGGCGGCGTGATGATTACGTCGAGCGCGGCGATCCTGATCACGCTTGCGAAGAATGCAGGCATGCAGCCCCTGGCGATCTCCGCGGGGCGGCTCAGCTTCGCGGCGCTGATCCTGACGCCGGTCACGTGGCGCGATGGAGCGCCCGAGATCCGGCGGCTCAGCCGGCGCGATCTTGCGCTCGGACTGCTGGGCGGCGCGTTTCTCGCGGTTCATTTCGCAGCATGGATCTGGTCGCTGGCGCTGACGTCCGTCGCGTCTTCGACGGCGCTGGTAACGACCAACCCGATCTTCGTCGCACTTGTCTCCTTCGTGCTCTGGAGAGAGCGCATTGGCCGCCGGGTGCTGATCGGCGTAGGGCTGAGCGTTCTGGGGTCGGCGCTGGTCGCCTTCAGCGATCGGACGGGAGGCAGTGGAAGTAATCCACTGCTCGGGGACTTTCTCGCCCTGGTCGGGGCCATCTTTGTAACGGGCTACCTGCTCATCGGCCGCGACCTCCGGCGGCGGCTACACATCCTGCCGTACATCTGGCTGGTCTACTCATCCGCGGCGGTCTTCCTGCTGATCTGGATGGTGCTTGCGCGGCAGAGCATGCTCGGATTCCCTCGGGGCGTCTACCTGCTACTCCTCGGGCTCGCGGTCGGGCCACAGCTGCTGGGCCATACCTCTTTCAACTGGGCGATCAAGTACCTGTCGGCGACCTTGATCGCGGTGGTGATTCTAGGAGAGCCGATCGGCTCGACGCTGCTCGCGCTGATCGTCTT
>JBBSGA010000467.1:0-4377 GCA_038254585.1 Chloroflexales bacterium | reverse complement strand
GGAAGTACCCCAGCATCGTGTACAGCAAGATGTACAGGAACGATCCCACGGCGAGGGCCGGCAGAAAGCGCCAGAGGGGTACGCCAAAGACACCACACGCGATGACGGTTGCGATCCGAAGCCCAGGTGTCAGCCGCCCCGCCACGATGGCCAGCGCTCCGTGTCGCAGGAGCCAGCGCTCAGCCTGGGCCAGGCGTTCGGGGGTGAGATGAATGTAGCGTCCATAGCGGAACACCAGGGCTCGCCCACCGCGCGATGCGAGCAGATACAGGGCGGTGGCGCCAAGCAGGGTTGCGAGCTCCATGACCAGGAGCGCCTGCCAGAGGGTAACGCGCCCCTGGCGGGCGTGTACGCCAAGCAGCAGCATCAGGAAGTCGCCCGGGATCGGGACGGGCACCCCGACTTCTTCCACCAGGATCAGCACGAACGCCGCCAGCACTCCGTGCTGCTCCAGGAAGTGCTCCAGAGCCAGGCGCACTGCATCCCACCAGTCCATGGCCGCCAGTCCCTCTATCTGTTACGACCTCAAGCGCAGCAGCCGTGCCAAGCGTGGTGCGTGCCTGTGTTGTTCGGACATGATCACATCGACTCGGGACTCCTGCGTTGGACACGGCTGAACCACTGGGAAACTGAATGCTTTCAGAGTTCGCTGGCACCGTCTCTGAGCCCGAGCTTACGCCGAGCCTTCTCAGCGTGGCCGACCAATCTCCTGCGACTGGGCGAGCCACCTCGGTCGCCAACCACCTCCGCCCGCGGCGGCACCGTCTTCGCAGAGCGTTACCGCGACATCATTTGCGAGCGATTCCCACTCGCAAGAGATCCGCTGCTGGCGCAGACAGCCCGAAGGAAGTGAGTTCCGCCGACCACTGGGTTCGTCGATGAGCCGTTTTCAGCAGGTCGCGCCAATCAACTTGCCAATGCGGCGCTGCGCTCCTGCGCGCGCGCAGAGCCGCGAGCTTGCACGTCCGACGTCTATAATTGGCGCCTGAATCGGAGGAAGACGTGCGCCTGACGATGACCATGGCGTCCGGGCGGCCGTGCCACCCTTTTAAAGTTCAGGCGGGCGCCGCTCGCTTCGACGCCGCGTCAAGCGCACGGCGCACGCCAGAGCCGCCGCGCGGCTAACTAATTTACATTAGGTTGCGGCCATGACCGAAGTCACACCACCTTTGTTGGCTCCGGGTGGGCTAGGCGGCACCGCCCGAGGCGTGGTCACTTGCGCCGCATACGCCGACGGTTGTCGTGTCGCCAATGTCGATCTCGACGGGATCGCGAAGGCTCTGAGCAGGACTGACGGATTCATTTGGATTGGCTTGTACGAGCCGGACGAAGACCTCCTGCGTATTGTTCAACGCGAATTCGGGCTGCACGACCTCGCCATCGAGGACGCCCACCGGGCCCATCAGCGGCCAAAGCTGGAGCAATACCGGGACAGCCTGTTCGTGGTGCTGCGAACGGCCCACCTCACCGAGGTCGAGCCGTTGCGCGTCGAGTTTGGTGAGACACACGCGTTCGTCGGCCGCCACTATGTGGTGACCGTGCGGCATGGCTCGCAACGCTCGCATGCGGAGCTTCGTGCCCGTTGCGAGGCGTCGCCCTTGCTACTGGCCAAGGGCACCGGCTTCGTTCTGTACGCGCTGATGGACTTTCTGGTTGACCAGTACTTCCCGATCGTGGTCACGCTTGAAGAGCAGATTGCGCATCTGGAGGAGCAGTTGATCGGCGACACGAACGAACCGATCAGCCGGACGACGCTCACCCACATCTACCGATTGAAACGCGAGCTACTGGCGATCAAGCGTGCGGTTGCACCGCTGGTCGAGGTGTGCAATCGACTGACGCGTTTCGACTTGGACCTGATCCCCGACGATACCCGACCGTATTTCCGCGACGTCTTCGACCACGTAATGCGCATCAATGAGATGGTCGACAACTTGCGCGAACTGCTGACCACGGCCTTCGAAGTCAACCTGTCGCTGATCTCGGTCGAGGAGAACCACGACATGAAGCAGTTGGCTGAATTTGCGGTCGAGCAGAACCGCGACATGCGGCGGTTGGCAGCCTGGGCGGCAATTATCGCCGTGCCGACCATGATCGCGGGCGTCTATGGGATGAACTTCCGGATCATGCCTGAGCTTGACTGGTGGTTCGGCTACCCGCTCGCGCTGGCGCTCATGGTTACAGCGTGCGGCGGGCTATTTTCAGCCTTCAAACGCTCGGGCTGGTTGTAGACTGACGACGTCCAGGACGGGCGTCGGCGCGTAATCGTCCGCTACCACACCGATCATCCGGAGCGCGTAGTTGTCGGGCGCCAAAACCTTGAGCATGCTCAGGCGGCGTGTTCGTAGATGTGGTGCAGCCCGTTCAACACCGGTCGCGAGCGGATCGGGCCAGCTACCGCTTGTGGCTTCAGCTCCGGTGTCTGCAAGCCGATCGTTCGCGACGTACACGTCTCGACGCCGAAGCGCATCCTGAAGACGCTCGAGAGTGCAGAACGTGTACGCATGCCGATCGATTTTGTCGCCTCGGGGCTGCGCTGGGTCCTTAGACCGATTTGTTAGTGCTGTGAAAAAGGTCTCCGGGTCGCTGTCAGGCAGCGGATGTGTTGGCTTGAGCGGGCTCGAGAATGACCTTGTAGCCCAGATCGGTTAGGCGTTGGACGAGCCCGCGCTCGATGCGTTCACGACGACCTTCATCGAAGTATTGAACCCCAAGGTCGTGGTAGACCTCGCTGCGGCTGAGGAGGTGGTAGACGATGATCAGGATCGAGTGGCCGAGAGCGACGGCTGCCTTCTTCTTGCCGCGGCGAGCGGTGAGTCGGCGGTATTGCGCCGCGAGGTAGGTGCCGCGCCCTCGGTCGAGCGAGTGAGCGGATTCGATCAAGGCCGCCCGCAACCAGACGTTTCCCTTGCGGGTCCTGCCACTTTTACGTTTGCCGGCGCTCTCCTGGTTGCCAGGGCACATCCCCGCCCACGATGCCAGGTGGGCTGCACTTGGGAAGCGGCCCATGTCGATGCCGATCTCGGCCACCAGGATCTCTGCCATGCGCTGGCCGATGCCGGGGATGGTGTCCAACCGCTCGAGCGCATCAGCAAAAGGGCACATTCGCTCCGCAATCTCGGCGCTCACGCGAGCGATGCCTTCGTCGAGCGCGTCGATGTGGCACAGCTGCTCGGTGAGGAGGAAACGCTGGTGCGGTGCCATCCGCCCCGCCAGTGCTCGCTCCAACAAGCCGCGCTTTGCTCGCATCTTGCCTCTGGCCAGGTCCGCCATGGACGCGACGTCGGTCGAACCGTCGATCAATGCGTTGAGCATCTGCCTGCCAGAGAGTCCGAGCGGGTCGGAAGCCACCGACGCGAGCTTGATGTTGGCCCCTTCGAGCGTCTTCTGCAGCCGATTCACCTCGGCGCTTCGCTCGCGAACCAGTGTTGTTCGATACCGAACCAGCTCGCGCAATTCCCGTTGCGGCCGGTCCGGTACAAAGCTCGGCTTCAGCAAACCGTGGCGCAAAAGATCAGCGATCCACTCGCAGTCCGTGACGTCCGTCTTGCGGCCAGGCACTTGCTTGATGTCGCGCGCGTTCACCAGCAGGAGCTGGAAGCGGTCCTCCAGTAAATTGAAGAGCGGCTTCCAGAACACTCCAGTCGACTCCATGGCCACATGCGTCACGCCCTCCGCCGCTAACCAATCGGCCAGCGCCTGGAGATCGTCAGTCATGGTGCCAAACGTGCGGATCTCCTTCCGTGACTGCCGGCCCGAGCCCGGCACGATCAGGCAGGCCACAACCGTCCGCTTGTGAATATCCAACCCGCAACAGCGCTCGTAGATCGCGTCCATCGCTGCTCCCTCCCAGTGAATGACGCGTGGAGCGGGGTGACCCCGGATACACAAAGTGTGCTGTGCGTGCTTCCCACATCGGGAGCAACAGTCGGTGGTGCTTCAGGCCACCCAAGCCAAAGTTATAGCGGGCTTGCTGCACCAACATAGAGCCCGGCCTGCATTCGTTCCACGCGTCGCCTGCCAGGATAGTCACCACGCTACGGATTTTTCATGCCGCGGTGGTCGCCCGCGGGCGATGGAAAAGTTATGTGGAATGCATCCCTTGGAACACATCCCCATTACAGGCTCGTCTTCGTGGTCTCCGTTGGCCTTCCATTCCACATAATTCTGTTCCAATGATTTTCAGACCCCATGCTCCAGAGATCGCCTGGGTGGTCCGGCGCGTAGTCGACCAGGTGCGCAAGGTACTGCATCGGTTCCAGGCCGAGGGTTGTGGCTGGGCTGGCTTCGCGCAAAGCGCCTGGGCGGGCGCTGCAGATCACGCCCGCCTGGTTGGCCGAACTGCAGCGGGTGATCGACCTGGACCCGCGCAGTGTG
>JBBSGA010000466.1:0-4396 GCA_038254585.1 Chloroflexales bacterium | reverse complement strand
TTAGTGACGGCCGTGGTGATGGAAATCAGTGAGGATTGGGAGACGGGCAAAGCCTATCTCACCTTTGATCACTAACCACCACCACCAGCAGGTATCCGAAAGGGAATCCACGACTTTTACAGAAAAGGGGTTGCATTATCCTGGCATGCAAGACCGTCAGTCCGACGATCTCTTCGCCCTCATAGCATATGATGACATCGTCGTCGGTCAACTCACTGTCCGTCGCACGGCTCGGCTTCTTGAAGCTCACGTACAGCACGTCCGCCTTAGCATCGTAAGAGGCCATTTAACAATTAATAGCAGGCATGGTTTTTTGAACGATGCCGTCCACGAATGACACACGAATACACGAATGTCGAATGTCCGTGGTAGAACAACAGACACCATCAGTAGACAACGCCTATGTCTCTCCTGCGAGATGCATATGTGCTTTCAGTGTAATCTATTCGTGTATTCGTGTCATATTCGTGGACGGCTTATTCATCCACCAGCGTCCATACGAATTGTTAAATGGGCTCTCAGATAATGCATTAGGATTCATCATGTTGGTGGGCTGCTCCTGTCGCACGTCTTGGGAACCGTGCGTTCAGTATAGCGCGCCTATCCTGGGTAGTGGACAGTTGTGCGACGTGACCGGAGCGTGGTAGTCTCCAGGCACCGGGGTGGTACTGGAAGACATTCCGGGCAGCAACGACATTTGAAAGGACAGAATGACAGGAAAGCTGCTATGCTGGAGCAATGCCAATCACAAGAAAAAAGACGACGGTCTATCTCGATCCGGAGCTGCTCCGCGCCGTCGAGTGCCGCTGCCGGTGATCGTTCTTGAACCAGTAGGCAAGCAGCTCGCGCGTCGAAGCAGTCGTGCCGGGATATCCCCGGTCGCGCCAGACGTTGACGGCCTCGCGGATCGTGGGCACGCCCGGCGCGGAGGAGAGCGCGAACGAGGCGTCGAGCGCAAACTGTTGGGGATTACGGGTCGCTTTGCGGGGCATCGATGTTTGCTTTCCGTGAGACGGCTGAATGGCCATGAATGTGCACGAGATCCACCGAATGAATTCTGCGGGTCGCTAGAAGCCCGACGGATAGGTCTCCGGCGGCTCGCCGGCCTCCCAGGTCGCGTTGCGCTCCAGCGGTGTCACGGCGCACGTCTCGTCAAAGTGGATCACGGCGTCGAACTGGTCGGGCAGGCGCGCGTGGAAATAGTGGCTCAGGCGCTCGGTCTCGGGCCGGTAGACGACGCCGATCGCGCGCTCGAGCCGGGGCGCGCGCAGCTGATCTGCAATGCCATCGGCGCCGCGTAGGGCGAGCAGAAAGTTTGGAATGCCCACCTCGTGGAGCAGCGCCTCGTAGCTGCCCTCCAGGGCCGGGCGCACGCGCTTGCGCTCGGGTGGGTCGCCCCAGTCCGTCGCCGCCGTCACGCTGCCGCTGTACGTGCTGAAGCCGACCAGCACCGCCTCATCATTCCAGCGCTCGCGGACGAGCTGGCCCACGTTGAGCTCGCCGTCGTCGCCCATCTCGGTCGCCCGCGCATCGCCGAGGTGCGAGTTGTGCGCCCAGACCACGATCTTCGAGCGACCGCCGTGCCGGTCGAGGTGCCGGGCCAGCGCGTCGAGCGTGCCAGCCATGTGCCGGTCGCGCAGATTCCACGACGAGACGCGTCCGCGGAACATCGCGCGGTAATATTCCTCGGCGTT
This sequence comes from Chloroflexales bacterium, assembly GCA_038254585.1. Taxonomy (GTDB): domain Bacteria; phylum Chloroflexota; class Chloroflexia; order Chloroflexales; family Kallotenuaceae; genus JBBSGA01. The sequence goes on along the minus strand of JBBSGA010000466.1, from coordinate 2,702 downwards.
CTTCGCCAGGCGCGCGTTCTGCTCGGCATAGAAGAACTCGTCCTCAGCCAGGCGGCCATCGCGGGCAGCGTACTCCAGGGTGCGCCGCTGCAGCTCCACGAGCTGCGCCACCACCTCGTTCTCACACGGCTCGGCTCGACCGTAGCTCGTAGCCAACCCGTAGGCCTGCGGATCCTCCCCGAAGTGTTCGAAGCAACCGTAGCGGTAACGTGCCCGTTCGGCCGCCTCGGGGTCGACTTTGTCCAGGTAGGCGATCACCGCCGCGATCGAGCCGTTGAGACTATAGAGGTCGAGGCCGTAGAAGCCGGCCCGCGGCGCGTCCGGCGGCAGAGCGTCGTCGTGGGCGCGCAGCGCCGCGACGAGCTCGACCACGTCCGCGTTGCGCCACATCCACGATGGGAAGCGGCCGAAGCCGCCCAGCGCCGCGTCCGCCGTCCGGTCGTCTCCCGTGCCGCGAAGATAACGGTTCACGCGGTAGGCATCCGGCCAGTCGGCCTCGACGGCGACCGCGGTAAAGCCGCGCTCTTCGATCAGCCGGCGCGTGATAGCTGCGCGGGCGCGGTAGAACTCATGCGTGCCGTGCGATGCCTCGCCCAGCAGCACGAAGCGCGCGTCTCCGACCAGCTCGAGCAGCGGTGTAAAATCGCCCTCCGCGTCTGTCAGCGGATGGACGGCTCGCCGCACCGCCTCGATCAAGCGTTGGCTCGCCGCGTCAGGCATAGCACTTTTCCTCGCCTAGGGCTCCCGACCGAGGCCTTTCCGGGCAGCAAGAGCTATGCCAGACTGGGCTGCCGCGGCGCTCGGTGAGCGCAGACAACCGATTTCCACGGTATGCACGGGGAAAGAGATCCGAAACGGGCAAACCATACGAATCGCCAAGTGAAGGTGCAACATGGCTTTGGGACGGAGGGCGAACGGCCGCGTCCTTCCTCCAAAGCTCTGGAACCCTGCTGGTCCGGGGAACAATCCCGACATGTCTCTTCGAGACCGGCGTCGCAAGAGCGTGGCCGGCCGCGTCCGATCGTGGCATGCCGGCCGCGGACTAAGGAGATAGGTAGAATGGAAGAGACGACGAACCGTATTCTTGAGCTCGCGCAGACCCAGGTCTCGCGGCGCACGCTTTTCAAAGGTGTTGGAGCGACGCTGGCTATGCTCGCCGTCACCGCAGTCAACCCGATCGGCGAGGGCCACGCATATGCGTCCTCCCTGCTCCAGGGTCTTTCAGACCTGGACATCCTCAACTTTGCGCTGACGCTCGAGCATCTCGAGGCCGAGTTCTATAAGATGGCCGTCGCAAGCGGCAAGCTCTCCGGCCAGGCGCTCGACGTTCTCACGGCCGTCCGCGATCACGAAATCGCACATGTCGATAAGCTTACCGCGGTCGTGAAGCAGCTTGGCGGCGCCCCGGCGCAGAAGGCGGCGAAGTACAACTTCGGCGACATGAGCTCGCAGGACGCCATTCTCATGACCTCCGAGACGCTCGAAGGCGTGGGAGTCGGAGCATACACGGGAGCAGCCGCGCTGATCAAGGATAAACAGACGATCCTTCCCGCCGCCGCCAGCATCGAGCAGGTCGAGTCGCGTCACTTCGCCGCCATTCGCTACCTGCGTGGCCAGAACCCGTCGCCAGAAGCGCTCGGACCCAAGCTGACGGTCGCCGAGGTCAAGCAGAAAGTCGCGCCGATCCTGGGCAGCTAAGGAGACGGGGTGGGCGTGCTTAGGATGCGCCCGCCGGAAGATAGATTCATCATCGCGTATGGGCCCGAGAGCTCATGCCCTGCTCAGAAGGAGCACACTCTATTATGATTGACGAAGTAACCACATACCTGCGCATGTTCGCGACCTCGCGGCGCCATTTCGCCAAGGCTTCTGTGATTGCCGGGGGCCTAACGGCCGCGACGACACTCGCGCCGAGCAGTATCGCCGGCATCGCCCTGGCCGAGGCCGCGGCGCAGTCCGACGGCGACCTCGGCATCCTCAACTTCGCGCTGACGCTCGAGCATTTCGAGAACGCGCTCTATCGTGGCTTGATCCAGACCGGACTTCTCACGGGGAAAGCGCTGAGCTTCGCACAGTCCTTCGGCGCTCAGGAGAACGCGCACGTCGACGCGCTGACCAAGACGATCTCGCAGCTTGGCGGAACGCCGGTCAAGGAGCAGGCGGCCTACAATTGGCCGAAGCTCAAGAATGAGGCCGAGGTTATCGCGACCCTCGCGAAGGTCGAGGACGTGGGCGCGTCGGCCTACCTCGGGGCGGCGCCGCTGCTCCAGAGCGCCGATCTGCTGACCGTCGCGGTCCAGATTCACACCGTGGAGGCCGAGCACGCCACCGGCTTTCGCTACCTGAACGGCGAGAATCCGGTTCCGTTCGCGTTCGCCACGCCGAGAAGCAAGCAGGAAGTGCTCGACATCGTGACCCCCTTCCTGCAGGCGCCCGCCGGCGCGCCCAACCAGATGCCGAACACGGGTCTGAGCGACAACAGCGCGCTCAAGGTTCTGGGCGTCGCGGGCGGAATCGGCGCGATTGCGGCCGGGCTCGCGATGTCGCGCGGCCAGCAGGCCGAGGCGGCCGAGCAGGAGTAGGCGGGGTGTAGGCCCTCACCCCCTCTCCCGCTGCGGCAGGCGAGGGGGAAGACGAGGCTGGACTTTGCTGCGGGAGACCTGCGCGAAACGGCTCCCCTCTCCCGTTGCGACGGGAGAGGG
>JBBSGA010000465.1:0-4440 GCA_038254585.1 Chloroflexales bacterium | reverse complement strand
GATCCGCCGGCTCAGGCCGCTAGAGCGACGCGTCAAGTGGGGCTTTAGCCTGCTCTTTGCGGCCTGGGCGACCGGGCTGCTGGTGTACGTGCGTGGAACGCGTGAGATGCTGCGCGTATGGGGCTGGACTCTGCTCGCCTACGTCTGCCTGGCCAGCACCTGGTTCTGGCCCTGGTATCTCGTCTGGGTGCTGGCGCTGGCTGCGCTAGCACCGGGCACGCTGCTCGCGCGCACGTCGCTGCTCCTGAGCACCACGGCTTTAGTGCTGCTCCTCGGACGCGCGATCTCCCCCGCGCTCGGGCACGACCCGGTCGATCTCCCGTTGTTCATCTTTCTGCCGCCCCTGGCGTATGGGCTCGCAGGCTATCTCCGGCGCCTGAGGCAGCCACGTATCGCGGTCGCCCAGCTTGGGCCGCTCCTTTCGCGTAAATAGGGACGCTCTCCCGGCCGCCGTATGCAGACCGATCTTCCGTCTATCTCGATTGTGATCGTCGCCTACCGGGCGCATGAGGCGCTCAGGAGCACCCTGACCTCGGTGTTCGAGCATACCGCCGCCCGGTCGTTCGAGGTCATCGTCGTCGACAACGGCGCGGATGTGGCCGGCGCTCGCAGCGTCGTCGAATGTTTCCCGGCAGCGTATCTGCCTACCTCGAATCGCGGCTTCGCCGCTGCCGCCAATCTTGGCCTCGGCCGCTCCCGGGCTCCGATCGTCGCGCTGCTCAACCCGGACGTCGTCCTGCACGACGATGCGCTCGGGGCGCTGGCTGCGTTGCTCGCCGGCGATCCCACGATCGGGTGTGCCGGTCCGCGTCTGCTCAAGCCCGACGGCACGCCCCAACCCTATGCGTTCGGCCGGGAACCCAGGCCCTGGTTTCTCGTACGCCGTGGCCTGGAGCGCATTGCCGGCCGTCTCGACCGGACCGAGGCGACAGCGGCTGACGCAACGATGCCGATCGACGTCGACTGGGTCGCCGGCACCTGTCTCGTCATCCGCGGGGCAGCCTTTGCGTCCGCCGGCCCGCTCGACGAGCGCTTCTTTCTCTACTGGGAAGATGCCGACTGGTGTCTGCGAGCGAAGCGATTCGGATGGCGCGTTGTCTTCGATCCGCGTGTCACGATCACTCACCTGGGAGGTGCCAGTATGGGCGCCACGGCCGCGCATCATTACTATCGCTCGCTCGTCCGTTTCTACCGCAAATGGTATGGCTGGCCTGCTGCGCTGGGGCTCAACCTGGCTCTGAAACTCTATGCGCCGATCGCCGTCTCCGTACGGAGGCTGCGTGCGCATCGGCATTGACGCCCGTGCTCTCGGGCCACATTTTCCCGGCATCAGCCGGGCGACGCTCGGTCTGCTCGGCGGCCTGCGCGAGGTGGAGCATGGCGAGCAGATCGTCGTCTTCTTTCAGCCGATCCACACGGACTTGCTCTCGTCGACCGCGATCGGCGGCGACCTGCGCTTCACGCTCACGCCCGTGGCGGTGGGGCCGCTGGGTCTCGGGCAGCAGTGGCAGATGCTGCGCGCCGCGCGCGCGGGGAACGTTCGCCTCTGGCACGCGCCCTACTATTTCCGCCCCTTCGCGCTGCCCCTGCCGGTGGTCGTCACGATCTTCGACCTCATCGGTCCGTTCGGGGGCGGCGACGGCCGGGCGAGCAGGCGCGACCGCCGGGCACGCCTGCTGTGGTGGCTCGCGATGCAACTCTCGGTCCGCACGGCGGCTCACATCATCACCGGCTCCGAGGCGGCGGCGCGCGATCTTCGATCGATCTTCGGGCTTGCTCCCGGTGCCCTCAGCGTCGTGCCCCTCGGGGTCGACGCGCGCTTCCGGCCGCAGGCTCCGGCGACGACCGCCGCCTTACGCGCTAAGTACGGCCTGCCTGTGCAATATCTGCTCTACGTCGGCAGCAACAAGCCCCACAAGAATGTCGCCGCTCTGATCGAGGCGTGGGCCACGATTGTCGCGGGGCGCGATGCCGTGCCGCCGGACGGCATCTGCCTGGCCATCGCAGGCCACGAGGACCCGCGTTTTGTGGGAGCTCGCGAGCGGGCAGCTGCGCTGGGCCTCGGCACAAGTGTCCGCTTTCTGCCCGGCGTGCCGGAGGAGGACCTGCCGGCCCTGCTCTCCGGAGCCCTGGGTTTCGTTTTTCCCTCACTCCACGAAGGCTTTGGCCTGCCGCCGCTGGAGGCCATGGCCTGCGGTACGCCGGTGATCGCGTCGAACCGGCCGAGCCTGCCGGAGGTCGTCGGCGACGCCGGACTGCTGGTCGAGCCATCCCCGCCGGCTTTGGCCGCGGCGATGGCTCGCCTGATCGAAGACGCCGATCTGTGCCGGGATCTCGCGGCGCGTGGGCTCGCTCGCGCCGCCCACTTTTCGTGGGAGCGTACCGCGGTCGAGACGCTGCGCATCTATCACGAGGTGGCGCGTTGACCGCCGGCCGTCGTGGCGACGCCGTCCTGCTTGCGCTCACGCTCGTGGTCGGGATCGGCCTCTTCAAGCCGTGGGTCCACGGCATCGACGGCACCGGCTACTTCTCGTGGCTGCGATCCGTCGTTATCGACGGCGACCTCGAGACGGCCGACGAGTTCCAACATTTCGACCAGCTTGAGCCCGAGTGGAGCGACCCATTTCACGCCGCCCCAAGTGGCCTGCACGCCAACCCGTATCCGATCGGCCCTGCGATCCTGTGGGCGCCGGCCTTTCTTCTCGCGCACGCTCTTGCCCCGGCGCTCGGCTACCCCGCCGACGGCTACAGCCCGCCCTACATCTGGGCCATCAGCCTCTCCTCGGTGCTCTTCGCAGCTGCCGCCTTGCTGCTGCTCATGCATATGGCACGCGCCTGGGCTGCGCCGGGTCCAGCCCTGTGGGGCGTTGTGTCCGTCTGGATCGCCTCGCCGCTGGTCTTCTACCAGTATGCCCACCCCTCGATGTCCCACGCCGCGGATGTCCTGATCAACAGCCTGGTCGTTTGGTGGTGGAGTCGTGGGCGTGCCGGTCCGCGCGGCGTGCGCTGGTCCCTGATCCTCGGCATGTTGATCGGCGCGGCCGGCTGTGTCCGGCCGCAGAATATACTGCTCGGCCTCCTCCCGGCACTCTGGCTCGCGGGATGGTACGTGCGCGCGCTCCGGCAGCGGGCCGGCTCCTGGTCGATCGCGGCGCAGATGGCCGCCCTGGCGATCGGCGCCGTGTTGCTCTTCACCCCGCAGCTGTGGGTCTGGTGGCGCGTCTTCGGCTCGCCTTTCGCCAACGTGCGCGCGATCGCCTATCGTGCGCCGCTCACGCTCGATCCGCTGCATCCCCACCTGATCGAGGTCCTCTGGTCGTCCAAGCACGGCCTCTTCGTGTGGACGCCCCTCCTGCTCGCGGCAACCCTGGCGTGGCCGGCCTTGTGGTGCTACGACCGGCGCGTCGCGGCGTTCGTGCTGGTGAACGCCCTTGCGCAGGTCTACACGATCGCATCCTGGCCGGATTGGTGGGGCGGTGCCGCCTTCGGAGCGCGTCTACTGCTGGGGCTGATCCCCTTCTGGGCGCTGAGTCTGGCCGCCGGCTTCGAGTGGCTGCGCCGTCGTGGGCTGCCCGCGCTGGCGATGCCGGCGACGGCGCTGGTCTGCGGCGTCTGGAACGTACTCTTGATCGCCCAGTACGCCCTGGGGCTGCTCGAGCGCAACGGCTACGTCGACCTCGGGGTGATGGTGCGCAATCAATGGACGGTCGTCGCGCGCATCATCGCCCGCCTTTAGCCCGACTGCGCCTGCCACTCGCGCAAGGTCCGGATACTGTTGTTCGAACGTCACCCACGTGTCGCCCGCGACGTCCAGCCGGTTCTGCCGCACGATCAGTAGCGCGACCTGGAGCTCCAGCAGCGCCCGGTCGAAGCGCGCCTTGCCCTCCTTCCCCTCCAGTCCGGTCGCGCGCCGTAAGATCTTGTTCGGCACCGGGCCTTGCCTGATGACGTCGTAGAGCTCCTGTGCAGTTGCGCTGACGTCGGCCAGCGCGCGATGCTGAGTGCGGTAGATCTCGCGCAGGCGCTCAATCGTGCAGAGGATCGCTCGTCCGCCCTTCAGCTTTCCATAAAAGACGACGTCGGGATAGCGCGCGGGGAGCTCATTTTTCCAGCCCCAGACCTTGCCCATCTTGTCGCCCCAGCCGCGCTCGCCCGGCTGCTTGTCCAGCGCGTCCACGGCCTCCCACAGGCTGGGGAGCTTCCCGCTCCGATCTTCGAAGATCGTGCAGAGCCCGACCTGCTCGACGAAGGCACGCGCCTCCTCGATTGTTCGCACGGTACCGCGGCTAGTGGACATGTTACTCGACTGTGGTGTTTTAGTGGATGGACGACATGGTGTCATGTGCCGACCAGCCCTTGCTTGGCAAACAACCGCGCAAAGACCGCTGTGACGTGCTGACCCCGTTGCAGGCAGTCGTGGGCATAGAGGATCAAGGTCTC
>JBBSGA010000464.1:0-4457 GCA_038254585.1 Chloroflexales bacterium | reverse complement strand
GTCGAGCATAGTTTTGGCTTCGGGAGACACGGGACCGGTGACGCCGCCGGTGACCAGGCCCAGAGCGCCGCGGATGGAGGTGAGCGGTGTGCGCAGCTCGTGGCTCACCGTCGAGATGAACTCGCTCTTCATGCGGTCGATTTGCTTGCGCTCGGTGATGTCGCGCGCAATGGCCCAGGCGCCCGTAACCGTGCCGCTGTGGTCTCTGATGGGCGATGCGGCCAGCGAGATGTCGATGAACCTGCCATCTTTGTGGAGACGCGCGGTCTCGATCTGATTGACAAGTTCCCCACGCTCGAGTGCGTTATGCAGAAGCGCCTCGAAGGCGGCGTGGTCGGGTGGGAGCAGGCTTGCGCCCGAGTGCCCGATCATTTCCGCCGCCGTGTAGCCATACATCTTCTCCGCGCCCTGGTTCCACGTCGTAATCACGCCGTCCAACGTCCAGGTAATGATGGCGCCATCCGACGCGTCGACAATGGATGCCAGCTGGGCAGACGCATGCTCGGCTAGCCGCCGCTCGCTGATGTCGTGGTCGCGCCCACGCTTTTTCTCCAGGCTGGCGCCGATGCGTGCTTTGAGCAGCGTCGCGTTGAATGGCTTGGGCAGGTAATCTTCGGCGCCCATCTCAATGCAGCGCACCACGCTGTCCAATTCGTCCAGGGCCGAGACCATGATGACAGGGATGTGGCACAGCGCCTCGTCGGCTTTGAGCTTCTGCAGCACGGCGTAACCGTCCATGTCTGGCATCATGACGTCGAGCAGCACCAGATCGAACGCCTGTGCCCGCACTGCGTCGAGCGCCTGGCTTCCGCTCACGGCCAGCATCACACTGTAGCCCTGCCGCGCCAGGTGGCGTGACAGCAGGTCGCGATTCATCTCGTTGTCGTCGACCACAAGTATCGATGCCTGCGATGCTCCGGGCGCCGCCTGACCGGTCAGCGCTTCCGTCTGCCGCTCTGGCGGCGGTAGCGCAACCGTACTGGCAGGACGGGGCCTGCACTCCTGGGGTACTGCATCCGGCGGCGATGCCCCGCCGATGTTCATCAGGGTGAGCAGTTGTCCCGCAGCGGTGCGGATCTTCTGCAAGTCTGATACGAAGCCGGTCTGTCCTTCAGCCTCTGCCTGCTCCACCAGCATCTCGCTGTAGCCGATGATATGATTAATCGGCGTGCGCAGCTCGTGGAGCAGCTCCGCCGACAGGCTTTGCCGGGGCGTATCGCCTGGTAGGCGTTGCTGTCCGGTCACGCTGGTTCTTCTTTGCCGGCACGAGCCAGCAGCGCCTCGATTTTCGCCAGCAGACGTGGCAACTCAATCGGCTTGGTGTCGTAGTCGTCGCAGCCGGCTTCGAGGGCTTTGTGGCGATCGCTGGACATGGCGTGCGCCGTGAGCGCGATGACACGAATATGCTGCGTGGCGGGCACCGCTTTCAGGCGTCGCGTCGCTTCCCAGCCATCAAGGATCGGCAGGCTCATGTCCATCAGGATCAGGTCCGGCGCTTCGCTCTCAGCCATTGCTACGCCGCTTTCACCATCGACTGCGATGACCACATCATAGCCCTTGCGTATCAGGCGGCGCGACAGCATGTCGCGGTTCATCTCGTTGTCTTCGACCAGGAGGATTTTAGACATGGATGGTCGCCTCCGTGGTTTTATCCACTCTGGCTACGCCAGGGTTGCGGGTGCGTTCTGCGGGCATGGCCCAGTCCGCTAACAGTTGGCGTACCTGATGCATCAGGTCGTCGCGATAGGGCGCGCCTTTGTCGAGAACGGTATACACATTGCCGTAGAGCGAAAGTAATTCTCCGGCGGTGCGCTCTTTGGCCGTCAGCACGACAACGGGAATCGAGCGCCACGTGGCGTGCCGGCGTAGCTCAGCCGTGAATTCGGCCCTATCGACTTCGGGGGTCGTGACGTTGAGCAAAATCAATGCAGGCCGGTTTTCGGCGATGCGCTCCAGGGCAACGTGACCGTTTTCGGCTTCACACACGATGCAGCCGGCCGTCTCCAACATGCCGCGTATTATCTGGCGCGTCGTGGCGTCAGACTCGACCAGCAGAATCGGGCTATGCGGGTGCGGGCTGCTGTACTCCTTCAATATCTGCGCCAGGCCAATCCGATCAATCGGTTTGGTAATGTAATTGGCCGCGCCCAACGCGTACCCGCGCTTCTTATCATCCATCATCGTGAGCATGACGACCGGGATGTGGCTCATCGACGGGTCGGCCTTGAGCATGGTCAGCACGCTCCAACCGTCCATGCCGGGCATCATCACGTCCAGGGTAATCGCAATGGGCCGGAGCAGACGCGCCAGACGCAGCCCGTCCTCGCCATTACTGGCAGTCTGGACCGTAAAGCCTTCGCTGATAAGAAAACGACGCATCAGGTCGCGCTGGGTCACATCGTCGTCAATCACCAGCACACTGCGGCCAATGGCTGGCAGCGGCTCGGTGCCAGCATGGACGCCTTGAGCAGCTGCGATGCGCGGTTCGGCGCCGGCATGGACGCCTTGAGCGGCTGCGATGCGCGGTTCGGCTGGACGTACGATCTCGGTCTCAAGAGATGCAAGATCGGTGACGATGGCAGGCACTTTGATCGTGAAGGTACTGCTCTCACCCAGCACACTTTTGACGGTCACGTCACCGCCCATCAATTGGCTGAAGGTGCGGGTCAGCGCCAGCCCCAGGCCCGAGCCACCATACTTACGGGTGGTGGACGTATCAGCCTGGGAGAACGTCTGGAACAGCTTGACCAGCTGCTCCGCAGTCATACCGATGCCGGTGTCCGTGACGCGAAACCAGATCCATTCGCGACCCTCCATGGTTTCACGGGATACCTGAAGGGAGATTGTGCCTCGTATCGTGAACTTGGAAGCGTTCGAAAGCAGGTTGAGCAGACTCTGGCGCATTTTCGTTATATCGGCGTGCATCGTGCCCAGATCGGCAGGGCATTCGACGTGGAGCGTATTGGCGTTCGCGCCGACCAAGGGCCGAATGGTTTGCGCCACGTCCTCGATCAACATGGGGATGCTGAAGGTTTCAAGATACAGGTCCATCTTGCCGGCTTCGATCTTGGAGAGATCGAGGAGGTCGTTGATCAGCGACAGCAGATGCGTGCCCGCAGTGTGAATCTTCTGCAGGTCGGGGAGGAATTCCTGGACGCCCTGATTGACAGCGTCCTCCTGCAGCATCTCCGAGTATCCGAGGATGGCGTTGAGCGGCGTGCGCAGCTCGTGGCTGGTGTTGGCCAGAAAGAGGCTCTTGGTGCGGTTGGCGGCTTCGGCGGCTTCCTTAGCATTAGCAACCTCTTCCTCGGCGTGCCGGCGCTCGGTGACGTCCTCCATGGCCAGGACGAGCAGCTCGCCGTGATTGCCTGCCTTGAGCTTGCGGGCATTGAGCAGCATCACGCGCCGCCCGATCACCGGTAACGTATGCACCAGCTCGAAGTCGTTGAAGACCGAGTTCTTAGGCACGATGTCTTCGAGCAACCTGCGCAGGTCGGGAATGTCCCACTGGCCGTTGCCCAGCTCGTAGATCAGATGGTGCTCGGTTTCGGCGGGAGAGACCTGAAAGGTCTGATAGAAGGCACGGTTGGCGGAGTTCACACGCAAGGTCGTGTCGAGCATCAGCAGCGGCTCGCGCACCGTGTCGACAATGTTCTGCGAGTAGTTTTCGAGAGGCATCACAGATTCACTTTCGTTTCTGGCTCGCCCGGCCACATGCATCTGGTAGTATACTCTATATATAGGTCAAGCGCAATCATAGTTTAGATAATATATATATTCTGTAGAAGAATATAGGATTATGCTATACTGTTCCATATGAGTGGGCAGCAATCACAATCGAAGACCGGCAAAAAGCAAAAGAACCTGTACTTGAGCCACCAGGCTCGGCAGCTGCTGGCTCTGCTTGGGCGCAACACGGGTATTAGCGAGACGGCTGTCATCGAACTGCTGATCCGAGAGAAGGCAGCACGAGACAACATTACTCTGCCGGCGGAGGAAGCCGCATCGACTTCCCGTGCTTTTCCGGACCGGCGACGGAAAACGGACGTCGTGCCCCCACGAGAAAGGCGGGAAGACGCTGTGGATGAGCGTTGAGACACCTTAGATTGACCAATGCCCGTGCGTTGGCTCGCAGCCCTTGAGCAGCCCGGTGACCGTCGCTACGAACAATGCATTGGACGTGCTCGACTTGACCAGTGCGGCTGCCACTTGCGAGGTGACATTCATAGGAACGTCATAGACCGAGAAGATAACCACCGGAATGCCCCGCCTGCCGAGCAGTGGCAGCAGCTCCACGCCCGAGCCGTCGGCGAGATGTAGGTCGAGGATGACCAGGTCGACCTGCTCCTGCCCGATCTTGTGCCGTGCCTCGCGCACCCCCGGCGTGGAGCTGATGGTGGCGACGTTGCCCAGGAGACGCGCGACCACCGCGACGATGTCGGGGTCGTCTTCGATGT
>JBBSGA010000463.1:0-4458 GCA_038254585.1 Chloroflexales bacterium | reverse complement strand
CGGCGGCTGCCAGCTGATGATAACGACCGGCATAGTACAGCAGCGGCTGCTGCTCGTCGCCCACGCTCTTCAGCGCGTCCACCCGGCCAAGGACGATAATATGATCGCCGCCGTCGACGACGCGGTCGACCGTGCAGATCAACGTCGCCAGGCTGTTGTCTAATATGGGGATACCATTGAGGTCGCTCAACCCGATACACACGCCATCAGCCGGCTGGCCCCCGAAGTGACGCGAGAGCTCCTCCTGGTGCTCGCTCAGAATGTTGATGGCGAAGCGCCCGGCCTCGACGATCATGCCGCACATGCGCGCCCGACGCCCAACACACACGAGCACCAGTAATGGATCGAGCGAGACCGAGCTGACGGCGTTGGCTGTCATGCCGTGGACCGAGCCGTTGGCATGGACTGTAATCACCGTGACCCCGGTAGCGAAGAGTCCCATTGTGCGGCGAAACTGCCGCAAGTCGATATCCATGGCCTGTCTCCTGCCGCTGATGTGTAGATCAATCCAGGTTAGACACGTTTGTCAGGTGCGAAGGCGCTGTCTGCATCCCTGATCGACTCGACGGCGGATCACTCGTACGCGAGCACCTCGCGCACGGTGAGCCGAGATGCATGCCACGCGGGGAGAAAACTGGCGAGTGCGGAGAGAACAAGTACGCCTCCGAGCCACGCCAGAGCACCGCCGGTCGCATATAGATAGCTGAGAGGAGCATTCAAGAAAGCCGTGCCCACTGCATCGCTCAGGAGCTTGCTCAAGGGCAGCGCGAGCACGACGGAGACGAACCAGCTGAGCACGCCGACGAGCATGCCCTCGACCATGACGATCCACAACACGGCTGCGTCAGATGCGCCGATCGCACGCATCACGCCGATTTCCCGCGTTCGCTCGAGCACATTGATACTCATCGTTCCCATCAGGCCGAGGCCACCCACCAGAGCGACCAGCGCAGCCATGATCGAGAGCAGCGCCACGATAATATTGAAGGCGTGCTCGCCTTCGCGCCGCTTTCGGTCGATCGGAACCATCGAGCTTACGTGCAGCCCGCTGTGCTCGAAGTGAGCCTCCATCGACTGCATGACTTCGGTCTGAAACGCCTCGCTGTGCTGTTGGGCCACGACTGACAGAATCGGTACGTGTCCGACGTCGCGTACGACGCGCGCATAGTAGGAATAGTTGACATAAGCAGCAGGTTCCTGCGCGCGGCTGATGCCGACAATACGCCAGGTGATCTTGCGGCCATCAATCTTGAGGACGATTTTGTCGCCGACTGCGACGTCCGGTTCGTTCTTGAGCACCTGGGAACTGACGACAATGGCGTTCTCGTCCTCGGGGAGCAGCCACCGCCCTTCGAGAATAACGGGTTGAATCAGCCCAGTCGCAGCGGGCGGCGCGTACATGACGATGTCGTCGCCCTCGCTGTCGTCCGCGCGCACACGGTGGACGAAGTTGAGCCCCCAGCCCTCCGCTGAGACGACGTCCGAGATCCGCAGCGCTTCGTTTTGAATCTGGATGGTCCGAGAGGGCTGCTCGAAGAACACCCACACGTCGAACCTCCAAAACTGCATGATCTCATCGAGGGTGCGGAAGAGCGAGACGCGTACGCTGAGCACCGAGATGAAGATGGCGCCGCTCAGCGTCAGGGTCATCAGCGTGAGCGCAAGCCGCCCCCTGCGCCGGAAGGTGTTGCGCAGCGAGAGCAGCAGCGGGCGAGAGATCAGGCGCTCCATGCCCGGTACCCGATCGATCAGACGCTCGAATATGCTCTTCCCCAACCGGTCGCTGCCGTGTCCGTTATGGCTGATCGCCTCGCGCACCGTGATCCGCGTTCCGATGACGATCGGGTAGAGAGCGGCGATCAGCGGCATCACCAGTGCAACTGCCGCTTCGAGGATGAGCACACCGCCAGGCACGTAGAAGCGCGTGAGGTCGAAGTTGAGCAGATCGGCCAGGAACCGGGTGAGGCCGCGCGCGCCTACCGCTCCCAGAGGCATGGCGATCGCCAGCGCAAGCAGACCCAGGATCAGGACAAGCGCCAGGTACATCCCCATGACCTGGCCGGTGCGGGCACCGATGGCCTTCATCATGCCGATCTGCTTGACCTGCTGCGCGAGCAGGGCCGCGATCGTGTTGACTACGAGGAATGCGCTGAGCGCGAGCGCCAGCACACCCAGCACACCCAGCAACAACAAGAGTGCTTGAAGGATGTTGTCGAGCGGGTGCTTGAATGGCGTCGGGATGGACTTCCGGAAAACCGTGAGCCCACTCTTCTCGACCTTATCGCTCACGCGCTCTACGACGCGCTGGATGTGTGCTTTGTCATGGGCGTTGTCCGCGACGACGACGTGCAGCTCGTTGTAATTGCGCGGCTCGCCGAGCCATTCGAGCGTGTCGAAGGTGATGTAGCCGTAGATTGCGCCATGTAGGAACGCCGGGTCCACGGTGAGGTCGTGCGCGAGGCCGGCCAGACGCAGCTTGTGCTGCTCGCCCCCCGGCATCTTGATCGATACCTCGTCGTCGACGCGCGCCCTTGTCAAATCCAGCCCACTGCGCTCGATCAGGAGCGCCCGTTTCGGCGGCGGCCACATCCCGGCTTGAGGCTCGACTTGATCGACGCGCATGTCGCGGTAATCGGGCACAGCGATAAGGATGAGATCGCGCCACTCGTCCGGCCCGACCTTCAGGCGCACGGCCACCCTCCGTCGCCCCTCCGCCGCGCCCACCTCCCGCATGCTGCGCAGCGTTTGGACGAGGTCGTCGTCAAAGGGTTGGGTTGTTAGGACTGCGCTCGACGGATGAATAGCGGCATAAGCCGCACTGAGGTCATGCGACAGAATCACTTGCGCATTTGAAATCACGCCAACCGCGAAGATGCCGACCGCGATCGACAGGACGACAAGGACCGTGCGCGCCTTGTTATCCCACATATCGCGCAATACCTTGTGCCAGCGCGGGTTAAGCATACGTTTTCTGCCCCATATACTGCGCGAAGTAAGTCCGGAGCAAGGCCTCGTCTATTTCCGGACATTTGATCGACGTCCCGGCCAGCGCGGTCGTCGTATTGCGGCAGTCGAGCCTGGGCATCCTTGCGAGCGCCGGCAGTTTCTGACCTGGCGTTCCCACGCCGGCCATCCGCTCGGGGATGAGCGGCAGGAGCGGGCGCAAAACATTGCCGGAGGCGTGCTCCGCCGCGCGCGCCAGCTCGTCCCGCCACGCGTCGTACGGTATCTGGTCGACGGCGCAGCCCAACGCGCGGAGCCGCGCGAAGAGCGTGCTCAGGTGGACGGGCTCGGGATTCACGACGTGGAAGGCCTTGCCCAGCGCCTCCGACTGCCTCGATATGTGGACGATGGCTTTGCTCACGTAGTCCACCGGACTCATGTCGACCGACATATCGAGCGTCGGAGCACTGCCCAGCTGGATACAGCCTTCGATCAGCTTATGCAGAACGTCGTCGCTGTTGGATATGCCGGTCTGGCTATGGCCCGCGATCACGCCTGGTCTGTAGATACAGACCGGCAATCCTCTCGTACGCGCCTCCCCCACGAGTCTTTCGGCGACCCACTTGCTCTGGGAGTAACCATCGTAGAGCCCTTCGGCGTGCGAGAGCTCGTCCTGCTCTCCGATCGTCTGGTCAACGGAGTAGAGGTCGGACGAGAAGACGGCGGCGGTCGAGATGTGATGCATTGGCTTCACTTTGCTCCGGCTTGCCAGGCGCAGAACTTCCGCGGTCCCACGCACGTTTGGCGCCTTTAGGGCGCTGTACGGATACGTAAAATGCACCAGCGCGCCGCCGTGGTAGATCGCGTCGATGGTTTGTGCCAGCTCGTCGAACTGCCGCTCCGAGAGGCCAAAGCGTGGCCGGGCGAGATCGCCGACGACGGGGACGACTCTGGAGCTCTGGCTCTCACTCCAGAGCGCATAGGTCGCCAGGTTTCGGCGCAGCTTGTGCTCGGCCTCCTCGACGTCCGCGGCTCGCACGAGGCAGTAAATCGTCGCCTGGGTCTGCTGCAAGAGCTCGTGGAGTAAGAACGCGCCCAGAAAGCCGGTTGCTCCGGTCAGCAAGATGGATGTGGGTTGGCCAAAGTCCTCGGTCGGAACGAGCTCGGGCAGAATCGTGGGATCCAGGACGGCCTCGGAGCGCAGGTCTATGCGACTACCTTCTCCGCCGGGCACGGAGTCCTCTCGGCGCGCTGCCTCGATCGCCTGCGCCATCCCGGCCACGGTAGGCGCCTCGAAGAGTGCGCGCAGGGGCAGCTCGATCTGAAAGGCGTCGCGCAGCCGGGAGATGAGCTGAATGGCGAGCATCGAGTCGCCTCCCAGGTCAAAGAAACTGCGGTGCCGCCCGATCGTCTTGGCGCCGAGAAGCTCGCTCCAGAGGCTGCTCAATTCCTCTTCGAGGGGAGTGCAGGGTCCGGCTTCGGCTTGCTCCTCCTCCGGCGCAGCGAGCTCGACCT
>JBBSGA010000462.1:0-4511 GCA_038254585.1 Chloroflexales bacterium | reverse complement strand
CTTTGAGCCGTGGCTCTTACTCGTCGAAGTTAGCGGACCAGTCAGCCGCCTCTTGCGCGACCCGATGCGCGGGCGGCTGTACGCCGACATCGTTGGGATGTTTCCCAATACGGTGTTCGTCGCGCTCGATGAAGGCTTGGCGCGCGAAGCAGCCGATCTGGCGGCGGACCATTTTCTGCGCGGAGCCGACGCGGTGTATGCCGCTGTTGCCCGCCGCCATGCGGTTCCTCTCGTCAGCCTCGACGATGAGCATCATCGGCGGCTGAGCACGCTACTTACAGTTCTTACGCCTGACCAGGCTTTGGCGTCTTTGTAGAGCACGAGGACATGCAGAACGGACTGATCCTGGACAGGCGGCTGATAATCGTCAATCCTACCCTTTCAAATGCCCGAACACGCCGACCCTGGACGATCCGGATCGCTTACGATCCCCTGACGAGATGCTACGATAGTGGCACGGCAGTCCGCCTGGAATCAGGACTCTTCTCCCATCGACCTCCCGACCGGCACGGTCATAGTGCTCTTCACCAGTTGGGGAGCGAGTCGGGCCTAGCTTCCGTCAGTAGGGTATAGTAGACACTGAGCAGTGGAGGAGTGCTGCGTCACGCACAATCGATGCCATTTATGACGGGCAGGTGCTACAGCCGGTCGAGCCGGTTGAGCTCGCGCCGCATACCCGGGTGCGGATCACGATCGAGGCGATAACGCAACCCGAAACGCACGAACCCTCTTTTTTGCGAACCGCCCGCGCGCTCAACCTAGAAGGACCGCCGGATTGGTCGGCCGAGATCGAGCGCTACCTCGACGATCCCAACACCAGCCGCGATGAAGAGCATCTTTGGTCTGCTGCTATCCACCCAGCGATTATGCTAGAACTGGCATATCGAGCCAACATCTGGCCCGAATCTCAGCCGGCACTCATGGACATGCTTGCTGCATGCCGTAGAATCGGTGTGCTCGCCCCCCATGATCTGTAGTGTTGATTGGAAAGGATGCCTCGATGTTTGCTCGTCGCTCGCCGCGCGTGCTCCGCACGGTTTTCATGCTTGCGGCCTCGGCCGCGCTGCTAGCCGCGGTGACCCCCGCGAGTGCCGCGCCGTGGGCCGGCAATCGCACGACCTTCGCATCGCCGCGCTTCGAGCAGGCGTGGCGCGCGGCCGATCTTGCCGTGCAGCAGGGCCGCTCCACCCGCTCCTGGACCTGGGGTCCCACCCCCTGGTTCGACTATAAGGAGGTCTACAAGCAGTCGCCCAATGGCCTGCGCCAGGTCCAATACTTCGATAAGACGCGCATGGAGATCAACGACCCCGCGAACA
Source organism: Chloroflexales bacterium (assembly GCA_038254585.1). Classification (GTDB taxonomy): domain Bacteria; phylum Chloroflexota; class Chloroflexia; order Chloroflexales; family Kallotenuaceae; genus JBBSGA01. The sequence continues at coordinate 3,195 of JBBSGA010000462.1, read as the reverse complement.
CCGGCGGCCCGCTCGGCGGCGTCACCAACGGCTTGCTCGTCGTCGAAATGGTCTCGGGCCGCCTCAAGCTCGGCGACGGCATCGGGCCGGACCAGAACGCGGCGCGGCAGCCTTCTTCGACCCCAGTCGCGGGCGATCTTCCGGTGCTGGGCGAGAACAATTCGCCCACGCCGGGCTACGCCAGCTTCGGCAAGGTCGCCACCACCGACAACGGCTACCGCGATCCCAACAAGCTCGGACAGCGCATCGGCACAACCTTCGGGCGCGACGGCGCGACCGCCTACGATCAGCATCTCGCCAACCTGCCCGGCACCGACGTCGTCGCCTACGAATCGGTCACCGGCCACAACATCCCGCGCGTCTTCGACGCCTTCCGCAACGCCGGCCCGGTGCCCGCGATCGTCGCCTTCGGCCACCCGATCACCGACGCCTATTGGGTCACCGCGCGCGTGGCCGGGCAGGAGCGCCAGGTGCTGGTGCAGCTCTTCGAGCGGCGGACTCTCACCTACACCCCCGGTAACCCGCCTGCCTTCCAGGTCGAGATGGGCAACGCCGGCCAGCACTACTTCCTGTGGCGCTACTACGGGAAGCCGTGGGCGATGCAGGACCCGAATGTGGGCATCACCTTTGCCAGCAAGCGCGAGGGCGGCGATTTCACCGTCTACGAGATGGATGCGGCGGGCAACAACCAGCAGAGCCTGGGCGGCCGTGATGCTGCGATCCTGCCGTACTCGACCATGCGCTGGTGGCTGCCCGAGCTCCCGCCCTCCTATCGCGTGATCTACGGCGACACCACGGCCTTCGACGGCAAGCGCCAGCTCGCCTCGCTGCTGCCGCAGGCGCCGCTCCGCAACCGGATCCTGACCGGCGACGCCAACGACTACCAGCCGGCGGTCTCGCCAGATGGCCTGCAGCTCGCCTTTGTCTCGGACCGCGACGGCAATCCCGAGCTCTACCTGGTCGGCGTCGGCCAGAATGACCCGGTGATCCGCCTGACGGAGACGCAGGGCTGTGCCAACGAGCACCCCTCGTGGCTGCCCGACGGCTCGGGCCTGGTCTTCGAGAGCAACTGCCTGGGCGGCAATTGGGAGATTTACCGCGCCAACCTCAGCTACACCGTCGATGCCAACGCGAGAATAACCGTCGCTCTGCTGATCTCGCCGGTCACCGGCCTGGCAGATCGCCTGACCGACAACAACGCCGACGACCGCTGGCCGCGTGTCTCGCCTGACGGCTCGCAGATCGCCTTCTTCTCGAAGCGCGACGGCAATTCGGAAATCTACACGATGAGCGTCGACGGTAGCCGCCAGACGCGCCTGACCGACAATCCCGCCGCCGACGAGGGGCCGACGTGGTCGCCCGACGGCAGCAAGATCGCCTTCAACAGCAACCGCGACGGCGACCATGAGATCTTCGTCATGAACCGCGACGGCAGCGGCCTCGTGCAGTTGACCCACAACACCGTCGCCGACGGCTACGCGCTCTGGGCGCAGTAGCCGCCGCGGGCCGGCGCGCTCTTCAGAGCCCATTTAACAATTCGTATGGACGCTGGTGGCGGAAGAAGCCGTCCACGAATATGACACGAATACACGAATAGGTTACACTGAAAGCACATATGCATCTCGCAGGAGAGAAATAGGCGTTGTCTACTGGTGATATCTGTTGTTCTACCACGGACATTCGTGTATTCGTGTGTCATTCGTGGACAGCATCGTTCTAAAAAACCATGCCTGCTATTAATTGTTCAATGGTCTCTCAGAGGGCAGGTCTTCCGTGCGTTACGAGTATACCATCTGGTGGAACGCACGGTAGGCCACTTGTGCCGGATGCAGAGCCGGAGCATCTCGTATAGAATTCACCCAGCGGAGCCGAAAGAGAGCTGCGGACGATCGGCAACATCTCATCCCGGCCATTTTGAGTCGATGTGTGAATCGGCAGCTGCGGCTCGAAACGCTGCTCGAGCGCCCGGTCGATCTCGTGACGCGGGACGCACTTCGTCCGGTGATGCGCGAGGCGGTGGGAACGATAGGCGGGAACGGTTCACCACGGAGGCACAGAGACGCGGAGATTGGGCATTCTTGAGCTCTGCGTGCCTCCGTGTCTCCGGGGCAAGCGTCTTAAAATCTTGGCGGTTCTGTCCTTCTAGAATGAGGTGGGCATGCCAACAGCTCTCGTTCTCTCGCCGCGGCCTGAGGCCGCGGCGACGGTCCGTCCGCACCTCGGGCGCGCGTCGCACGCGGCGCTCCTGCGGCACTCGCAGAACGCGATGCCGGACTGGCGCAGCCGGTCGAGGGTCATAGCGTGCGAATCTACCGGCTGTGTGCCGGCTGCGTCGAAACAGTGGAAATCCTTGGGCCAGGAGCATTGGAAAAGATCCCCGATGTCTTCATCGTCTAGTCCTGAAGCGTCGAATGCCTCGCGATGGCATCCTGATGCTGTAAACAGCTCGTCGAGGCCGGCGTCGAGCCTGGAAACGCTTTACACTTTTTGCCGAATTTGCCGGTCCCTCGCAAACGACGTTGCACAGGGCTTCGTAATGCGGTAAAATCGGCCGACCGTCAGAATGAGCGCCCCGATGGAGAGGGGATTGAAACAAGAACTCGCGGATCTTTTTCTTCGTCTCCTCGAACTGTCAGAATGAGCGCCCCGATGGAGAGGGGATTGAAACGTTGAATCATAGAGTGCGTTATACACAAGGCCCAGAAGTCAGAATGAGCGCCCCGATGGAGAGGGGATTGAAACCGTCGCGGCCAAATCACGGAACAGATCATCCCAATCAGCGTCAGAATGAGCGCCCCGATGGAGAGGGGATTGAAACGTAGCCCTGCGATCCCGCCACTTGCACGTTGCCAAGGTCGTCAGAATGAGCGCCCCGATGGAGAGGGGATTGAAACGGTAGATCTCCGGATCGTTCCAATGGACATCCCATCCGTCAGAATGAGCGCCCCGATGGAGAGGGGATTGAAACGCGGATGAGGTCTACTAAAGGCGTGTACATGGCTATGCGTCAGAATGAGCGCCCCGATGGAGAGGGGATTGAAACAGTTCTTCGTGAGCCATGGCCAGACCGTGCTGGAAAGATGTCAGAATGAGCGCCCCGATGGAGAGGGGATTGAAACAGCTTCAAGAGACGCTGCTCGACGCGCTCGACGTGTTGTCAGAATGAGCGCCCCGATGGAGAGGGGATTGAAACAT
>JBBSGA010000461.1:0-4514 GCA_038254585.1 Chloroflexales bacterium | reverse complement strand
TCCGCGGGCGGCCGCCTTTGCTGCCCTTGGCGGGACGGGGTGGCGGGAGCAACGGCTGCAGCCGGGCCCATTGGCTGTCGGTTAAGTCTCCTCTATTCATGCCCTAAGTATACCGAAGGGTTTGCGTATACGCCCTAGCCCGCGTCTCTTTGACGCACAGGTCTTCAGGTTTAGGAATTCACATGGTGCCGACACGTAACAGACAGCCAACAGCCTGGCTCCTGGTCGTTTACAAGGTCCCTTCGGAGCCAGCGAGCAAACGGGTGGCCATCTGGCGCGACCTGAAACGTACGGGTGCGTTGTCACTCCAGCAGTGTGTGAGCATCATGCCACGCACCGATACCCGGGTTGCCCAATTAGAACGGCTGCGGGGCAAGATCGAGGACGCTGGCGGCGACTACCTCTGCTTCGATCTGCCTCGGCTGGGCACGGCCGACGAGGCGAAGATCGTCAACGGCCTCAACGAGCTCCGCGACAGGGAATACGCCGAGATCGTCGAGGAGTGCGAAACCAAGTTCGTGAAGGAGATTGAGTTCGAGCGCTTCCGGCAAAATTACACCGTTGAAGAGGCTGAGGAAATCAGTCAGGATCTTGAGAAAATTCGGCAGTGGTTTGCCCGTGTCGTCGAGCGTGACTGGTTTGATGCCCCGCGCCGGCCGACGGTGGAGGTCTGGATCGAAAAATGCCAGACCCTGCTCGATGCGTTTGAACGGGACGTCTACGAGCGCGAAAGCTCGCCTCAAGGAGCAGAGGGGAGCGCGACCGAGGTGACGACTTAAGCATTGGGATGGATGCGTTCCGTTGACGGCTAGCGGTGCCGAGCGATAGAGACGACGACAATCACGGCTGCGAGGCACACCCGGTAGACCGCGAATGGGAGGAAGCTATTGCCGCGACGCTGAAGATACCGCAGCAAGAAGGTGATCGCCAGCATGCCAACTACGGTGGCGACGACGATGCCCAGCCAGAATGGAGGCTGAAGTGTGCGGGAACCTTGTCCATAGCTTCAGAACGGGCTATGCCGCCTCGCGGTAATAGTCGTGGATGATGCCACCAAGCACACCCCGACGGTGAATCTGACCGTCGCCTCCACGCTTATCACCGGCCGGGATCTGTTGATCGATCCCTTGATGGGGTCGAGCATGGTTGAAATACTCGACATACTCCTTGAGCACCCGATGCAGATGTCGCTCGTTCAGGATGAGCACCTGATCAAGACACTCCTCGCGCACTGAGCGAACCCACCGCTCCGCAAACGCATTCGCCTTCGGCGAGCGGAACGGCGTGCGGATGATCGTCACCTCGTCAGCCTCGAAGACGTGGTCGAAGGAACGCGGGAACTTGGCGTCTCGGTCGTGGAGCAAGAAGCGGATCGGCAGCGCTTCCTCTTGGAGCGTCCAGCTCATCTGGCGTGCCTGTTGTGTGACCCAAGCAGATGTTGGATGGGACGTACAACCGGCAAGATGTACACGCCGAGTTCCCAGTTCGATGAAGAAAAGGACGTAGAGCGTCCTCAACCAGGCCGTTTCAACTGTGAAGAAATCGCAGGCGAGCATCTGCTCCTTGTAGTGTCCCAGGAACGTGTGCCAACTCCTGCCGCCTTGGTTGCGCTGAGGAGCCGGTGGCACGCGGTGGCGCTTGAGAACATCCCGAACGGTCGAGCGTCCAATCCCATACCCAAGTTTGAGCAATTCGCCTTGGAGCTTGCTGTAGCCCCAGGATGGATTCTCGTTCGCAAGCCGGAGGAGCAGCGCTTCCAAATCAGGAGCGATGAGCGGCCGGCCAGTGCTGCGTTGGCGACTGAACGTCCATTTGCGACGCACGAGGTCACGGTGCCACTTGAGCACTGTCTCCGGCTTGAATAAGAGGATGACCTGAGCTAAGTGGCTGCGACCAATGCTGCTGAGAGACACGAGCCGAGCGGTAAGGATGGCCAGTCCAAGCTTCTCCCAGTGGGATAGGCGAGGTGGATTGGGATGCTTACGCTGAAGGATGCGCAGCTGCTGCCGAAGGAGCATAATCTCGAGAGCTTTCTCGTGCTCCGAGCGCCCAACGACGGCGATGAGGTCGAGCAGGATCGAGTAGATGCGGCCAAGGACACAGAACATCATGCACGAGGATGCTGCATGGATCGTGCCGACCCGGAGCCTGAGAGAACGAACATCGGCTCAGGTGGAAGGTGATGGGAAATAACAATCTCAGCTTCGGACGGAGTTTACGCACACTACAGGCTGTGGCATGCTGGGCTTGCTCGGCAAGCAGCACCGCCCCCAGCGTTTCAGGGGCGTCGCGCGCTCCATTCGGGCTGACATGCACCAGCGTCAGGCGCTCCAAGACCGCGGTGGCTTCGGCAAAGGAATCCTGGGTGGCGCCAAGCAGGGCGAGGAGTTCGTCGAGGCCGGCACTGCGGCTGCCAGCACACAAGTCGAGGTCGGCATCCAGGGGATGGTGGCCCTGGCCACAGCTGGCGCAGAGATAATAGGGGCGCGCCACGGAAATGGGGCCGAGGATCGTGGTGACGGTGGCGGGGCGCAGGCGCTGGTAGAGCGCAGTGTGGCCACACGGACACGGAACAGTGCGGGCGGGCTGGACGGGGGTGAGCAGGGAGCACAGGCCGGCCACTAAGGTGGCACCGAGCTCCTTGACGAGGCGCAGGACATGCTCTTCGATCATCTGCAGGTCGCGTGGAGCCTCCTGGACCCAGGTGCCGAGCGTGCGGGTGAGGGTGGCCATGCGCTCGCTCATGGTCGTGACCAAGGCTTCCAGCTGGGCGGTATCTGTGCTAGGATTCATGCCAGCCTCCTTCGGGTGGGCTACGAAACGGGTGTGTACAACCAGGATCGTAGCACATCTCGGAGGAGGTTCAGTGTTTCTGACAACTCTTGCGCGCACCCCCGCAGTTGGCTTTGCTGCGGATGCTACTGGGCAGAAGTGATGCCCTCTAGCTATGCCCTCTACCGCCTCCTCGACGCCCTCTTGTGGCGCTACGAGGACCGTTGGCCGCGCCTGGCCAAGTGGGGGTACGATCAGCTTGAGGCGTGGGGCTACCCCGCGACCAGCTAGGAGTGATCTATGGCCACAGCAGATTATGCAACCATCCTCGCGCAGGCACGCCAGCTCCCGGCCGAGGAGCAGCAGCGGCTGATTGCGGAGCTCGAGCACCAGACTGAAGATGCATATGGTACACCGGTCGCCGAGCGTGTCAGCGGAGACGAGCGCGCCGCCATCCTTGCCGCTTTGAAGCGCATCGACGAGACGGCCGCCGCGATCGCCACCGAATGGCCGGCAGGACTGACCGCTGTCGAGGCCGTGCGTGAGCAGCGGCGCGAGCTATGACCGTCGCCGATGCCAGTGTGCTGGTCAGCATCTTTACGCCGGCCGACCCCTTCCACCAGGCGAGCCGCACCTGGTTAGAAGCACACCTCCTCGCCGGCGGCACGATCACGGCGCCGAGCATTATTCTCAGCGAGATCGCCGGCGCCATCGCCCGCCCGACCCAGAACCCGGAGCGTGGCCGGCAGGCCGTGGCGGACTTTCAGGCGCTTCCACGCGTCACACTGGTCGATGTGGATCGTGCCCTCGCCGAGGAAAGCGCAGAGCTCGCATGCGCGCTGCTGCTCCGTGGCGCGGATGCCGTTTACGTAGCCCTCGCGGCCCGCCTCGGGCGGCCGCTCGTGACGTGGGACGATCAGCAGCGCGAGCGTGGCGGACAGCGCGTGGACGCGTGGCGCCCTGACATGCCGTCGCAGACGCTGAACGTGAGCGACCCCACTATCTACGACACACTCGCGGAAATAATCGAGCGTCGGCTACGTGAGCGCCATCCGCACCGGACTTGGCACGGAGAGCGTTCGGATGAGCGGCGCCGAGTAGCGGAGCGATCGGGAGTACCAGTAGATTTTTCCGGGGTAACTATCGAGGGAAACGTAGGCGGTATACCAGTAAGGCAGCAAGTAGGTATCCTCACGGTTGACACGTTCGCCGCCATTGATGATTCGTTCATCGATCGCGTCGCCCGAATCATCGAAGACCAGCTTCGTCCGCCGCCGGCGTAAAGTGGTGGGGCTTGCTATGTGTGTTCCTGCACGTCCGCCCCGCAGGCGCTATGCGCGCCTGCGGGGCTGGCGGCAATGGCGATCTGGGCTGCTGCTCGCTGGGCAGCGGCACGGGTGTCGGAAGACGAGGCGATGATGGAGCGCCCGGCGTCACGCTTGCCGCATAGTGAGGTGCAACAGTGGATCGAGCGCCGGGCGGCATATGGCTTTGCCCTTGAGCGGCATCGCACTGAAGGAGCGTGGGTCCTGACACGACCGCGCGCGGGACCTGCCCGCCCATCAGCACACGCTGCGCGCGACCATCGCCTGGAGCTATGACCTCTTGTGTAAAAGGCCGCGCCCGATTCCCATAGGCGCGGCAACGAATGTCCCTTTGGGATTGCGCCTGCACACCAGCCTGCTATGATCGGCTCGTCGGCGCATCCGATGTCGTGAATGTCCTGTGTCCTCGAGACCGTA
>JBBSGA010000460.1:0-4517 GCA_038254585.1 Chloroflexales bacterium | reverse complement strand
GATCCGCAATCGCGCGCTCCAAGAGCTTAAGAATATCGACGCATGGGTCGATCTCGGCATGGCCATCGGCCGCAGGCGCATCCTCCGTGGTCTCGGCCGGCGGACCGTCGAAGAGGTCGTCGTCGAAGCTCCAGTCGTCGTCCGGCGGCGGCTCGCCGATAGCGGCCGACCCAGACGCGAGGCCTTGCTCGCCGAGGAGCTCCACCAGGGATGGGATTGCCTGGAGCCCTTCTCGGAGGCGCACAAGGTCGCGCGGAAGCGCGATGCCCTGCACGACGCGATTGACCGTGCGCTCCATATCGCCGACGTTCTTGAGCGCGTCGCGAACCTCTGCGCGCAACATGGCGTTGTCCACGAAGCGCGCAATCGCATCCTGGCGGCGCATGAGCGGCTCGACCTCTAGCAGCGGCTGAGAGACCCAGTGGCGCAATAGCCGCGCGCCCATCGGCGTACGTGTCTGATCGAGCACGTCGATCAGCGACCCGCGCTTCCGTGCGCCCGCGCTTTCCAGTAGCTCGAGGTTGCGGCGCGTCTGAGGATCGAGGAACATGAACGATTCGACGCTATAGCAGCGCAGACTGTCGATCTGGGCAACAGCGGAGCGCTGGGTTTCCTGCAAGTACTGGAGGACAGCCCCCGCTGCCCGCAGTGCGAGCGGCTTATCGCCGAGGCCGAAGCCGTGCAGCGAGGCGGTGCCGAACTGCTGCTTCAGAGTATCGGCGCCGGTCTGGCGATCCCAGCGCCAGGCCGGCCAGGGAGTCACGCGTCCCTGCACCCACTGGCCTACCGCGGCCTCGCCGTCGACCTTCCGTGCGACACGCTCGTGCGGCAGGAGCCGCTCGCGCTCCTCGCGGCGCATCGGCTCCAGGTTCTGCTGCAGCCGGCTGTTGGCCGGCTGCAGCATCGGCGGGCGCAGGCGTTCGCTATCGGCCACCAGGACTTCGGCCGGCTGGAGCCGCATCAGCTCACCTTCGAGCCGGATCAGCGCCTTCTGGCCGGCCAGCTCGGTCGCCGCGAACTCGCCCGTCGAGATATCACAGTAGGCGAGGCCCACCGTGGCGCCGTCGACGATCGCGGCGGCGAGGTAGTTGTTGGCCTTTGCGTCGATCAACCCGGGCTCGGTCAGGGTTCCGGGCGTCAGGACGCGTACAACCTCGCGGTCGACCATCTTCTTGTCCGAGGCACGATCGCGCATCAGATCTTCGCGCTGGTAGACGCTCTTGGAGCGCGTATCGGCCTGCGATGAGTCGGTCGGAGAGGTTTGCTCGGCGATCGCGACGCGATAGCCAAGCTGGAGCAGGCGCGAGACGTAATTTTCGACCGCGTGGTAGGGCACCCCGGCCATCGGTATTTCAGATGTATTCCTGCCGAAGCCGCGGCGAGTCAGGGTTACATCAAGCTCGGCCGCCAGTAGCTTGGCATCGTCCTCAAAAGCTTCATAGAAGTCGCCGAGCCGCCACAGAAGAATCGTGTCAGGATACTGGGCTTTGACAGTCCGGTATTGCCGCCACATCGGGGTTAGCTTCTCGTCGCTCGTCGTCACAGGCGCTGCTCCGGCTTGCTAAGGGTTACGAGGTGCGGCTATTATACCATAGGGTGCAGTGGGAAGAACGTTTGTTCACTTTCTTGGCCGACTCGAAAATAGTGCTCCGGCAACATGCTCCTGCGCCACGCATGGCATTCTGCTAGACTAAAAACGAGCTCGGCAATGGCTGACGCTGCCGACGACAAAATGGAGAAGGAGCATGGCGGTAACGCTTGAGCCATTTGTAGACGACGACTTCTGCTACCTGACGACGACAGGGCGCCGGAGCGGCCGGTCGCACACGATTGAGATCTGGTTCGCGCTGAACGGTGCAGCTCTCTACATGCTTTCTGGGGGAGGTGCAAAAGCGGACTGGGTGAAAAACGCGCAAAAAACGCCGGAGGTGAGGGTACGTCTCGGCGAGCAGATATTCGACGGGCGCGCGCGCATCGTCGATCAAGCCGACGAGGATGCGCTGGCCCGCCGCCTCGTGGTCGATAAATACCGTCCCCGCTCAGACGACGATCTGGGTGATTGGGGACGTACAGCGCTCCCCGTGGCGGTGGACCTCGTCGTATAGCGGGGCTATTGACGAGAGGACCACCCGGGCATAGGATGAAGACACGGCGGCCGCCCTGCTACCGCCGCTAAGCAGCGCATCCAGGATCTGGCCGCGGGAGATCCATTGGCACTTCAGGCGGGTGACGCAGCCGGATGCTGAGGCAGAGCCTCACACGAATGTAGCGGGCATATGTAGTGTCTGGAGGCAGCCCTATGGCAGAGCACGTGGTCTGGGTGCATGGCATCGGCCAGCACCGGCCCGGATATTCGAAACAGGAAGGCTGGCAAGCGGCGCTTCAAGAGTATTGGACGAGCACCGACGACCAGTTCGCGGAAGTCTGTTGGGACACGGCGATGGTCCAGGCCGAGGGCCTCAAGCGCGGTATCCCGGCTCAGGTCGATCCGGCCGAGGAGGCGAAGAGGCAAGCGTTGCGTGCCGAGATCGAACGGACTGTTACGCAGCGCCAGGCGGCGATCGAGGCTGACCCAAACCGCCCGGTGGGAGGCGACTCCCCCGGTCGATCCGGCGCTCCTCAGCGAGGGTTCCTCGGCGATTCGATCACCTTTCTCAATACCGGCATCGGGGACTTCGTCCGATACCTAACCAACGAGGCGCTGCGTGAGGCCGTCAAGAACGCGTTCAAAGCGGTCGTCGAGCCGCTGCTCACGGCCGGAGATACAATCGCGATTGTGAGCCATAGCTGGGGAACAGTCGTCTCCTACGAGTCGCTGCACGACCTCAGCCCCAAGCTCCCGCAGAGTCGTGTCGCCACGTTCTTCACGCTTGGCTGCCCACTCTGGATGCCGCCTCTGCGTCCGCTGTTGCGGCCCGCGCCCTCGAAGCCTGTGATCGTAGACACGTGGGTCAATATCACGGCACACGGCGACCCGATTGGCGGATGGCTCTATACTGTCTTCCCGACCGATCGAGACTTCCAGGTGCCGGGGGTAGCCAGGGTTTCCGCGCACAGCAGCTACTTCACGATGAACAACGCCTGCGTCATGCAGGATCTCGTCAGCCGCTTCTTGACGGCGTGACAGCTGCGCCCGCGACATATTCGACGGGCCACAGGCACTTTTGAGGTCAGCACACATGCGAGAGCCAAGAACACTTGTTCACATTGCATCCCCAATTTGGGGATAAGCGGCGGAGTCGCACCACTGTAAATCGTCTATGCTACAATCGCGCCCGTCGCGCAAGGAGTCGTCGGCGTGTCGCGAAGGGCCACAAGAATCTTGCTTCTAAGCTTATGGCTTGGACTCTGCAGCTGCGCATCCCAGAATGTCCAAGGGCTGGCTGCTCATCCTACCCCGGGAGAGGTTGTTCCGACAGCCACTCGCAGAGACTCAGGGTGGCGGCAGGTTGACGCGGGTTTGGAATTCCGCCGTATGCCGCTGGCCATCGAGCAGCGGCAGGCGGATTTCGCGGTGCTACGGATCGATCCCAAGGCCTACCACATTCGTGTCGCCTATGATCGTGGACACCCCGGCCGCATCAGCGAGTGGGCCGCGGCCGTGAAGCCAGTCGCACTGATCAACGGCGGATATTTCGACGACAAGAAGAAGGCGACTGCGCTCGTGATATTCGACGGGATCGCAAGTGGAGCGAGCTATGATGGCTTCGGCGGCATGGTCGTAGTGAACGCGGCCGGCGACTTCGAGCTTCGCTCGCTGCGCCAGCAACCCTACGATCCCGCAGAGCCACTTCAGCAGGCGATGCAGTCCGCTCCGATGCTGCTTCAGCCGGGAGGCGTGCTCTCCGATCTCGACGTCGACGACAAACGCTCGCGCCGAACAGTTGTCGCGCGCGACGCCAGTGGGCGCATCCTACTGATGGCCTGTGACTTCCCGGTCCTTACGTTGAAGGAGCTGGCCAGACTGCTGAAGGATTCCGATCTCGAGCTCGACGCGGCGCTCAATCTCGACGGGGGAAGCTCGACCGGAATGTACCTTCAGACGCCCGTCATGCAGTTCACAATCGATTCCTTCGACCCGGTGCCACTCGTGCTAGTCGTCGACAAGAAATGACGCTTTAGCGAGCGGTGCCAGAGCCGATCTAGGCCGTTGCCTCCGTTTGCTCGACGATGGCGACGATCTGGGCATGGACGTCTTCCGGCGTACCGGCAGCCGATATCTGATGAAGTAACCCGCGCTGCTCGTAGAACCCGAGCAGCGGCTGGGTCTCGGCATCATAGACGCGCAGACGCTCGAGGATTACCTCGGGCTGGTCGTCAGGGCGGGTCACGAGACGCCCGCCGAGCCGTAGGCAAGCTGCAACGCTCTCACGGTCGTCGACGTGGAGCGGGAAGGGTTCGCCGAGGCCTTCACACATGCGCCGGCCACCCAGCCGGTGCACGGCGTCGGCGTCGCTCAGCCCGAGCGCGATAACGGCGGTCAGCGAGCGCCCCAGGCCCTCTAGCATCTGATCGAG
>JBBSGA010000459.1:0-4557 GCA_038254585.1 Chloroflexales bacterium | reverse complement strand
GGCGCCAGTAGTAGTTGTCGTGCACGAGATCTTCGGCATGAGTAACTGGATCCGCGCCGTCACCGACCAGCTCGCCGCCGCTGGCTTCATCGCAATCGCCCCGGACTTCCTCACCGGCCAGAACCTGCCGGGCGCCCCGGACAGCGTCTCCATACAGGCCGGCGTCGCCGCAGTCTCCAAGCTGGATATGAACGACGTCCAGCGTCAAATCGATGCCGCGGCGAAGTACGCCATGTCGCTCCCGGCCGCGCTCCCCAAATACGGAATCGTCGGCTTCTGCTGGGGCGGCGGCGTCTCCTTCATGCACGCGGTCCACTCTCCCACACTCGGCGCCTCAGTTGTCTACTACGGAACGTCGCCCAAAACCGATCTTTTGCCCGCGGTTAAGGCGCCAGTACTCGGCCTTTATGGCGCCAACGACGCGCGTGTCGTCATGACCATCGCCCCGGCTGACTCCGCCATGAAGGCAATGGGGAAGACGTACAATCACGAAGTATTCGCCGGCGCAACGCACGGCTTTCTGCGCCAACAGGACGGCGGCGCCAATGGCGCCAACCTCGCCGCCACGATGCAGGCCTGGCCGGCAACCGTCGCCTGGTTCCACAAGTATCTCGACAGCTGAAAACCGTCTGATAACCGTCTGATAACCGTCTGACAACCGTCTGATGACGGTATGATGCCGCGCGATGCCCTTATAATGCCGCTGCTCGACACTGAACAAATCTTCTACGCATCCGCTTCGGGCGCGGGCCTGCTCATCGCCGTGTACGCGATGCTGCACGGCTCCGTCCGTACCGGACGCACCTCAGGCACCCTGACCCCGCCACCGGCCGGCTTCAATACGCCTGTGATCGGAGCCGCGCTCATCGCCTTCGGAGCCATCGGGTATCTCTTCGCTAAATATTCTCGGCTTGATACTATATGGACGGTCGTCGTCGCGATTGCCGCTGGTACCGTGGGTTGGGTCGGCATGACCATACTCATGGCCCGCTGGGCACTGCGCGGCCCGCTCAACGATCCACACGAGGATCTCGAAGAGCTGCAAGGCACCGTCGCAATCGTCACACGTGCCATCGCCGCTTCCGCGCTCGGTGAAATATCCTACGACTTCCGCGGTAAGCCATCTCGCGCTCGAGCACGCAGCATCGACGGCGTACCCATCCCCGAAGGCACCGAAGTCGTGATCGACATGATCACCGACGACGTGGCCAGTGTCGAGCTCTGGTCAGTGGTAGAGGCTCGGCTCTAGGCAAAGCACTTTAGCCGAGCCTCCGGGCGGAGACAACAACGGCTCCGACTACATTCCCGTCATGCCGGAGTCCCGCACTAAGCTCTTGGCCGCCTTCGCCGCGGTTTATGTCGTCTGGGGCTCCACCTATCTCGCGATCCACTATGCCATCGCAACCATCCCGCCATTCCTCATGGCCGGCATCCGGTTCGTTATCGCGGGTGGGATCATGTACGCCTGGGGCTCAGCCCGAGGCGCCACTCGTCCCACGCGCCTTCAGTGGCGTAACACATCCATAATAGGGGTCCTGCTGTTGTTGGGCGGAAACGGCGCCGTCGTCTGGGCCGAACAGACCGTGCCGACCGGCATCGCGGCTCTGCTCGTCTCATTCCTGCCGCTCTGGCTAGTTGTACTCGATTGGATTCGGCCGGGCGGAAAGCGCCCCTCCGTTGGAGTGGCTGCCGGAATCGCTCTGGGTCTGCTTGGAATGGGTGTACTAGTCGGTCCCGACTCCTTCCGCGGCGCTGGACCCGTGAACGTCTGGGGAGCGCTCGCCCTCGTCCTCGCATCGCTATCCTGGGCCGCGGGCTCCCTCTTCGCCAAGCACGCCGATCTGCCGTCACAAGTCTTGACGACCGGGATGGAGATGCTAGCCGGCGGTGTCGCGCTCCTCGCTCTGGCCACTGTCACCGGCGAGATCCGCCACTTCCACCCGCGCGCAGTCTCGTCGGCCTCGCTACTCGGCCTCGTCTACCTGATATCCTTCGGCTCGCTCATTGGCTTCTCAGCCTTCAGTTGGCTGCTGAAGCACGCATCGGCAACAGCGGTCGGAACCTACGCCTACGTCAATCCCGTAGTCGCGGTTTTCCTGGGCTGGCTCGTAGCGGGCGAGGTCGTCACGCCCAGAACTTTGCTCGGCGCCGGCATCATTATCGCCTCTGTCGGAATCATCAGCACCGTTTCATCTGACGTTGGGCCGCGACAGCAAGCGCTCATCAAGGCGCCTTCTCTGCGCCGATCGTAGTGATCTGCTTCTACCGTGCTCCGGCGTACAGCTTCAGCCACTCCGGCCAGTTCCCGCTCATCTCGAAGAAATCATCAAAGTACCGTAACCCGCTCGACTCCAACTCCAGGATCATCTCGCCCACCATGTCATCGGATGGGAGCGGCCCAATTACTACGAGGTCACCCTCCACCCGGAACTCCTCGTCCGTGAGATTGAATCGGGCGTCGATCGCCGAGCGTTCCAGACCTTGGCGCTCGAAAGCCGCGCGCCGGATGAATACCGTTGGACGGGAGTCGGAAATTGGAATGGCCATACAACCAATTTACCTGCTGGCGTGGACACCCGAGCATAGCGGCTCGAAGCGGATGCCGGTACGTGTTTACGCGTGCTTGCACGCGCTCGCGCGAGTGACCCCCCTAGATTTCATGGCATCTGCCAATGCCACATTTTGAATCGGTCTTCGACGTTCTGATCATAGGTGCCGGCCACGCCGGTACCGAGGCCGCGGTTGCGGCCGCAAGGCTCGGTGCCTCCGTCGGGCTCGTCACGAGCGCGCTTGAGACTATCGGCCAGATGTCCTGCAATCCGGCCATCGGCGGCGTCGCGAAAGGTACAGTCGTCCGTGAAGTCGACGCACTCGGCGGAATCATGGCCCGGGCAACTGATCTCGCGACGCTGCAGTTCAGGATGCTCAACCGCAGCAAGGGCCCCGCCGTCTGGGCGCCGCGAGCGCAGTGTGATCGCGGCCTGTACCGCCGAGCCGTCCGCGGCTTGCTCGAAGAGCACGCCAACCTGCAAACGATTCAGGGCACCGTCGCTCGGCTCATCATGGATGAGTCAGGCACCAGGGTCCACGGCGCCGAGACGTTGGAAGGGAGGCGCTTCGCGGCTAGCTCCGTCGTGATCACGACGGGGACCTTTCTCCGCGGCCGGATCCACATCGGCACCGATACCAGCGTCGCCGGCGGCCGCGCGGGCGAGAGTTCCACGACGCATTTAGCCGAGCAGCTGGAGAGGGCAGGGTTGAGAGTCGAACGCTTCAAGACCGGAACGCCGCCCAGGATCGACGGCCGCTCCGTCGACTTCGCCAAGCTGGACATTCAGGAAAGTGAGATCGATCAGTTCGACTACTCCTGGTCCCACTTCTGGCCGACATCCAGGCGCCATTTGGGCGCCACTCGGCATCCCGCTCAGCTTCCGTGCTGGATCACGTATCTGGAAGCTCCGGGTAAGGAAATCATAGCCAGCAACATCGCAAAGTCTGCCATGTACGGTGGCGCCATCGCGTCGCGCGGCCCACGCTACTGCCCATCGGTTGAGGACAAGATCGTCAGGTTCCCCGAGGCGGAGCGGCATCAGATCTTTCTGGAGCCCGAGGGCCACGATACCAGCGAGCTGTATGTCAACGGGCTCTCGACCTCGCTGCCGTCCGACGTCCAGCTCGAGATCCTGCGCAGCATCACCGGCCTGGAGCACGTGCGGATGAATCGCGCCGGCTATGCCATCGAATACGATTACTACCCGCCCACTCAGCTCGACGCGACACTACAGGTGAAGAGCATCCATGGCCTGTACTTCGCCGGACAGATCAACGGCACCACGGGATACGAAGAAGCGGCAGGGCAGGGCGTGGTCGCCGGACTGAACGCCGCCTCCGCCGCCCTCGGCCGCCCTCCTCTCGTGCTCGGCCGCCAGACGTCCTACATCGGCGTGCTTATCGATGATCTTGTCACACGCGGAGTGGATGAACCGTACCGCCTGTTCACATCGCGCTCGGAGTTCCGGCTCAGCATCAGGCAGGACAACGCACTCGGGCGGCTAGCTCCGACCGGCCTCGACCTGGGCCTGTTTTCGGTTGAGGAGCAGGCGATCATCCGGCGCAGATCAGAAGCGGAGCGCCAGGCGCGCGTCCTTGCGGATGAAACCAGTATTCGCCCGGACCAGGCTGCACCACTGCTCCAGGGCAGCAGCAGTGGGGCTCTCGCGCATTCAATGAAGATTGCCGAAGTCGCCAAGCGCCAGCACATAACGCTGTCCGCGCTCTTCGCCGCAGCCGGCGTGGGCGGCGAGCTTGATCCGGGCGCCGTGATCTCCACCGAGCTGGAGATCAAATACGCCGGCTACCTGGACCAGGAGCGAATTCAGGCAGACAGAATCAAACGCATGAGCGACTTTGCGTTGTCGGCCGTGCTGGACTACCCCGCAATGGCGTCGCTCAGCTCCGAGGCGCGTCAGAAGCTAACGGCGATCAGACCGGCCACTCTGGCCCAGGCGGCGCATATCCCGGGCATCAGTCCGAGCGATATCCAAAACCTCGTGATCG
>JBBSGA010000458.1:0-4568 GCA_038254585.1 Chloroflexales bacterium | reverse complement strand
CCCGTGCCGTGAAGATAGCCGGCCGCGTAGTCCGCGACCTCCCAGGCGCCGTTCTTCAGAAAGACTTCGACGACCGGCGCGTCGATGCCGGCGCCGGCGGCGTGCAGGTGGGCCGGTCGAAGATCGAGTTGCGGCGCAGGAGCCGCCTCGGCGACGACGGGACGCGGTGGAGGCGCGGCCGCGACGAAGCGGCGCGCCGGCGCGAGATAGTCGGCCGTCGTCGCTGGCCGCGCGGCGAGCGGCGCTTCACTCGGGAGTGAGCGCCCAAGCTCGGGGTGCCTGCGCGGCGGCACCGGGCTCGGCCGCCGCGGCATAGCGCGCGGCGCAGCTACGGCCGCTGGTGCGCGATCATGCCACCGATCGCGTAAGGGTCCATCTATGACGTGGTAAGCGCCGAAGACGACGAGAGCGGCGAGGACGAGGCGCTCTCCGAGGAGCAGAGCCTGGTCGACTCGGTCGCGGGACTGGCGGATTGGGCGTGCCTCGACGGCGCGCAGGGCGACCGGCCGCAGAGCCGGGCTTACCGTTACCGGCGTAGCCTTAGGAAAATTGTCCGGAAGCTGCTGGCCTGTTTCCGCAGGCGGTTGCCGATCACGTCCTCGCATGCACGTCCCAAGCGAAAAAAAGTACGAGTAGCCGTAGTGATTATACGTACTTTGTCGAAGCTGGCAATCGCGTTTTGCTCTGGGAAGCGAGATACGCAACTTCCCACCGTGCTTCTTTCCGCTCGTCGCGTATCGCCCTCGGATTGAGCACGCGCACTCGGCAGCATTCGCACACACGGCAAAACAACCTTTCTGGCGCGAATGTTGCTCGCAGAGACGTGGAGCCGTGCTGGAGAGAGCTACATGGCCACGAGGAATCGACAATACGTTCTCGGAGCGTTCTGCGTCGCGATGATGTTCCTGGCCCTTAGGTCCCGCGCCGCGGCACAGTCCGGCGGTGCCAGAGTGCTTATGATCGAGTACACGTATGAGCCCAAGACGGTGACAATCGTGGCCGGATCGACAATTACGTGGCATAACGCCGGCAAAGAAGCTCACACCGCGACCCTCGCGGGCGTCTTCGACACGGGGAGCGTTGCGCCGGGCGCCGATGCGAAGCTCACCTTTACCAGCCCAGGCACGTTCCGGTATGCCTGTCGCTTCCATGGTGGGCCGACCGGGGCCGGGATGAACGGCACCGTCGTGGTGACCGAGGCGCCGCCTACAAAAGGCAGCGCCGGCGGTCCGACACTACCCGGGGCCGGCGCTTCATCACTCCCGTTAATAGCCCTATCCCTGGCGGCTGTAGCGTTTGGGCTGATCGGCCTTGGCCTGCGCAGTGCGCGCTAGACGCTGCGATGCGCCTACCGGCTCGATCCACGTTCCCGGTCCGCTTCCCACTGCTTGAATGCGTCGAGCTCTCCCTTAAGCGAGCGTAGAGCGAAAGCCAGCACAGTGGCGTCGTCAAGTAGCCCGGCGATCGGGACGAAGTCCGGTATGACGTCGATCGGCGAGACGTAGTAGATGATCGCCCCGACGATCAGCGTCAGGCTTTTTCCCGACAGTCCCGTGTACTCGCCGCGGACTGCCGCCTGCACCAGACGCGCAGCTACCTGCAGATAGTCCCAGATGTCGTCCAGCACGCCTTGGGCGCCGCGACGCGCATTCGCCTTCCCAAGCGCCATGGCCAAGAGCTCCTGGGTGCGCTGCGGATCGCGGACGTAGTCCTCCGCCTTGCGCCGCGCATTGCCGAAAGCACCGCTGGAGGTCGCTCGTCGCGCCCGGCCGCGCTCGCTTTCCTCCTCGCGCGTGACCGACGTGCCGCAGTTCTGGCAGAAATTTGCCTCGGCCCCAAGACGCGCTCCACAATGACTACAAAACATCGCTATGGTCCCTTTCGTCTCCTTCCGGCTGATAGCCGGTGGTCGTGGGAGCATATGACGCCGGGGAGCCTGGGATAGTTGCCGGTCTGCGGCAAGGTCTAACCACTTTCCCACGCTGCCTGCTTGCTCGGAGCACAGAGAAAGGGGCGCGTACGCGCCCCTTCGTGACTAACTAGGTCGAGTCGGCCGGCTGATTAGAACGAGCCGAGAAGCTTGTTCAACTGTGGTGCAACAGCTGCAGGTTTCGCACCATTCGCGATCATGCCCGTGATGTGGCATAGCAAGTTGGCCAGCAGATTCCCCGGCCCCGGCTGGAGGTAGATGTCGATCACGATATCGTCCGCTTCCGTGCCGCCATTCAACTTGATGATCACGCCCAGGATATTCAGATTGAGCGGATGAATGACGAGATGCAGGATAGAGCACGTGCCTGCAGGAGCCTGAGCCTGCACCGCGGTGACGAACGGCCCATAGGTCTTCCCTGCTGCATCGACGAAGTTGAACCGCGCCATCAGCTGATTACCCGCGGCGAAGAAGTTGGTGATCTGGAGCGGAAGCAGCCCGGTCATGGGACTACCGGTGCGGAGGGCACCACCCTTCAGTGCCACGACCTGATTGAGCTGCTGAGCCACAGCCCTCGGGTCCAGCAGTCTGGCGATGAAGCAGACCAAAGCACCCAACAGCTGGTGCGGGTCGCCGGTAATGTTGAGGTGAATTGTCGTCGTCTTGACGATGAGGCCCAAGAGGTTGAGGGTGATCGGCTGAATCACAAGATCGAGGACCTGGCAGGGGGCACCCGGTGCCTGCTGCACTGTCACCGCCGCGTTGCTGAAGGTCGTGAGCTGGCCCTTGGCAGGATCCGTCACATTCCCGCTTGCGACGAGCTGACCGGCTTGGTTGACATCGAAATGGGTGACGTTCACCGTGGCGTTCCCGAATTTCCCGCTTGCCTTGACACTATGGAATGGGTTATGCTTCCCCGCTTTTGGCGCTGCCGCAGCGCCGGTCGGCGCAAGCACAAATGCACTCATTACAAGTGTTACCAACAAGGTCACCGACATGAGGCGAAGTTTCATCAGGATCTCCCTTTCCTCATTACGAGGACTAATCCACATGGCTACTGTCCACCTATCCAAAACCGCCCTTCCGAACTGCAATGCTCTTGCTGATTATGACTCGATGGTTACGTTGGGGCAGATGTCATGGGGGGCTCCCTTCACTATAGGCCGGGCTGCATACGCGCTCGCTGAAAAGTCCGGTCCGGCCATACGTTCGATTGAGGGAATCCTTGCACGTCGCGTGCCACGGGCAGAGAGTTGTCACCTGCCGACCATTCCCACTAAGTCGTTTTGTTACCCGCATACTGGGTTGCGCCACGGCAAAGCAGGTTTTGCAATGACAAGGCTCTGAAGCCGGCCTATGCTCCCGGCAGCCCTCCTGGGACAGTCTTCAGTTGGGCGGCGGATGTTAGTCCAACACTCCATGCCCATGTTCTCCTCCTTAATTCTGTCTAGTGGACCCGTCGTGGACGTGTCCTATTCGGCTACTGGTATTCACCTCCTCCCAAAGCCCTTGGGCGTGAGTACACCGTTACGCCTTCATTCCAGTGATCGATGGCGTCACATTTCATGCGCACCTTAGTGATGATAAGAACGAGCAAGTGCTCATTTCGTTACGGCCTATTCTGAATTGACTACCGTACAGAAAATATGAGCTAATGCAGGGATACGTGCCAACCCTGGTATGCCCGTCCCTGCTTGTGACCGTGCAGGCTGGAGGAGCAGAATGAGTGACACATACCGCCGTGATGGATGGCAGGGTGTTGGAGGCGGCTGTGTTGCCGTGAGGCTCCGGGTGGTTTATCATGGCCGTGGCTGGCCACTGGCCTGGGGCGTGGGCAAGGTAAGCACGGGCACGTCCCGCCAGAAACCCATTGTGCGTTGATCAGGCAGATCCAAGAGGTGCTGCTTGCACGTGCCGCGGTGACGGTGCTGGGCGATGGTGCGTGTGACGGCACGGAGGTGCAGGCGGCGCGGCGCACTCTGACCTGGACGCATGGCGGTCGGAGGGCTCCCAATCTGCTGCTGCGGGTGGGGGCCGGCAGGTCACCCGCGGCCCGCTGGCGGCGCAACGTGGCGAGAAGCCGACGGCGCATAACGACCTCGCGCCGGCCGTCCTCGAAGACCACCAGCGCCTGGGCGAGCTTCACGTTGACGACACAGCGGCCATCGCGACGCCGCACGGGATCGCACAGCTTGCCGTGCAGCTCCGGGCAGGTGAGCTTGTCGCCAAGGTAGATATAGCGCTTCCTAACCCTCCACAAAGGGGCAGACACGGCTGCATGGCATCCAAGGACGGGAATAGCCTTCTTTTGAGCAAAAAAATACCCCGGCCGAACAGATCGTTCGGCCGGGCTACACGGCACACGTGGATGGTGGAGATGGGGGGAATCGAACCCCCGTCCAGAAAGGTTGGACGAAAGCACCTACGAGCGTAGACTGCTGATTAGTTTCTCGCCCCCAGCACTCAACAGACGAGGCGCAGAAGGAGGCCAGCCCGCTTATCTTAAGCGACCCGAGCAGGCGGTACGGTCGCAGCAGCCCGACTATGCGACGCTCCCCCCGCCCCGGGCCGCGCCTGTCCGGGGGCACCGGGTCACAAAAAATAGGCACCCACCGCCCATCCAGGCGCATGTTGAGTT
>JBBSGA010000457.1:0-4589 GCA_038254585.1 Chloroflexales bacterium | reverse complement strand
GGTGTTCGTGTGCCAAGCTGCAGCACCGGAATGAGTTTGGTCAGCGAGTCCATCGCGACCCAGAGCCAGAGCACCGGCGCTCGATGACGCAGGCGGGTGCGAAGTTCGTCAAGCTGGATGTGGGGCACTGTGAGGCGGCGGGACCAGCGGCCGTGCAGCGTGGCGCTGTGCTGGCCAGCGCGTGTGCGCCAGCGCGGCGGTGCGCGGGTATGAGGTGCATGTCGTCGACGCGTACCTGCTCACGGCCGAGTTGCAGGCACTCGATCATCTGCGCAACGGCAGCTCTGCCGGCGTGATTGTCGCGACCGGCCGTCACGGCAGGCGCGGGCAAGCCATCACGGCCCTCCAGGGGCTCGTGCGGCGCGGCATGCCCGCGGTGATCCTGAGCGACCGGAGCCCGGAGCCCGCGATCCTGGCCATTCGGATTGACGATGAAGGCGGTGCCTATTCCTTGACAACTCATCTGCTGCAGCTCGGCCATCAACGGATCGCGCATCTCACTGCGCAGCGCAACGCGTTAGCGGCAGATGAGCACAGTGTGGAATCCGATCGGTTCCAGGGATACCTGCACGCCTTGACTGAGGCAGGAGTCGCCTTCGACCCGACGTGGGTGCTCCAGGGGGAGACGACCCTCCAGGGAGGACATGCGCTGACCCATGAGCTCTTAGCCGGGCCGGGCCCGCGACCGACTGCCGTCTTCTGCGTCAGCGACCTGATGGCCATCGGCGCGTTGCGGGCGCTCTACGAGGCCGGTATTCGGGTCCCTGACGAGATGGCGGTCGTCGGTTTCGATGGCATCACGCTCGGGCAGTTCATGACACCGGCCTTGACCACCATCGATCAGCCCCGGATGGAGATGGGCCGCTTAGCTGCCGATAGGCTCTTCACCCTGCTGGACGGCCAGGTGCCACTTCCCACCGAGCAGGTGCTCCCGGCAGCGCTGCTGGTACGCGAATCGTGTGGGGCGCGCAAGCAGGGCGAGTCTGACCGCTCGTCGGGACGGTGACGCTGCGACCGCAGGTCTGGGGGCTCGGCACCGGGCGATATTTTTCTTTGTACCACCACGGGTTACACGGAGGCAACCATGAACTATCGTCGATTAGGCAAGGCGGGGATCAAGCTGAGCGAGCTGTCGCTTGGCGCGTGGGTCACGTATGGCGGGCAGGTCGCCCTCGATGTCGCCCGTGAATGTATGGCCGCGGCGTACGACGCCGGCGTCAACTTCTTCGACAACGCCGAAGCCTACGCCGGCGGCGACGCCGAACGGGTGATGGGCGACGCGATCAGACAGCTCGGCTGGCGGCGCGAGAGCGTCGTCGTCTCGACCAAGATCTTCTGGGGCGGCGATGGGCCGAATGATACCGGCCTGTCGCACAAGCACATCATCGAAGGGGTCAACAACGCGCTGCGCCGCTTTCAGATGGACTACGTCGACCTCGTCTTCTGCCATCGTCCCGATCCGAATACGCCGATCGAGGAGACGGTGCGGGCCATGAACATCGTGATCAAGCAGGGCAAAGCCTTCTACTGGGGCACCTCGGAGTGGAGCGCGGCAGAGGTCATGCGCGCCGATGCCATCGCGCGCCAGTACGGGCTCACGCCGCCCACAATGGAGCAGCCGCAGTACAACATGTTCACGCGTGAGCGCTTCGAGCGCGAGTATGCCCACTCTACAGGGATCTGGGGTATGGCACGACCATCTTCAGCCCCCTCGCCGCGGGGCTGCTCACAGGCAAATACAACGATGGCATCCCTGCGGACAGTCGTGCGGCGCTGGAGGGGTTCGAATGGCTGCAGCGCGCGCTCACGCCGGAGCGTATCGCGCAACTCAAGCAGCTTCAGGGCGTCGCGGATGAGCTCGGCTGCACGATGGCGCAGCTCGGCCTGGCCTGGTGTCTGAAGAATCCCAACGTGAGCCCGGTCATCACCGGGGCCAGCCGTCCAGGTCAGGTAACGGAGAACATGCGGGCGCTGGAGGTGGTGCCGAAGCTGACGCCCGAGGTGCTGGCGCGGATTGACAGGATCCTGGACAACAAGTCGGATGCTGCGTGAGCAAGGTCCAGTGTGGGGCCAGGGCGCGCAGGGCACGGGTCGTCCTCCCGACGAGCGGAGAAAGGATCACACGCCATGGACCTTGACCTGAAGGACAAAGTGGGGGCCGTCACCGGCGGAAGCGTGGGCATCGGCCTGGCCATCGCCCGCGGGCTCGCCGCCGAGGGTGTCCATCTGGCGCTCTGTGCGCGCGATGAGCAGCGGGTGCGCGAGGTTGCCCATGAGCTCAGCGAGGAGTTCGGCGTTCAAGCGATTGGGGTGGCAGCTGATGTCAGTGACACCCGCGGGATCAGTACCTTTGCCGACGCGATCGAGACCACGTTCGGCGGCGCTGATATCCTGATCAACAACGCCGGGACCGGGAGTGACGAGACGATCCTCCAAGCGCCGGACGAGTGCTGGCAATATTATTGGGATCTGCATGTGATGGCGGCAGTCCGGCTTGCGCGCACGCTGGCGCCGTCCATGCGCCGGAGGGGCGGTGGCGTCATCCTGCACAATGCCTCGATCTGTGCCAGCCCACCCCTGGGCTACGAGCCGATCTACAACGTCATCAAGGCCGCGCTCGTGATGTTCTCGAAGTGCCTCGCCAACGAGCTCATCGAGAGCACTAAAAAGACACCATGCTTGTGGAGCACAACCCTGGATGAAAATCTGCTATCGTAGCCCCATGGCTGGCATCAAGGTCGACCCGACTTGGTGTTGCGAACCTGCTAAAAAGACGGACCTGGATGCTGAACGGCACAACGCCTTGTGGTACTCGGTGCAGCCGAGAAGCACGTACGACAGTTTCTTGAACTGACGGCATCCTGCCAGCCTCGCTCTCCTCAGGAGAGGAGACGCGCTTTGGATCTCATCGATACCCACGTGGCCGGCTTGGATGTCCACAAGAAGACCGTCGTCGCCTGTGTCTTTACCCCTGATCCGAAAGGCAAGCCTCACAAGGAGATCCGCACCTTTGGCACCATGACCCAGGACTTGCTCACCTTAGCAGATTGGTTAACCACGAAAGGGATTACCCACGTCGCAATGGAGAGCACAGGCGAGTATTGGAAGCCGGTCTACAACCTGCTCGAAGCCAGTTTCAGCGTGCTCGTCGTCAACGCTCAGCAGATCAAGACTGTGCCTGGCCGTAAGACGGATGTCAAGGATGCCGAATGGATCGCCGATTTGCTGCGCCACGGCTTGCTCAAAGGCAGCTTCATCCCGCCATTGCCGCAGCGCGATCTCCGCGACCTGACGCGTCAGCGCACCAACTTGGTCCAGGACCGCGCGCGAGTGGTCAATCAGCTGCAGAAAGGATTGGAGTGGGCCAACCTCAAGCTCGCGAGCGTGGTGACGGACGTCATGGGCGTGTCGGCGCGAGCGATGTTGACCGCGATTGTCGGTGGCGTTGAGGATGAGGGCACGCTCGCGGACCTGGCACAAGGGCGGCTCCGCGCCAAGCAAGCCGAGCTCGAACGGGCACTGGTCGGGCATGTGCGCGAGCACCACCGCTTTTTGCTCGCGCAGCATCTGAGCCACATCGATTTTTTGGAAGAGCCGATCGTGGGCTTCGACCGCCAGGTTGCAACCGCTATTGAGCGCCATGCGGTGCCGTCCGACCCACCCGCACTGCCTGCTGCTGCGTGTGAGGCACAGGGCGATATGGTGCCAGCCAGTGCAGTCCCAAATGCCGCTCCCTGGGAGGAGGCGGTGGAATTATTGGACACGGCACCCGGGATTGGCCGCACGATCGCAGAGATGATCATCGCGGAAGTGGGGAGCGATATGGCACGGTTTGCGCGTGAAGGGCATCTCGCAAGTTGGGCGAAGGGGTGTCCGGGCAATCACGACAGCGCCGGCAAACGGTCCAGTGGCAAAACGGGGAAAGGCAGCCGGTGGCTCCGGACAGCGTTAGTTCAAGCGGCGTGGGGGGCCGTGAAAGTGAAGGACTCACATCTGGCGGCGGTGTACCGGCGACTGGCGGTGCGGCGGGGCAAGCAGAAAGCGATCATGGCAGTGGCCCATCGGTTGTTGGTAGCGATCTATCACATGCTGCGGGACCGGGTGCCGTACCGAGAGATCGGCACAGCACCGCCGAGCGAGACGGCGAAACGGAAGCTGGCAGAGCACATGCAGCGACAACTGGAGAACCTTGGCTACACAGCTCGGTTAGAACCGACGACGCCTGCTGCGGCGTAGCGCCAGGGCAACGAGATTTTCACGACAGTACGAGCAGTATTTCAACCAGGCGCGCCCGCATCAGGGGATCGAGCAACGGATCCCAGCGGGCGACAGGCATAGCGCCGAGAGCGGTCCCGTTCGCTGTCGGGATGTGCTCGGTCCCTCCGTGTTAGTATCCAGTGAGACAGATTACCGACAAAGTTTAGTGTGCGAGGGCGAGGAGACATTCCATGACCACCAAGCCATTCTGCGAGCGGAACGGCGTAGCGCGCCCCGCCACAACTCGGACCGCAGAGGTCCAACCGCCCACCACCCGACGTGCACGCAGTGCGGCTGAGAAACTCCGCATCCTTCAGGAGTACGATGCGTAT
>JBBSGA010000456.1:0-4590 GCA_038254585.1 Chloroflexales bacterium | reverse complement strand
TGGAGCCGGCGCTGGCGGACGACGCGCTGGAGGTCGTCGTCAACGGCCACCGGGCGGGCGTCCGCCTCTGGCCGCCGTACGGCATCGAGGTGAGGGACCTGCTGCGGCCGGGCGAGAACGTCCTGGAGTTGCGGGTCGCCAACACGCTGGTCAACCTGCTGGAGGGGACAGCGCGGCCGTCCGGCCTGACCGGCCCACCGCGGCTGGTCCCCTACCGGCGCTACGCGTTCGCGCTGCCTGGCTGATTGCCGGCCGCGAAGCCGAGGAGGGAGTCCGATGCCCGTCGTCGACCGCCGGGAGTTCGGGGGGCGGTTCACCGTTAAGGAGAACTCGCAGCGCCTGGCGAACTACCGCTACCTTGAAGTGCAGTTGATGGAGATGATCGGCGGCTGGTCGCACACGACGCCGCAGCTTGCCTTCAAGGCGACCTTCGGCTCGCACGTCTACGACCATGCCCAGGCCGCAGACATGCTGGGCGAGCGCCTCGAGCAGCTGCGCTCGGGGCGCGAGCGCGAAGAGCCCGCCACGGACGACTTCGCGCAGCTGTGCGAGTATGTCTGGAACCTCGAATCGACGATCGATCGCCTCGTCGCCGTCTACCGGGTACTTGAGCCCCACCTCGTCAGCACGTACGTGTACCATGCGGACGCCACCGATCCGTTCACCGATGCGCCCACGATCCGTCTGCTGCGCTTGCTGGCGGGCATCAGCCAGTCGCACGTCGCCTGGGGCCAGGCCGTGATCGAGTCGCTTACACAGTCGGCGGCAGATCGTAAGCATGCCCTGGAGATACAGGCGGATATCGAAGGGCGGTTGGTCGCCTGCGGAGGTGTGACAGGCCAGGGTATCGAGTCGCACTGGCTAGCGTTTCACAGTGCGAAGGACGAGGACAAGGCGCGCCAGCGTATCAAGCGGGGCAAGGGCGGCTATCGCTTCGTCAAGCAACCTCCGCCGCTGCCGCATCCGGTCGTCGAAGAGCCTTTCTGGTTTTCCGACAAGCGCGAAGATTTTCACGTCTACAACGCCGCGGACGAGTGGTCGATGGAGGACTTCCGCCACAAGTTCCACCAACTGCTCTATGGTGAGGTCGAGACCACGGACCGTATGGGCAAAATGATCGCGGAGTATCCGAGCCTGCCGTGGGAGCTCCGCATGGAGCTGGCGCACCAGATGTGGGATGAGGCGCGCCACATCGAGATCGTGGCGAAGGCGGTAGAGGACGAGCTCGGAGCAGAGCTGGGCTATGGCCCCTGGACGCTCCTATGGTGGTGGATGCAGAACGAGGAAGATCCGCTCAAGCGCATCACCGTCACCAACAGCTGGGCCGAGGCAAATCTCATGCATACCCTCCGGATGTGGCGGACCAAGGCCGAGGAGCGCGGCTATACGCGAATCGCGGAGCTCTGCGATTACCTCCAGGCGGACGAGCTTATGCACGTTAAGCTCGCGACCAAATGGATCCGCCAGCTGACCGAGGACGACTGCGCCCACCGCGATGAGCTCGTGCGCTGGGGCAGCCAGGTTGTCGCGCGCATGGAAGCCTTCTGGTCGGGCAAAACCCACGATACCTCTCAGGCGCCGGAGGTCCGTTTCAGTTTCTTGCGCTCTACCGGTGAAGAAGTGCTCGGTGCGCCGACCACGATAATCGGCGAATAAAGCTGATGGAACGTGGCGTCTATTTCGATGCGTGGTTTCCACGCCAGCATAACTACCATCCCAGCCTGCCGGCGCGGCGACTGAAGATGGTGGAGGACCTCCGGGCATACCGGGCCACGGTGCTCGTCTGGCCGGCCCTGGGCGGAGGATCGATCTCGCTGCCCTACCTCGAACAAGAGGCTTTCGGCGAGATCCCGGCCCGTTTCCGCGTCTATGGCTTTATGAACGACAGCGAGTTCGTGCGCGAGTGCCAGAAACACGGCATCAAGGTCTTCGGGATCGTCTTCGAGGTCCAGGGCTGGGAGTTTCCGGTCGAGCTGAACGAGGCCGAGGATAGGATCCTCGCCTTCAACGAGCTGCGCGGTGAAGGCAAGCGCGGCTGGATGGGCCTGCGCGAGTTTTCGCAGAATCGCTATCCGCAGCTGTGGGCGCCGCTCGAGAAGTACTTCCCGGGCGGCCTGATCAATAGCGATGGTGAGCGCGTTACCGACCTGATGGCCGAGTGCGCATCCGTGGATATTCACGGGGAGCCGTGCCATGCCCTCTGGGTCGAGTGCCCGGATCGCGAGCACTACTGCTACACCATGGACCGCAACAATCCCGTCTGGCGGGAGTATCTGAAGGGGATCATCCGGATTCAGATCGACGCCGGGGTCGACGGGATCCAGCTCGACGAAGCCGAGCTGCCGCTGACGACGATCCAGTACGGCGGATGCTTCTGTAAGGACTGCATGAAGGGCTTCCGGGCCTATCTCAAGGCGCTGCCCGAGGCGGAGCGTCCGGCCATGCTGGGCGATGTTGATCTCGACGCATTCCACTACGGCAGCTGGCTGCTCAGACAGGGGTACGATTTCAAAAGCCGCCGCGATGAGACGCCGCTCTTCTTCGACTACATCCGCTATCAGCGCGGCCAGATCAAGCGATACTTCGCGGAGCTGGCGGACTATGCCCGCCGGTACGCACGGTCGAAGGGCCGCGGCGTGCTCGTCTCGGGCAACTTCTTCAATCTCAACGACGAATATTATCCGCTCGAGCCCTCGGTCGATATGATCATCACCGAAATGCGCAATACGCGCTACCGGCAGCCGGAGTGGTATCGCTATATCTGTGGCTTTGCGGGTGACAAGCCGCTGGTCGTGGTCGAGAATCCCTATGGCGGTGTCGTGCCCGAGCTCGTCGAGAAGCTGGGCCGCGGCCGGGGCTACGATCTCTTCCGCCTCTCGCTCTACGAGGCGGCCGCGATGGGGGCCAGCATGTCCGCGCCCTACGGTTCCTGGATGGGCAGCCGCCAGGAAGAGGCCTTCTACGCCCCGCATGACCTGGTGGTCGAGGTTCAAAGCTTTCTGGCCGACCACGAGGCGCTCTTTTCGCAGCAGTCGTTTGCCGAAGTGGGCGTGATCTTTTCGCCCGAAAGCAACTTCAACCTGATCGCGCGCCAGTCGGCCTTCTCAGACAATCTGCGCAACGCGTCCGTCGCCGGGCTGGAGATCGCCTTCTGGGAGATCACGGCGCAGCTGAGCCGGCAGGCGCAGCCATACGACGTCGTCTTCTTTCCCGACGGGAGGCTGCGCCAGGATCCGATCGACGCCGAGCAGCTGCGCCGGTATCGCACGCTCCTGCTGCCGCAGTGCAGCTACCTAACGCCGGGGCAGGCGGATGCGCTGCGCCGGTACCTCGAAGATGGCGGCCGCCTGGTGGCGCTCGGTCCGGTCGGGGCAAATCTCGAGGCGGAGGCGCGCGAAGCGATCCTGAATCATCCGAGCACGACGCTCTGCCGGACGATGGACGAGGCGCTCGACGCAGCACTCGGCGAGCAGCCGCAGGTGACGATCGATCACACGGCCGATATCGGCCTGCATCTGCAGCACGTAGGCGGCGGCGCGGCCCTGCACGTGGTCAACTATGGCTACGATGCGGCCAGGGACGCCGTGCGGGCCCTGGAAGCGCTAGAGATTGCCATCCGGCTGCCGCGCCGCTATACGTCGGCCACTGCGTATGTGCCGGGCCAGGAGCCCCGCGCGGTTGAGGTGCAGGCCGACGAGAACGTTCACCGGCTCTCTTTCGACCATTTGCCGGTCTACACAATCGTCTTACTGCACGACGAGACATTAGGGGTCAACCGGTAGCCGCGGGAAAGTGGCGCAGAGAAGCCGGCCGGCTACCGGCGACCGAGCTTATGGAGACGAACTGATGGCGACGAAAAGACTACGCGTGGCCGTTATCGGCTGCGGCCACATCGCACAATGGATGCATATCCCGTACCTGCGCGAGCTTGACGAGCGCTACGAGATCGTGGCGGCCTGTGACATTTCGGCGAAACTGGTCGAGCGCGTCGGCGATTTCTTCCAGATTCCGGCGCGCTACACCGACTATCAGAAGCTGCTCGACGAAGTCCATCCCGATGCGTGCCTAATTACAACGGTGGACCACTATCCGCCCGCGCTTGCCTCGATCGAGGCGGGAGCGCACGTGCTCGTCGAGAAGCCGATGTGTCTGCTCCTGTCCGAGGCTGAGCACCTCGCGGCGCGCGCCGCGGAGCTCGGGCGCGTAGTGCAGGTCGGATACCATAAGCGCTACGATCCGAACTACCAGCGCGGCCTCGATCTTATGCGGGGCGTTTCGCAGCGCCGGCTGCTCTACCTCCGCTGCGTCATTGGACCTAACGCGCGCTACACCAACGACTTCTGGCCGGGCTGGCGCTACGACGACTTGCCGCCGATGCCCTCGGTCAACGCCAAGATTCGGTCGGGCCTGGGAGGCGATCTGCCCGACAACTTCATCGCGGCCTACAGCCTGATGGGTGGTCTCTCGACGCATACCTTCAGTATCTTCCGCGGGCTCTACCCCGAGGTGCCGAAAGTCCACGGCTGCCATATCTCGGACGACGGCCGCTCGTACTCGGCCTTGATGGAGACCGGCGACGGCGTGACGGTG